>DATLXP010000151.1:0-5090 GCA_035575695.1 Vicinamibacterales bacterium
GCCGGGAACGTGGTCGATTTCGAAACGCGCCTGCAGCGCCAGCAGTTGACGCGCCTGACCCTGCGCCGGCTGCCGCCGCGGATGCGACAGGTGCTGATCCTCTGGTCGGAGGGGTTTTCGTATCGAGAGATCGCCGACATCACCGGCATGGAGGCGGGATACGTGGGGGTCCTGCTGCAGCGCGCCAGGTCCGCGTTCCGCGATTACTACGAGGAGCAGGCGTCCGACTCGAACTCCGCGGGGAACCGCTCCACCCTCTGAAGCAAAGCACCCGGCACCCCGGCACCTGTTATAAACCCTTCCCCTCGTTCGTCATAACCCCTGAAGCCACAGGAAATAGCATGCTGGATGACCCGCGCGCGGCCGGCGGACGAGGCGACTGCTCCGATCCGCTCGTACTGCAGAAATTTGTCGATGGGGAGCTGCCCGGGCCGGAGGCGGAGCTCATCGCCCATCACATGGAGTCCTGCCGGGACTGTTCCGGGGCGCTCGCCGAATTGAAGGCGCTCGGTTTGTTCGTGCAGGGCCGGCTTGGCGCTGAAGACGAGGGAGAGGACGAGGCGTCGCATCGAATCCTCCAGGCGGTCGGCCGCCGGTTGCCAGGAGCCGCCTTGCCGGTGCAGCCTCCGGTGTCTGCCCGGTGGCGAAGGCCTGTGTGGATCGGGGCTGCGGCGGCGCTGCTCCTGGTGGTTCTCCTGTCGCTGCCGTTCAGCGGGCGCATCGATGCCTCGGCCGAGAGGATCCTCGCCGAGAGCGGAGCCCGGGAGCACGCCTGGGTGTATCAGCCGAACAAGGTGCTGCACTGGGACGTCCACACGATCTCGACCGGCCTCCACGATCTCCCGAACGGAACCGAACGGACGGTCTTCTGGCGGAGAAACGGGGACTCCACATTCGACGAGATCAGCCGCCGGTACGGCGCGGACGGACGCACGCTGTGGGCGTACTGGCGGCAGCCCGACGGCAGCTCGATCAGCTATCGGACCGCGGCCGGCCGGCGGCTCGAAATTTCCCCTTCGACAGCGGCCCTGCGCGAGGCGCTCTCCACCTTGGATTCGGATCTGCGCCCCGCGCTCGAGAGGTTCCTCACGCGCCGGGAGCGCATCCGGTCGATCGGGCTGGAAAGCCGCCAGTTCGCGGATTGGCTCGAGCGGAGCCCGGGCGCCTCGGGCGTCGAAAGCACCAGCGTCCAGCGGGTCCGCTCCCCAGAGTGGGGAGATGTGTACCGCGTCACCGCCGTGACCGCCTACGCGCAGCGGCAGGATCGTCTCGTCAGGGCGATCCACGAGCATGACATCGAGGCCCGCGGCTTCCGGCGGGTGCGCCTGAAGACGACCCTCACCTACAGCGACGGATCGACCGGTGTCCACGATTCCCGATGGACCGAGTTCCGGGAGTCGAGCGAAGCGGAGTTCGAGTCGCAGGTGCCGCGGGACCTGCTGCAGCAGGGGCTGCCGGCCATCGAGCTCACGCCCCTGCAGCTCGCGCGCCGTGAGCGTCGCGAGATGGACGGCGTGCGCGGCGGCGCCCGCTAATCGAGTCGGGCCTGGTTTGGACACGTAGCGCAGCCCTTCAGGGCTGCCGGGTTTGGGCACGTAGCGCGGCCCTTCAGGGCTGCCGGGTTCTTTGGCTGAAGATCTGGAGCGATATGCACATGCGAAATGTCTGTCTGACCGCCGTCCTCCTTGCCGGCCTCGCGGCGCCACTCCTCGGGCGCCAGGCGGCCGTCCCCGTGCAACCGCCGGCACAGGCACCGGCGTCCACCGCGAAACCCACCGAGAAACCGGCTGCGCCGGCCAAACCTCCCGCGACTCCCTCCGTCGGGATGACGCGCTACAGCATGACGGCCGGCGATCTGAACGGCGATGGCATGGCCGAGTCGATCGTCTACGACTCGGACTCCAAGGCGATCCGGATCACCGATTACTCCGGTCAGAACCCGATTCAGTCGATGGGGCTCGCGGTGAAGGACCCGGTCGACAGCATGGTCGTGGCGGATGTCACCGGCGACGGCAAGGCGGAACTGATCGTGGGCCACGGGCTCGGGGGATACAACGCGAAGACCGGGCCGCAGACCGATGCCTCCATCTCGGTGTACAAGCCGGCCACCAAAGGGGACTGGACGCCGGTGGAGGTGTACCGCAAGGCGACCGAACGGCCTGAGATCACCTCGCTCGAGGTCCGGGATATTGACGGCGACGGCCGCCAGGAGATCCTGTTTGCCTATTACGCATCGAAATTCATGTCCGATATCCGCGTCGCCCGCCTCGAAAGCGCGGCGTGGAAGGTCACCGACATCGCCACGGTCCGCATGGGAGGACACGTAGACGCTGGCCCCGTGATGCAGCCCGGACGGCCCATGGTCGTCGTCGGACGCGCCTATGGCGACGTCAAGGAGGGGGAGAAGCCCGTTCCCGTGCCCGTGGGAGACGCCTTCATCCTCGACGGTGACACGCGCATTCCGCTGCCGGCGACGCGCGGGGTGTCGGCCGTCGCCGTCGGAGATCTGGATGGCGACAAGCAGGCCGAGATCGTCATCGCCGATGGGTGGCACTCCGATTACGGAAAGATCGCGCGCTGCCGGATCGCGGTGATCTCGCGGCAGAAGGACAAATGGAAGTACGACCTCATCGAGGACCTGCCTGATCACATCCGCTTCGAACAGATCGACATCGTCGATCTGAACGGCGACGGCAAATCGGAGATCGTCGGCCTGGCGTCGCGGGCCGCCAGCCTGGGCGGTACGGTGCGCGTGTACGAGCGCGTCGGCGGGTCATGGCGAGGGATGACGGCCGCGCATGAGGCGCAGGCGTTCGCCGCGGCGGATTTCGACGGCGACAAGAAGGCCCAACTGGTGTTCACCGGACAGCCTCCGCTGCCGCTGGCTCTCGGCACCACGGGGCCGAAGTGGGAGAGCAAGCTCGGCGAGGAGGTCGCGACGGTCGAAGTGGACTCGAAGAATCTCGTCGGAAAGCCGGCGCCCGCGCTCAAGGCCATCGAGTGGGTCGGCTCGGACCCGCAGACGCTTGCCGGTCTCAAGGGCAAGGTCGTGATGCTCGATTTCTGGGCGACCTGGTGCAAGCCCTGTATTGAGATGTATCCCGAGATACGGAAGTGGGTCGACGAGTTCGGTTCGCAGGGTCTCGTCATTCTCGGGATCACGAACCACTCGTCGCAGACCTCCGCAAAGGTCCGGAGCTTCGTGACGAAGCAGAAACTTCCATGGGCCGTCGCGATCGATCCCAAGAACGGAACCCATATGGCGTATGGCGTCTCCCCCATCCCCCACACGATCCTGATCGACCGGCAGGGTGTCGTGCGGCTCACGCACGTCGGTGGCGGAGATTTGACGAAGATCAAGGCGAAGGTTCAGGAACTGCTCGCCGAGAAAGCGGTGACACAGTAATGGCGCGTTCAGGAGGACACATGACAACCCGGCTTATTTTTGTCGTTCTGGGGGCGCTGCTCTGGAGCGCTCCCGCTTCGTTTGCTCAGGAGACGACCGGCAGCATCGAAGGCACCGTCCGCGATGCGTCGAAGGGGGTCCTCCCCGGCGTCAGCGTCACCGTGGCGGGGCCGGCGATCATGGGTCCCCGCACTGTCGTCACCGGCGAGCGCGGGAGCTACACCGTCCGTTCCCTGCCGCCGGGCAAGTTCGAGATCCGGGCTTCGCTTCAGGGATTCGCGTCCATCGTCCGGGAACAGATCGAGGTGCGCGTAGGCCAGACGGCGACGATCGACTTCGACATGTCGGTCGCCGGCGTAACCGAGTCGACCATCGTCACGGCCGAGGCGCCGGTGATCGACCTGCGGCGCAACTCCCGCAACTTCACGATCGACACGGAGGCGATTGCCTTCATCCCCCTCTCGACGAGCCAGCAGTACACGGATTTCTGGGTCATGGCTCCAGGCGTGCGGGATTCGCTCGCGACATCGACCGGCAGCCAGTCGCCGAGCATCAACGGCGCCAGCGGGACGCAGAACAAGGTGTTTGTCGACGGCATCGACGTGGGCGACCACGTCAATGCCAGCACAACGACATATCTGAACAACGCCATCATTCAGGAGGTCGCGATCAGCACCGGCGGTGTCGAAGCGCAGACCGGCTTCGGCACCGGCGGCGTGATGAACATCGTCACGAAGAGCGGCGGCAACGAGTTTCACGGCGGCGCATCGATGTTTCTCACGCCGAAGCGCTTCAACGGGACGAATTTCCCCGGCACGAGCCCGGCCAACGTGGAGTCCTATTACCCGGAAGGGCACCTGGGCGGTCCCATTCGGCGTGACCGGTTGTGGTTTTTCGCGTCTGAGAAGTATCTGTACGAGAACACCGGCATCTTCAACGTCACCTCATACAAGAGCAAGATCCGCAGCCATGAGTTCTACGCAAAGGCGAGCTACCAGCCCCACCAGCGGCACCGCCTTGCCTACGTCTTCCAGCATGACCGCCGCCTGCAGGATCCAAGCTTCGGCATTCCGAGCTTCACCTTCGACGCGACGCCGGTGGGTCACTTCGGCGGCTATACGACCGGCGTCAACTGGGACTATCAGATCGGCAGGAAAACGCTGCTCGCGGTCGTGGCCAGTTACTTCGACAAGCCTAATCAGACCGACGGGCGCAACGGCACGAACCCGCGCACGCGCTTCGCGAACGCGGCCGGTTCGATCCTCACCACCGACGGGAACTACGACCGCGACCAGGCCAACGAACAGACGAGACCCTACTTCTCCGGCGTGCTGACGCGCAGCTTCTCGGGCTTCGGGGGGCACGACCTGAGGCTCTCCACGGAGCTGTACCCGCGTACCAGCCGGTTGAACCGTCTGCGTTTGAATATCATCGAGACCTACCGCGACTCGGCGGTGTTCGGCCCCCGGCAGCTCTGGACGGTCTCCACACCGAGGCCGCTCGAAGGCGCCGAGAACAACACGATCGATCGCGGCTATGCGTTCGGCATACAGGACGCCTGGCGGCCGCTGCGGAAATTGACCGTGAACGGCGGGCTCCGGTACGAAAGCAACCGCACGGAGATCGAGGGACGCGCCGAGAAGCTGCTCGATTACGACTCGTGGTCGCCGCGCATCGGCGCCGC
>DATLXP010000152.1:0-34773 GCA_035575695.1 Vicinamibacterales bacterium
GCGAGCAGGGCAAGGGGTTGCCGAATGAGTTGCATTTCGGCATGGGGTTCTGATATCTTTGCAAGGTTCTGGTTGGCCCTAGGACACCCTATCTAGGGCCGCACACCAAGAAGCGTCCGCAAAAGCGCGACGTATCGCCAGCGCACAACGCGCAGCACCACTCACTGAATGGGGTAAGTCAGCCCCAGGTGCCGGCCGCAGCAATGCGGTCCTAGGCCTGGAGCAATCAACCGTTGATGGCGCGTCTGCGCTATTGAGGGCGTTTTACGTTTCGCGTGCGCCACCGCGCGCGCCACTGGAGTAGTTCGACTGTGCCAACGATCAGCCAGCTTGTCCGAAAAGGGCGCGCCAAGGTCGTCACGAAGACCAAGAGCCCCGCGCTGCAGGATAGCCCGCAGAAGCGTGGCGTCTGCGTCCGTGTGTTCACCCAGACACCGAAGAAGCCGAACTCGGCGCTGCGCAAGGTTGCGCGAGTCCGGCTGACCAACGGGATCGAAGTGACGACCTACATTCCGGGCGTTGGCCACAACCTGCAGGAACACTCGCTGGTGCTCATCCGCGGGGGCCGAGTCAAGGACCTTCCGGGTGTGCGGTACCACGTCGTCCGCGGCACCCTCGACGCCGTGGGTGTGCAGGGTCGCAAGCAGGGTCGTTCGAAATACGGCGCCAAGAGGCCGAAGTCGTAGACCCGACCTGTTCGTAGGCCCGACTTCAGGTCGGGCGTGAGGGAATGGGCTGGTGGCTGAGTAGAGGCCCGCCCGGCCTAAAGGCCGGGCCTACACAGTACAAAGATACGAGCCGGGCTACACAGTACAGAGATACGAAATGCCAAGACGCAGAGAAGTTCCGAAACGCGAAGTTCCGCCGGATCCGATTTACGCCAGCTCGCTGGTCACGAAGTTCGTCAGCACGCTGATGAGCGACGGCAAGCGCAGCACGGCCGAGAAGATCATGTACGGCTCCCTCTCCTCAATCCAGGAGAAGACCGGCGACGATCCGATCAAGGTATTCAAGAAGGCGGTCGAGAACGTCAAGCCGGCGCTGGAAGTGAAGTCGCGCCGCGTGGGCGGCTCGAACTACCAGGTGCCGGTTGAAGTGAATCCGAACCGCCGCCTGTCGCTGAGCATCCGCTGGCTCGTCAGCTTCGCCCGCTCGCGGGGTGACGGCAAGACGATGGTGGAGAAGCTCGCGAACGAGCTGCTGGACGCGTCGAATCTTCGCGGCGGCGCCGTGAAGAAGCGCGAAGACGTGCACCGCATGGCGGAGGCAAACAAGGCCTTCGCGCACTATCGCTGGTAACCATCCATGGCCAGGCAGACCCCACTCGACCGCACGCGCAACATCGGCATCATGGCCCACATCGATGCCGGCAAGACGACCACGACGGAACGGATCCTGTTCTACACGGGCATCACGTACAAGATCGGCGAGGTGCACGAAGGCACCGCGGTCATGGACTGGATGGAGCAGGAGCAGGAGCGCGGCATCACGATCACGTCCGCCGCGACGACCTGTTTCTGGCGCGACATGCGGATCAACATCATCGACACGCCCGGCCACGTGGACTTCACGGCCGAGGTCGAGCGGTCGCTGCGCGTGCTTGACGGCGCCGTGGCGGTGTTTGACGCCGTCGCGGGCGTCGAACCGCAGTCCGAAACGGTGTGGCGTCAGGCCGACAAGTACCGCGTGCCGCGCATCTGTTTCGTCAACAAGATGGACCGCATCGGCGCGGACTTCAAGCGCACGTTCGAGCAGATCACGTCGAAGCTCGGGGGAAACCCGGTGGCGATCCACCTGCCGATCGGCACGGAGGATCGGTTTGTCGGCGTCGTGGATCTCGTCCGGATGAAGTCCGTCACCTACAAAGACGAAACGATGGGGGCCGACTTCATCATCGGGGACATCCCGGCCGACATGCTCGAGGAGGCCAAGAAGTTCCGCGAGCAGCTGATCGAGAAGGTCAGCGAAGCGGACGACAAGATCCTCGAGAAATACCTGCACGGCGAAGAAGTCACCGAGGACGAGATCAAGGCGGCGCTGCGCAAGCGCGTCAACACCTCCGTCCACACGACGGGTGACAAGTCGGAGCCCGCGTTCGTGCCGGTCATCTGCGGCTCGGCGTTCAAGAACAAGGGGGTGCAGCTGCTCCTCGACGCCATTGTCGACTACCTGCCGTCGCCCGTCGACGTGCCCGCGATCAAGGGATTTGATCCTGACAAGGGACCCGACACGATCGTTGAGCGCCCCGCATCAGACACGGCCCCCTTTGCCGCGCTCGGGTTCAAGATCATGACCGACCCGTTTGTCGGCCAGCTCACGTTCATCCGCGTCTATTCGGGGGTCATGACGGCCGGCTCGACGGTCTTCAATTCGACCAAGCAGAAGTCCGAGCGCCTCGGCCGCCTGCTCAAGATGCACGCGAACAAACGCGAGGAAATCAAGGAAGTCTACGCGGGCGACATCGCCGCCGCGGTCGGGCTGAAGACGGTCACCACGGGCGACACGATCTGCGACGAACGGACTCCCGTCGTGCTCGAGTCGATGGATTTCCCCGAGCCGGTCATCTCGCTCGCGATCGAGCCCAAGACCAAGGCCGACCAGGAAAAACTCGGCCACGGGCTGGGCAAGCTGATGGCCGAGGACCCGACCTTCCGCGTGAAGACCGATGTCGCCACGGGCGAGGTCGTGATCGCCGGCATGGGCGAGCTGCACCTCGAAATCATCGTCGATCGCCTGAAGCGCGAGTTCAGCGTCGAGGCGAGCGTCGGCCGTCCGCAGGTCGCCTACAAGGAAACGCTGACCCGTCCCGCCGACGGCGAAATGAAGTACGCCAAGCAGACCGGCGGCCGCGGTCAGTACGGACACGTCAAGATCCACCTGTATCCGGGCGAGCCCGGCACGGGCTACATCTTCGAGAACAAGACGAGCCAGGGCTCGATCCCGAAGGAATTCATCAAGCCGGTCGATGAAGGCATCAAGGAAGCGCTGACGCGCGGCGTCCTCGCGGGCTACCCGGTCGACGACGTGCGCATCGAGCTGTACGACGGTTCGTACCACGACGTCGACTCGTCGGAGATGGCGTTCAAGATCGCCGGTTCGATGGCGTTCCAGGACGCGGCGAAGAAGGCCAAGCCGGTGCTGCTCGAGCCCGTCATGCGCGTCGAGGTGGTGGTTCCGAAGGAACACATGGGCGACGTCATGGGCAACATTTCGAGCCGGCGGGGCCAGATCCAGTCGCAGGAAGATCGCGGCGGCACGCAGATCATCAACGCGCGCGTGCCGCTCGCCGAGATGTTCGGCTACGCGACCGACCTGCGCTCGCGCACGCAGGGGCGCGCGACCTACTCGATGCACTTCGACCGGTACGAACCGGCGCCGAACCACGTGAGCGAAGAAGTCGTCGCCCGCATGCAAGGGAAAGCGTAAAAATTATGGCTACAGCGTTTAGCGACAAGATCCGCATCCGCCTGAAGGCGTACGACAGCCGGGTGCTGGACCAGTCCACGACCGAGATCGTGGACACGGCGCGCCGCACGGGCGCACGCCTGGCCGGCCCGATCCCGCTGCCGACCGACAAGAACAAGTGGACGGTGCTGCGCTCGCCGCACGTCGACAAGAAGTCGCGCGAGCAGTTCGAGTTGCGCACGCACAAGCGCCTGATCGACATCTTCGAGCCCACGCCGCAGACGGTCGACGCCCTGATGAAGCTGGATCTTCCGGCCGGCGTCGACGTCGAGATCAAGGCGTTCGGCAAGGAACACAAATAGCTGAGAGCTGCTGGACGCGGGCAGCTGGAAGCGGGAAGCTCAAATGGTTACAGGAATCATCGGCAGAAAAATCGGGATGACGCAGGTGTTCGGCGCCGACGGCGTCGTGTCGCCGGCGACGGTCGTCAAGGCGGGCCCGTGTGTCGTCGTGCAGAGCAAGACGACACAGACCGACGGCTACGAGGCCGTGCAGGTGGGCTACGTCGACGAGCGTCCGTCGCGGGAGAACAAGCCGCAGCAGGGGCACTACAAGAAGGCCGGCGTTCCGCCGACCCGCGTGCGCCGCGAGTTGAAGGTCGCCAAAGGCGCCGACGCGCCGAAGGCCGGCGACCAGATTCTGGTCAACGCCGTGTTCAACAGCGGCGACCGGGTGGACGTGATCGGCGTGAGCCGCGGCAAGGGGTTCCAGGGCGTCATGAAGCGCCACAACTTCTCCGGCGGCGGCGCGAGCCACGGCTCGATGTTTCACCGCGCGCCCGGCTCGATCGGCGCCTCGTCGTATCCCTCGCGCGTCATCAAGGGCATGCGCATGCCGGGCCGGATGGGTGGCGACCGGGTCACGGTCCGCAACCTGAAAATCGTGCAGGTGGACGCCGACAACAACCTCCTCGTGATCCACGGCGCGATCCCGGGCGCCCCCGGTGGGTACGTGATCGTGCGCAAGGCGATCGCCGCCAAGCCGGAGCCCCAGGTGCAGCACGAAAAGGCCGGCAAGGTCGGCAAGGTCACCAAGGCCCCCGTCGCGAAAAAGGCAAAGAAGTAGCCATGAAACTCGACATCGTCAACGGCAAGAACGAGAAGGTCGACGCGCTGGAGCTGAGCGACGACCTGTTCGGTGGCCGCGTGAAGACCGACTTGATCTGGGAAGCGGTCGTGCAGGAGAATGCGTCCGAACGGCGCGGCACCCACGCGACCAAGAACCGCGCGCTCGTCAGCGGCGGCGGCATCAAGCCCTACAAGCAGAAGGGCACCGGCCGTCCGCAGGTCGGCTCGAGCCGGACTCCGCTGTGGCGCAAGGGCGGCACCGTGTTCGGTCCGCAGCCACGCAGTTACGCGTACGACCTGCCCAAGAAGGTTCGCCGCGGCGCGCTTCGGGCGGCGCTGGCCCAGAAGGCGCAGGAGGGCGTGCTGATCGTCGTCGACAGCCTGACCTCGGAGGACCGCAAGACGAAGTCCTCGGTCGCCCTGCTCAAGCGGCTCGGCGCCACGGGCAAGACGCTGTTCATCGACGTCGCGCCGGAGGACGGGTTTGCGGTCTCGATCCGCAACCTCAGGGGCGTGAAGGTCGTGCAGAGCACGCGCGTGACGGCTCGCGACGTCATCGACACCGCGCACGTCATCGCGACGAAGGATGCGCTCGAAAAGCTCCAGGAAGCGCTGGGTGAAGCCTCATGAAACTCACAGAAATCATCAGGCGGCCGCTCATCACCGAAAAGACGACGCTCGCGCGCGAGAGCGACCGGACGGTGGTGTTCGAAGTGAAGGCGGACGCGACCAAGATCGACATCAGGCGCGCGGTCGAGAAGCTGCTGGGCTCGAAAGTGCTGGCGGTCCGCACGTCGATTGCGCACGGCAAGTTCAAGCGCCAGGGCCGGTTCGTCGGCCAGCGATCGGACTGGAAGAAGGCCTACGTGAAGTTGAGGGATGGAGAGAAGATCCCTGAATTCCTGGAGGGCGCCTAGGGAATGACGAACGACGAACAACGAACACAGAACCAACACGTTCTGCGTTCCATGTTCTGAGTTCTGCATTTCAAGGACCAACCTAATGCCTATCAAAAAATACAAGCCGACGTCCCCCGCCCGGCGGTTCCACACGGTCCAGGTGAACGACGACATCACCACGATGGAGCCGTACCGGCCGCTGACCGAGCCGCTGAAGAAGAGTGGCGGTCGGAACAACCATGGCGAGCTGACCTCGTGGTGGCGCGGCGGCGGTCACAAGCGGAATTACCGGATCATCGACTTCAAGCGCGACAAGCGCGACATTCCGGCGACGGTCTCGACGATCGAGTACGACCCGAACCGCTCGTCGCGGATCGCGCTGCTGACCTACGCGGACGGCGAGAAGCGCTACATCATCCAGCCGCTGGGGCTGAAGGTGGGGGACACCATCGTGGCTGGCGACGGGGTCGACATCCTGACGGGGAACGCCCTGCCGCTCAAGAACATCCCGCTCGGCACGCAGATCCACAATGTGGAGCTCAAGCCCGGCAAGGGCGGGCAGATTGCCCGCAGCGCCGGGTCGTCGGTGCAGCTGGTGGCCAAGGACGGCGAGTACGCGTCGGTGAAGATGCCGTCGAGTGAGATCCGCAAGATCAACGTCAACTGCCTGGCGACCATCGGGCAGGTCGGCAACATCGACCACGAGAACATTTCGATCGGCAAGGCCGGCCGAAGCCGCTGGATGGGCAAGCGTCCGCACGTGCGCGGTGTGGCGATGAACCCGGTCGATCACCCGCTCGGCGGCGGCGAGGGCAAGACCTCGGGCGGCCGTCACCCGGTGTCGCCGTGGGGCATGCCGACCAAGGGCCACAAGACGCGGAACCGGAAGTCCACCGACCGCTTCATCGTTACGCGGAGACAGAAGTAATGTCCAGGTCACTCAAGAAGGGTCCGTTCGTCGATGTTCCGCTCCTCGAGAAGGTCGAGGGGATGAACCGGACCAACGAGAAGAAGGTCATCAAGACATGGTCGCGGCGTTCGACGGTGATCCCCGAGATGGTGGGTCACACGATCGCGGTTCATAACGGGAGGAAGTTCATCCCGGTCTACCTCACCGAGAACATGGTCGGGCACAAGCTCGGCGAGTTCGCGCCGACGCGGACGTTCAAGGGCCACACGACCAAGAGCGACAAGGCCGCATCCGTCTCGCCGGCTGGCGCGGCGAAGGGTTAGTCATGGCAGTACAGGCACACGCAACAGCGAAGTACATCCGCACCTCCGCCCAGAAGGCGGGGCTGGTGCTCGACTTGATTCGCGGCCGCAACGTGAACCTCGCGCTGGCGACGTTGCAGTTCGCCCGGAAGAGCGTGGCGCGTGACATCGAAAAGGTGCTGCGCTCCGCCATCGCGAACGCGACGCTGAAGGACGGTTTCGGCGGCGACGTCGAGCAGCTGTTCGTCAACGCGTGTTACGCGAACCAGGGCCCCTCGCAGAAGCGGATCCGCCCCGCCCCGATGGGCCGCGCGTTCCGTGTCGTGAAGCGCACCGCGCACCTGACGGTGCAGGTGGCGGAGCGGCCGTCGAAGGTGGCGGCGACGACGGCTGTGGACGGCGCACCGAAGCGCGCACGCGGCGCCGCGCCGAAGCGGCGGCCTGCCACCGCGAAGGCGGGCGCGAAAACAGGCGCCAGGAAAACGGCGCGCAAGGGTGGCCGCGCAAAGGCCGCCTCCGGCAAGGAGTAGGCCGGCAAGGAAGGCCCGACCTTCAAGTCGGGCGGTGGAGTAGGCCCGACCGTCAGGTCGGGCGTTGCCTGGAAGGGCGACGAGCTGATTCGGACATGCCCGGCCTGAGAAGGCCGGACCTACGAGGTTCTCTAGATGGGTCAGAAAGTTCATCCGCACGGCTTCCGGCTCGGGTTCAACAAGACGTGGCGCTCGCGATGGTTCGCCGACAAGGACTACGCGAAGCTGCTCCACGAGGACCTGAAGCTGCGTGACACGCTCAAGAAGCGGTTCATGCACGCCGGTGTTTCGAAGATCGAGATCGAGCGGGCCGCCAACAAGCTGAAGATCGATATCCACACGTCGCGCCCGGGGATCATCATCGGCCGCAAGGGCACCGAGGTCGACAAGCTGAAGCAGGAGATCCAGAAGAAGACCAACCGCGAGGTCTTCATCAACATCCAGGAGATCCAGAAGCCCGAGCTCGACGCCCAGTTGATTGGGGAGTCGGTGGCGCAGCAGCTCGAGAAGCGCGTGGCGTTCCGCCGGGCGATGCGCAAGGCCGTGGAGTCCGCGCTGCGGTTCGGCGCCCGGGGCATCAAAGTGCGCGTGTCGGGCCGGCTCAACGGGGCGGAGATCGCGCGGTCCGAGTGGTACCTGCACGGCCAGCTGCCGCTGCAGACCCTCCGCGCCGACATCGATTACGGGTTCGCCGAAGCGTTCACGACCTACGGGGCGATCGGCGTGAAGGTGTGGCTCTACAAGGGTGAGCGCCTCGTGCCGCGGATTGGCCGCGAAGAGGATTACCGAACGCCCAGGCGCGCTGCGCGAGTGTAGTCATCGATAGAACGATAGGTCGATAGGTCGATAGAACGATAGGTAGATTTCTATGTTGATGCCGAAGAAAGTGAAATACCGGAAACAGCAGCGCGGCCGCATGGCGGGCAAGGCGTGGCGTGGTTCCGATGTGACGTTCGGCGATTACGGGCTCAAGGCGCTGGAGCCGTGCTGGATGACCGCACGCCAGATCGAAGCGGCGCGCGTGGCGATGACCCGTTTCATCAAGCGTGGTGGCAAGATCTGGATCCGCGTGTTCCCGGACAAGCCGATCACGAAGAAGCCGCAGGAAACCCGCATGGGCAAGGGCAAGGGTGCCCCGGACCAGTGGGTGTGTGTCGTGCGGCCCGGACGGATCCTGTTCGAGATGGAAGGGGTCAACGAGACCGACGCGCGCGAAGCGATGCGCCTGGCGGCCGCGAAGCTCCCGATCAAGACCAAGTTTGCGACCCGGTTCGCCGAGGAGAAGGCGTCATGAAGGTGACGGAAATCCGTGACCTGGCCGTCGAGGATCTGCGTCAGCGCGAGAAGGACATGGACGATCAGATCTTCCGCCTGCGCATTCAGAAGTCGATGGGACAGGGTGAAGCTGCGCAGAAACTCAAGGCGCTGCGCCGCGACGTGGCGCGAGTGAAAACCGTGCTGCGCGAGAAGGAGACGGCGTAGATGGCAACCAAGGCACCTGTGACTGGCGTCGTCGTCAGCGACAAGATGGACAAGACCGTGAAGGTGGCGATCGAGCGCCAGATCCGTGACGCGCTGTACGGCAAGACCCAGCGCCGGACCTCGACGTTCCTGGCACACGACGAAAAGAACGAAGCGAAGGTGGGCGACCGCGTGTCGATCGCGGAGAGCCGTCCGCTCAGCCGCCGCAAGCGCTGGGTCGTCACGAGCATCGTCCTGAAGGCGAAGGAGATCTAGCCATGGTTCAGATGCAATCGGTCCTGGATGTCGCCGACAACTCGGGCGCGCGCAAGATCGCGGTGATCAATGCCATCGGCGGGTCGACCGGGCGCTATGCGCGCCTGGGGGATCTCGTGACGGCGTCGGTGAAGGAAGCCACCCCGGACGGCACCGTGAAGAAGGGGCAGGTCGTGAAGGCCGTCATCGTGCGCACCCGCAAGGAGCAGCGGCGCAAGGACGGCAGTTACATCCGGTTCGACCGCAATGCGGCCGTTCTGGTGAACGACAACAACGAGCCGGTCGGCACGCGCGTGTTCGGTCCGGTCGCCCGCGAACTCCGCGAGCGCCGGTTCATGAAGATCATTTCGCTGGCCCCGGAAGTTCTGTAGGAAGTCATGTCGAGACTAGCAACCCCCATTCGGAAGAACGACAACGTCGTCGTGATGGCCGGCAAGGACCGCGGCAAGCGCGGCCGCGTGCTGCGCATCGTGCCGGACACCAACCGCGTCGTCGTCGAAGGCGTCAACATCATCAAGCGCCACACGAAGGCGAATCCGCAGAAGAACATCAAGGGCGGGCTCGTCGAGCGCGAGGCCCCGCTGCATGCGTCCAACGTGCAGCTTGTCTGCCCGGAATGCGGCAAGCCGACGCGTCTCGGCAAGAAGATCCTCGGTGACGGCCGCAAGGTGCGCGTCTGCCGCAAGTGCGAGGGAGTGGTAGATAAATGAGCCGCCTCAAGGAACGCTACGAGCAGGACGTCATTCCCGCCCTCAAGAAGGAGTTCGGGTATTCCAACGTGATGGCGATCCCGAAGATCGAGAAGATCGTCGTCAACATGGGCCTCGGCGAGGCGACGTCGAATGCCAAGATCGTCGACACCGGCGTCGACGAGGTCGGGAAGATCACCGGGCAGAAACCGGTGGTGACGCGGGCGAAGAAGTCGATCGCCCAGTTCAAGGTCCGCCAGGGGATGCCGATCGGCACGATGGTCACGCTGCGCGGCGCGCGCATGTGGGACTTCCTGGATCGTCTGATCTCGGTGGCGCTCCCGCGCGTCCGCGACTTTCGCGGGGTGTCGACCAAGGGCTTCGATGGGCGCGGCAATTACACGCTCGGCCTGAAAGACCAGTTGCTGTTCCCCGAGATCGACTACATGAAGGTCGACAAGGCGCGCGGCATGAACATTTCGGTGGTGACGACGGCGAAGAGCGACGAAGAGTCGCGCAAGCTGCTGCAGCTTCTCGGCGTCCCGTTCCGCACTCAGCAGGGATAACGCACGACTATGGCTACTACTGCGAAGATCGCCAAAGAAGCGAAGACACCGAAGTTCAAGGTCCGCTTGCGGAACCGTTGCCAGCGCTGCGGACGGCCGCGGGCCTACATGCGGAAGTTTGCCCTCTGCCGGCTGTGCTTCCGAAAGCTGGCACACGAAGGGGACATCGCCGGGGTTACGAAGAGCAGCTGGTAAGGGTGTCGGCCCGACCTCGAGGTCGGGTGTGCCCGGGCCGGTATTGTCGGTCGCCCGACCTGACGGTCGGGCCTACGAGAAAGTCGCCCGACCTGACGGTCGGGCCTACGAGTGACAAGGTGTTGAGAGAGCTATGACTGACCCTATCGCAGACATGCTGACGCGGATCCGCAATGCGACGCTCGCGCGACACACGCGTGTGGATATGCCGTCGTCCCGCCTGAAGGTGGAAATCGCCCGGATCCTCGAGAACGAGGGCTACATCCAGAGTTTCAAGGTGCTCGAGGCCGAAGCCGGCGAGCGCGTGCAGGCGCAGCTCCGGATGCAGATGAAGTACGGGCCGCGCGGCGAGCGCGTCATCACGGGGATCGAACGGGTGAGCCGCCCCGGGCGCCGCGTCTACTTCGGCAGCGAGTCGGTGCCGGACGTGCTCGCGGGCCTCGGCACCAGCATTCTCACGACGTCGCGTGGCGTCATGACCGGCCGCGAAGCCGTCCGCGCGGGCGTCGGCGGCGAGGTCCTCTGTAACGTGTGGTAACGCAGCTGCCAGCTGCCAGCTCCCAGCTTCCAACCGAACGGGTTGTGAGGCGCCTTGCTGGGAGCTGGAAGCCGGAAGCTGGTAGCCGGAAGCTGGAAGCTAAAAGTTATGTCAAGAATTGGTAAGAAGATCATTACGATCCCGAAGGGCGTGAAGATCGACGTCCAGCCGGGGGCCGTTGAAGTGCAGGGTCCGAAAGGCAAGCTGCGACAGGCCTTGCCGGACGGGATCGGGTTTGAAGTCAACGGGGACCAGCTGCACGCGACCACGCTTCGCGAAGACCCGGAGCTCGGCAAGTTTCACGGCCTGGCGCGGAGTCTCGTGGCCAACGCCGTGCTTGGCGTCACCGAGGGCTTCAAGCGGGAGCTCGACATCGTCGGCGTCGGGTACCGCGCGGAGCTCAAGGGGCAGCAGGTCCACTTCGCGCTGGGGTATTCCCACCCCGTGGTGTTCGACGTCCCGAAGGGGATCGACATCGTCGTGGACAAGCAGACCCACATCACCGTGACGGGCATCGACCGGCAGGCGGTCGGGCAGGTCGCGGCGAACATCCGTCGTCTGCGGAAGCCGGACCCCTACAAGCAGAAGGGCGTCCGCTACACGGGTGAAGTGCTGAAGAAAAAGGCCGGCAAGACGGGGGCTAAGTAGGCTCGACCTTCAGGTCGGGCGACGGGCTGACTCATATGAAAATCACGACCACGAGAGATCGCCGCAAACGCATCGCCATGCGGCAGCGCAAGCGGATTTCGGGAACGGCGGAACGGCCGCGGCTGCGCGTGTTCCGGAGCGTCTCGCACATTTACGCCCAGGTCATCGACGACCTGACGGGCACCACGATTGCGTCGGCGGCGAGCACCGAGCCGGCGATCAAGGCGCAGGCGGGCGACGGCATCCGCGGCGGCAATCGCGCCGGCGCGCAGGCGCTGGGAAAGACGATCGCGGAGCGGCTGATCGCCAAGGGCATCAAACGCGTCGTGTTCGACCGCGGCGGCTACCTGTACCACGGTCGCATTCGAGCGGTGGCGGACGCCGCGCGCGAAGCGGGTCTGGATTTTTAAGCCGGAAGCTGGAAGCTAAAACATATGTTTGAATCTCGCGAAAAGATCGATCCCTCGCAGCTGGACCTGAAGGACACGGTTGTCAACATCAGCCGCGTCACCAAGGTCGTCAAGGGCGGCAAGAACCTGAGCTTCAGCGCCCTGGTCGTCCTCGGTGACGGCCATGGGGTCGTGGGCTTTGGCGTCGGCAAGGCCAAGGAGGTCCCCTCGGCGATCAAGAAGGGGATCGAGGCCGCCAAGAAGATGCTGATCCGGGTGCCCCTGCAGGGGACGACGGTGCCGCACCCGGTGCTCGGCCGCTTCGGCGCCGGGCAGGTGCTGCTGAAGCCGGCACCCGAGGGGACCGGCATCATCGCGGGCGGTGGCGTGCGGGCCGTCGTGGAGTCGTGCGGCATCTCGAACGTGCTCACCAAGTCGATCGGGTCCGCCAATCCGCACAATGTCGTGCGCGCGACATTCCAGGCGCTCAGCGAGCTGAGGGATCCCAAGGCCGTGCGCCGGCTGCGCGGCAAGGACGAGGACGATCACGAGACGGCGGTGGCCCGTGGCTAAGCGCGCCAAGAAGAGCGTCGAGGGACCCCGCGTCAAGGTGACCCTGGTGAAGAGCACGATCGGGTTCAACCGGAGCCAGGCGAAGGTCGTGCAGGGCATGGGCCTGCGACGCATCGGCCACACCGTGGAGCTCCTCGACAACGACGCCACGCGTGGAATGATCTTGAAAGTTCGTCACCTCGTGACGGTGGACTAATCATGAATCTGAGCGATCTGCGACCCGCAAAGGGCGCCAAGCATTCGAAGAAGCGCGTCGGCCGCGGCCAGGGCTCCGGCCAGGGCGTGCAGTCGGGACGCGGGCACAAGGGCGCCAAGTCCCGATCGGGCTTCACACACAAGCGCGGGTTCGAAGGCGGCCAGATGCCGCTGCACCGCCGCGTGCCGAAGCGCGGGTTCACCAATATTTTCCGCGAGGAGTTCGACGTCGTGAACCTCGACACCCTCGCGGAACGGTTCAAGAAGGGGACCGAGGTCACGCCGGAGCTGTTGAAGGCCGAACGGCTCGTCAGCCGCGGGCAGCGGGTGAAGGTCCTTGGACGCGGCGAGATTTCGATCGCGCTCACCGTGCGCGCGCACAAGTTCAGCGGCAAGGCGGCTGAGAAGATTGTCGCCGCCGGCGGCACCGCAGAGGTCCTGGCCTAGCCATGATCGAGAGTCTGAAGAACGTCTTCGCCGTCTCGGAGCTGCGCAAGCGTGTGTTCTTCACGCTGGGCCTGCTGGCGGTCTATCGCGTCGGGAGCAAGATCCCCACACCGGGGATCAATCCCGAGGCGCTTCGGGCGCTCATGGAGCAGGCCAGCTCAGGGGTGTTCGGTCTCTACGACATGTTCTCGGGTAACAACCTGTCGCAGATGACTATCTTCGCGCTGGGCATCATGCCCTACATCAGCGCGTCGATCATCCTGCAGTTGTTGACGGTCGTGTGGCCCTACCTCGAGCGCCTCTCGAAAGAGGGAGAGCTCGGGCGCCGCAAGATCACGCAGTACACGCGCTATGGAACGATCCTGCTGGCCGTCGTCCAGGCGCTGGGCATCGCGATCTTCCTCGAGCGCAATACGGAAATGGCCGGGGGTCTCCCGCTCGTGTACGAGCCGGGCTGGAGCTTCCGCCTGATGACGATCCTCACGCTGACCACCGGCACGACGTTCGTGATGTGGCTCGGCGAGCAGATCACCGAGCGCGGCATCGGCAACGGCATGTCGCTGATCATCTACGCGGGCATCATCGTCAACCTGCCCTCGGCGGTGTTTCTCACGCTGGAGCAGTTGCGCACCGGGCAGATGGGCCTCATCCGGCTGGTGGCGATCGTCCTCCTCATGGCCCTCGTGATCGCCGCGATCGTGTTCGTCGAACGCGGGCATCGCCGCGTGACGGTCCAATACGCGAAGCGCGTGGTCGGCCGCCGCATGTATGGCGGCTCGAGCACGCACATTCCGCTGAAGGTGAACACGGGCGGTGTCATCCCGGTCATCTTCGCCTCGTCGATCCTGGCGTTTCCGGCGACATTCGCGCCGATGTTCGACGCGACGAGCTGGCCGCGCCGCGCGCTCGACCAGATCGGGCCGGGGATGCCCCTGCACGACCTGATGTACGTCGCGGGCATCATCTTCTTCTGCTATTTCTACACGGCCATCATCTTCAATCCGGATGATGTGGCGGAGAACATGCGGAAGTACGGCGGCTTCATCCCCGGCATACGCCCGGGCAAGCGGACCGCTGAGCACATCGACACGATCCTGACGCGGATTACGCTGGTGGGTGCGATCTATCTCGCGATGATCGCCATTCTGCCGCAGTTCCTCGTCTCCGGGATCAAGGTCAACCAGATACCGGGGATCGGCGACAAGCTGTACGCCGCGCTGCCGCGGTTCATCACGGACGGCATGGGCGTGCAGTTCTACTTCGGCGGCACGTCGCTGCTCATCATCGTCGGCGTGGCGATGGACACCGTGCAGCAGATCGAATCGCAACTGATCATGCGCCACTACGACGGGTTCATGAAGAAAACCCGCATCCGCGGACGGAGAGGCTAGCTGGTGCAGCTGTCTCACGGCGCCGGTCAGGCGCTTAACGTGATCATGCTCGGACCACCGGGGGCGGGGAAGGGCACGCAGGCCGAGCGGCTTGCCCGCGGCCGCAACCTGCCGAAGATCTCGACGGGGGACATCCTTCGCGAAGCGGTCCACGCCGACACCGAGATGGGGCGCGCGGCCAAGATCACGATGGACGCCGGCAACCTCGTCAGCGACGACGTGATGATCGGGATCGTGCGGGAACGGCTGGAGCGCGACGACGCCCGGAGCGGATTCGTGCTCGACGGCTTTCCGCGGACGGTCGGCCAGGCGACCGCCCTGGACCAGATGGTCAACGGCCGCGGGCCGCTCGTCGTGCTCGATATCGTGGTGCCGGAAGAGATCCTCGTGCGGCGCCTGGCCACCCGTCGGATCTGCGGCGAGTGCGGGGTGAACGCGCTCGTGGAGTGGACGGGCCACTGCCAGAAATGCGGCGGCGCGCTGATCGCGCGGATCGATGACGGCGTCGAGATCGTTCGGGAGCGGCTGAAGATTTATCAGCGGCAGACCAAGCCGCTCGTGGACTACTACTCGGTGCGGCCGACGTTTCGTTCCATCGACGGCCACCAGCCGGCCGACGTGGTGACACGGCAGGTGGAGTCGGCGCTGACCGAGGCGTGCAGGAGCGCGGCGCTGTGATCGTGTGCAAGAGTCCGGCGGAGATCGACGCGATGCGCGCGGCGAGCGCGCTTGTCGCCGACGTGCTGGCGGAGCTCGCCGTCATGGTGGCCCCCGGCGTGTCGACGCTCGATCTCGACGTGGAAGCGGAACGTCTCGTGCGGGCCGCGGGCGCCGAGCCGGCGTTCAAGGGGTACCGCGGGTATCCGTGCACGCTGTGTGCGTCGACCAACGACGAAGTGATCCACGGGATCCCGTCCAGGCGTGCGCTCGTCGAGGGAGATATTGTCTCGCTCGACATGGGCGTCAAGCAGCACGGGTTCTTCGGTGACTCGGCGGTGACGGTGCCGGTGGGGCGTGTGTCGGACCAGGCGCAGCTGCTGTTGCGTGTGACGCAGGAATCGCTCGACAAAGGGATCGCCCAGGTACGGCTTGGGGGGCGCGTGTCGGACATCGGCCACGCCGTCCAGCAGCATGTGGAAGCCCACGGGTTCTCGGTGGTGCGGGAGTTTGTCGGTCACGGGATCGGCGCGGCGCTTCACGAGGAGCCGCAGATTGCCAACTACGGCGATCCCGGCCGCGGGCCGCGGCTCGCGGAGGGCATGACGCTGGCGATCGAGCCGATGGTGAACGCCGGCCGGCCTTCCGTGAAGGTGCTGGCGGACGGCTGGACCGCGGTGACGCGCGATGGCAGTCTCTCGGCGCATTTCGAGCACACAGTCGCGGTGACCAAAGATGGTCCCCTGGTGCTCACCCGGGCGGCGGCGAGGGTGAAGTGAGGGGTTCAGTGCACGGTTCAACGTTCGAACGGTGAACGCTGAAGCGGACGAGGACCCCCGGCAAAACAGCGGGGGAACGGTGATCGGCACGGTGACCGAGTTGCTGCCGAGCGGGTTGTATCGGGTGGTCATCGAACGACAGCGGCACGTGACCGCGCACGCACCGAGCGGCCCGGGGAAGAACTTCCTCAGGGTGCTCGTGGGCGACAGGGTGAAGCTGGAGTTATCGCCACGGGATCACGGGCGCGGACGGATAGTGGAGAAGATCTGATGAAGGTACGGGCGTCAGTCAAACGGATTTGTGACAAGTGCAAGGTCGTACGCCGCCGCGGCGTGGTGCGCGTGATCTGCACCAATCAGAAGCACAAGCAGAGGCAGGGCTAAATGGCACGTATTGCTGGCGTGGATCTTCCGCGCACGAAGCGGATCGAAATCGGTCTGACCTACATTTATGGGATCGGCCGTACGCGTTCGACTGGGATCCTGACGGAAGCGGGCGTGAGTCCCGACATCCGGATCAAGGACCTGTCGGAAGACGACGTCCGGAAGATCAGCCGCGTCATCGAGGAGCAGGGGCGCGTGGAAGGAGACCTCCGGAAGGAGATCTCCATGAACATCAAGCGGCTGATGGAAATTGGCAGCTGGCGCGGCTTGCGGCACCGGCGGAATCTGCCGGTCAGGGGCCAGCGGACCAAGACCAACGCGCGCACGCGCAAGGGGCCGCGCAAGGGCGCGGTCGCGAAGAAGAAGACGGTTTAAGTTATGGCCAAGAACGACACGGTGGATCCGACAGCGCCAGGGACCGAGGGTGGCGGCAAGAAAGCCGCCGGGCGTCCCGTCAAGAAGAAGGCGTTCAAGAAGAGGGGCGAGAAGCGGATCGTGCACCACGGGTTCGCGCACATCCAGGCGTCCTTCAACAACACGATCGTGACGATCACCGACGCCGAAGGCGCCGTCGTGGCGTGGTCGAGCGCCGGCGGCATCGGCTTCAAGGGCTCGCGCAAGGGGACACCATTTGCAGCGACCCAGGCGGCGATTGCCGCGGGTAACGCCGCCAAGGGTGTCGGCATGCGCAGCGTCGAGGTTCGCGTCAAGGGACCAGGCGCCGGCCGCGAGTCGGCGATCCGGGCGCTCCAGACGATCGGGATTGAAGTGAAGTCGATCCGCGACGTCACGCCGATCCCGCACAACGGATGCCGGCCGCCGAAGCGGCGCAGGGTTTAACGGAAGCGATAAGGAACATAAAGAATGGCTCGTTATATCGGACCGGTTTGCCGCCTGTGCCGGCGCGAAGGCATGAAGCTCTTCCTCAAGGGTGAGCGCTGCTATACGGAGAAGTGCGCCATCGAAAAGCGCAACCTGCCACCCGGGCAGCACGGGAAGGCGCGGAGGGCGAAGCTCGTCGGCTACGGCCTCCAGTTGCGTGAGAAGCAGAAGGTCAAGCGCATCTACGGCGTGCTCGAGAACCAGTTCCGACGTTACTTCGAGATGGCCGACCGTACGCGCGGCATCACGGGCGAAACCCTGCTGCAGCTCCTCGAGCGTCGTCTCGACAACGTGATCTACCGTCTCGGCCTGGCCACCTCGCGTGCGCAGGCGCGCCAGCTGATTCGGCATGGACACTTTCTCATCAACGGCCGCAAGGTCGACGTGCCGTCCTTCTCCATCAAGGCAGGGGACGCGGTCACCGTCCGCACCACGAGCGCCCAGAACGCGACCATCCAGCACGCGATGGAAGAGGTCAAGGGACGCGGGATCCCGGAGTGGTTGAACTTCGACGCGGCAGCCATGACCGGAAAGATCCAGTCACTCCCGACCCGGGCACAGATCAACCTGCCGGTGCAGGAGCAGCTCATCGTCGAGTTGTATTCGAAATAACGTCGCACGTCAGGTAGCTCTCCGCCCGCAGCCTAACCGGACCTGCGGTGAGAGGCGGGGAGCGAAACGGCAGGTCCGGCGCGCGTCCACATCGGCCGCGTGATTGAAAGGAATAGACAGATGTTGTGGAAAGGTTTTCAGCGTCCCAAGCGGCTCGAATTCGAGCGCGAGACGCTCACTGACCGGTTCGGCCGGTTCTCCGCGCAGCCGTTCGAGCGCGGTTTCGGCACGACCGTCGGCAACTCCATGCGCCGCGTCCTGCTCTCGTCGATCGAAGGCGCGGCGGTGACCGCGGTGAAGATCGAGGGGGTCCTCCACGAGTTCTCCCCGATCCCGGGCACTGTCGAAGATGCGACCGACATCATCCTGAACATCAAGCAGGTGCCGCTCAAGATGCATGTCGACGCGACCAAGACCCTTCGCCTGAACGTGACCAAGGGGGGCGAGGTTCGCGCGCGTGACATCGAGACCGACGCCGACGTCGAAATCCTGGAGCCGGACACGCACATCGCGACGGTCGCCGAAGGTGGCAAGCTGCAGGTCGAGATGCGCGTGAAGCGCGGCCGCGGCTACGTCTCGGCCGACAAGAACTTCGACGAGGATCTCGGCATCGGCTGGATCCCGATCGACTCGGTGCACTCGCCGGTCAAGAAGGTGAACTACCTTGTCGAGGCCGCCCGTATCGGACAGAACACCGATTACGACAAGCTCACGGTGGACGTGTGGACCAACGGTTCGGTGACGCCCCGCGATGCCGTGTCGCTCTCGGCGAAGCTGATTCGTGATCACCTGAACATCTTCATCAACCTCGAAGACGTCGGCGACCTGCAGCTCGAAGCGGGCGGCGACACGCCGCGCGCTGCGTCCAACGAGAATCTCGACAAGAGCGTCGAGGAGCTGGAGCTCTCGGTGCGCTCGTACAACTGCCTGAAGAACGCGAACATCAGAACGATCCGCGAGCTCGTGCAGAAGACCGAGGGGGAGATGCTGAAGACGAAGAACTTCGGCCGCAAGTCCCTGAACGAGATCAAGGAAATCCTGACGACGATGGGGCTCAGCCTCGGGATGCGCCTCGACCAGGGCGCGGCAGCGACACAGGAATAGCACAGTCGGCAAGGATCAGAAGCCATGCGTCACAGAACCAGTCATCGCAAACTCGGCCGGGTCACGGAGCATCGAATCTCGATGCTCCGCAACCAGGCCACGGCCCTCATCCGGCACGAACGGATCGAAACGACCGTTCCGAAAGCGAAGGAGCTGCGCCCGTTTGTCGAGCGCATTATCACCCTCGCCAAGCGCGGCCTCGCATCGGGGGACGTCAACGGCAAGGGGCTTCACGCCCGTCGTCTCGTCATGCGCGACCTGCAGGACCGCGACGTCGTGGCCAAGCTGTTCGATACCATTGCGCCGCGCTTCGAAGCGCGCCCGGGGGGGTATACCCGGATCCTGAAGATCGGTCATCGCAGGGGCGACAGCGCGGATATCGCGCAGATCGAGCTCGTCGGCAGCGAATACGATCCGAATGCCGACGATGAGACGGAGCGTGCGACCGACGCGCCGAAGGCCAAGGGTGTGGGCGGGCGCCTGCGCGCGGCAGCCGAACGTCTGCGCGGCAAGAAGGCAGATAGTGGCGACGAGGGGGCCGAGGGAGCCGAGAATAAGGCGAAACCCAAGCGGCAGCTGAAGAGCGACAAGTCCGGCCGCGCCACGACCAAAGGCAAGGCATCTGCTCCGCGCGCTCCGCGCAAGGCGGGCGGGGCGTAGCGTCAGTCAGACCGTCGTCCTCGTTCTAGATGTCCGCCGCCTCCTCGTGCCCTTGCCCGGCCTTGGAGGCGGCGATTATTTTTCCGTGCAGGTGTTGCGGCACTTCGTCGTAGTGCGAAAACTCCATGTGATATGAGCCGCGCCCCCCGGTCGCGGACGTGAGGTGCTGTTCGTACGTGAGCATCTCGGCCATCGGCACTCTGGCGCGGATGAGCGTGGAGGCGCCGCGCGTGTCCATCCCCCCGATCCGGCCACGGCGACTGTTCAAGTCCCCCATCAGGTCGCCGGCGAAGTCGCTCGGCGCGGAGACCTCGACCTCCATCACCGGCTCGAGAAGCGTCGGCCGCGCGCGCGACATGCCGTCCTTGAACGCGAGCGACGCGGCCATCTTGAAGGACATCTCGCTCGAATCGACCGCGTGGTAGGAGCCGTCGAAGACCGACGCCCGGAAATCCACCATCGGGTACCCCGCCAGGAAGCCCCGGAGGCGCGCCTCCTGCAGCCCTTTCTCGATCGCCGGCACAAACTGCCGCGGGATCGATCCGCCGAAGATGTCGTCGACGAATTCGAAGTCGCTGCCTCGAGGCAGCGGTTCGAACTTCACCTTGCAGTCGCCGAACTGCCCATGCCCCCCGGTCTGCTTCTTGTGGCGTCCGTGGGCCTCGGTCGTCGCGGTGATCGTCTCCCGATAGGGGATACGAGGGGGCTTCAGGATCACCTCGACGGCGAACCGGCGCTTGAGCTTCGCCACCGTGACTTCGATGTGCAGCTGGCCCTGGCCTGCAAGCAGCAGCTCCTTGGTCTGCGGATCGCGGGTGTACCCGATCGATGGATCCTCTTCCTGCAGACGGTGCATCGAGGTGCTGATCTTCTCCTCGTCTCCGCGGCTCTTCGGCTCGATGGCGTAGGAGAGCACCGGTTCGGGGAACGTCATCGGCGCGATGGCGATCGCCTGTGCCTTGTCGGCGATCAGGTCGCCCGTCAGCGTCTCCTTCAGCTTCGCCACGGCGCCAAGGTCGCCGGCCTTGATCTCCGGGACGTTGACCTGCGCCTTCCCCATGAGCAGGACGAGGTGGCCGACCCGCTCGCTCGTCTCCCGACCCGTATTGTGGACCGTTGAATCGGCCTTCAGCGTGCCGGAGACCACGCGGAACATCGTCACGCGCCCGGCGAACGGGTCCGCCACGGTCTTCCAGACGAAGGCCGTCATGGCGCCGGTGTCCACTGCGGTCAGGCGTGTGTCGTCGGCGAGCCTCATGCCGCGTTCAGCGGGAGAGGGGACGTAGCTCACGATGGCGTCGAGCAACGGCTGGATGCCGATGTTGGAGGCCGCCGATGTGCAGAGAAGCGGCACGATACTGCTGCCGGCGATCGCCCGTTTGAGTCCCGCGACAAGCTCCTCCTGCGTGAGCGTTCCGGCGTCAAAGAACTTCTCCATCAGCGCGTCGTCGGCTTCCGCGATCATCTCGATGAGCGCTTCGCGCGCCCCCTGCACCTGCAACCACATATCGGAGGGGATGCCGGCCTCGGCTGGTTGACCCTGTTCGCCGGCAAACGTCCATGCCTTCATCGTGACGAGATCGACGATCCCCTTGAACTGTCTCTCTTCGCCGATCGGAAGCTGAATCGGGATCACCGTCCGTCCGAAGACGGCGCGCAGGGATTCGAGCGCTCGACCGAGGCTCGCGCGCTCCCGGTCCATGCGATTCAGCACAACGATGCGCGGGACGTCCGAGGCCTCAGCGGCAGTCCAGATCTTTTCCGTCGAGACCTCTGCCCCCGCGACGGCGTCGACGACCACGAGCGCGGCGTCGGCCACGCGTAGCGCCGCCCGCGCATCGCTCAGGAAGTTGGCCATGCCGGGCGTGTCGATGATGTTGATCTTGTGCTTCTTCCACTCGGCGTGTGCGAGACCGCAGGAGAGCGTGTGCTTGCGGGCGACTTCTTCGTCGTCGTAGTCGGTGACCGTGGTGCCATCGTCCACCCGACCGAGACGATTGACGGCCCCCGCGTCGAAGAGCAGGGCCGAGGTGAGCTGCGTCTTTCCGGCGCCACTGTGACCGACCAGCGCAACATTCCTGATGCCGGGTGCGTCGTAGACCTTCATGACAGGGTCCTCCGAAGGAAGCTACCAGCTTCCAGCTACCAGTTCCCGGGCCGACCCCTGGCGCTATCTAGTCAGGCGCGCGATCAGGCCGGAGAGCCGCCCGCGCGAGAAGGAGATCATACCCAAGTTACCGAGGCGCCGTTCCGCCGTCGCAATCTTTCACCGCCGAGCACGCAGAGGGCGCTGAGGAAGGCAAGGTCCCGAAGACCAGCGGCCCTTCGACGTGCTCTGCGGGCTCTGCGTCCTCGGCGGTCATATTGAAAGGCCGAGACTTATTCGTACCTGAGCGCCTCGATGGGATCCAGGCGCGAGGCCTTGATGGCGGGGAACAGTCCGAAGAAGATGCCGACGGTCGCGGAGAATCCGATGCCCAGCGCGAAGGACCACCACGGAAGCGAAATGGGGAACTCGGTGATCCAGTGAATGAGGAGGCCGATGCCGCTACCGAAGAGGATCCCCAGAATGCCGCCGAACGACGTCAGGAAGACCGCTTCGATCAGGAACTGCCACAGAATCTCGCGCCGTCGCGCGCCCAGCGCTTTTCTGACGCCGATCTCGCGTGTGCGTTCGGTGACCGAGATCATCATGATCGCCATGACGCCGATGCCGCCGACCATGAGTGCGATGGAGGAAATGACCAGGAGCGCCAGAAACGTGGCCTGGCTGAACTGATCCCACACCTTCATCATCGCGTCCTGCGTGAGCAGGTCGAAATCGTTAGGGTCGTCGAGATGCACGTTATGGCGGATGCGCATCAGCTCCTCGACGTCGCGCATGGCGGCCTCCCGCCCGACATCTTCGCGCGGCACCACCGCGATCATCGCGCTCCGGTTGAAAAGGCCGGTGCGGCCATAGAACTTTTCGTGGGTCGTATACGGAATGACGACGAAGTCGTCGGCCCCGGAGAGGCCTCCCGGCGAGGGACGCTTGCCGACGACGCCGACGACGGTGAACTCGCGCTGTCCGATGCGGACCTTCTTGCCGACGGCATCGACAGCGCCAAAAAGCGACGCATACGGTGTCTGCCCGAGCACGACCACCTGGCGGCGGTTCTGCACCTCGCCTGGCGCGAAAAACCGTCCGGACTCGAGCCTGGCAAAGCTCACGGCCGCGAAATTCTCCGTCGCGCCAAGGACGCCGATCGGCTTCGTGCGCTGGTTGCCGTAATAGATCCTGGCGCCTGAGCCGCCCATCGCGCCGAGCCACACGTCCACCACCGCGACCGAGGGAAGCTCCCCGATCGCGCGGGCGTCAGCCGGCAGGAGGTTTGGCCGCTTGATCAGCTCCTGGAACGTCTTGCCCGCCGTGAAGCTCAGTGCCCCCATCTTCTGCACGTAGATGGTGTTCGGCCCGAGCTCGCGGATCGAATCGCGCAGGGTCTCATCAAAGCCCCGGATGAGGGACGTCATGCCGACGATCGACGTGATGCCGATGACGACACCGAGTACCGTCAGCGCCGAGCGCATCTTGTTGGTGCGGAGGGTCTCGATTGACATCCCTACGATTTCGTCGAGCAGGCCGGCGCGCATGCCCGCCATCTATTCCCGCCTCAACGCTTCGATGGGATCGAGCGACGCCGCGCGCATCGCCGGATACAGCCCGAAGAACAGACCGACGACCGCGGTGATGCCGATACCCATCGCAATCGACCAGAACTGGACGGCTGCCGGCAGCGGCGTGGCCTTGCTGATTGCCAGGGCGAGTAGGAACCCGAGGCCGATCCCGACGAGGCCCCCGAACGTGGACAGCGTCACAGACTCCGTGAGGATCTGCCAGATGATGTCCCGTCGCCTGGCCCCGAGGGCCTTGCGCAGGCCGATCTCCCGCGTCCGCTCGCTCACGACCATGAGCATGATGTTCATGATGACGATCCCGCCGACGACCAGCGAGAGGGCGACGACCCCGACGAGTACCGCGAAGATCCCCTTGGTGGCCGTGTGATAGAGGTTCAGCAGCGAGTCGGACGAAAACATGCCGAAGTTGTCCGGCGCGCTGGGTCGCAGCCGCCGCTGGATCCGCATCGCCACCGTCGCGTCGTCCATGGCCGCCTTGACGACCTCTGGCGTGCGCGGCTTGACGAAGATCTGAAGGCTCATGCGCGTGCCGAACATTTTCTGGAAGACGCCGAGCGGGACGACGGCGAACTCGTCCTGGGACTGGCCGAAGATGGAGCCCTTCTTCTGGCTGACGCCCACGACACGGAAGTGGGTGTTGCCGATCTTGATCACCTTGTCGATGGGGTCAGCCGCGGCGAACAGTTGCTCCGCTGTGTCGAACCCGAGAATCACCACCGCGCGGTGCTTGTCGACCTCCGTCTGGCTGATCGGACGGCCGCGTTCCGCGTTGAAGGTCGAGAAGAAGATGTAGTCCCTCGACACGCCCTGGATCTGCACGTTGTTCAGCGTCTGGGCCCGGTACGAGATCTTCGTGCCGCTGTTGCCCTGAACGGCGACTGCGAGGATGTTGTCCCCGAATCGCCTGACCGCGGTCGCGTCCGCGAGGGTGATCCGTGGATTGTTTCGGACGCGCTCTTCGTCGGCCTGGGTCCGGACGACCGGGTTGCGCTGGATCGTGAAGTTGTCGGCGCCGACGTCCGTCACGATGGCATTCGTCACGTAGGCATTCATGCCCTGGATCAGTGACACGACCGCGATGATCGATGTGACGGCGACGATGTTCCCGAGCACGGTCAGGAACGATCGCAGCTTGTTGGACCAGATCGATTGAAGCGCGATGCCGGCCGATTCGAGAAACTGATGCATGCGCGTGCCGTGGTGGCGGCCCTTACTTGCGCGGACCCGCACCGGACCGCGGCGCGGTCTCGGTCTTGACGGCGGCGCCGTCACGCAGTTCACGGACGGAGCTGAACGGGCCGACGATGACCTGGTCCCCCTCCTTGAGGCCGGACAGCACCTCGAAGAATTTCTCGCCCGCGATACCGGTCTTGACCGCCTCGAATTGCGCCTTGCCGTCCTTGACGAGGAAGACCCCTTCGAGCTCCTTGCGCGACTGCCCGGCCTTGAGCTCTGACGGCGGTGCGCCACGGCGCGGCTGCCCGGCGACCACCGGCTCGCGGGCAATCTGCCCCTTGTCGTCCACGACGACCTCGCGCACGGTCGTCGCCTGGATCGGGACCGCGAGCGCGTTCTCGCGCGTTGCCGTCGTGATCTCGGCCGTGCACGTGAAGCCAGGTCGCACATCCGGGATCTCGCCATCGAGCGTCAGGACGACCTTGAAATTGGTGGCCTGGGCGGACGCCTGCCCCTGGGCCTGGATCGGGCTGTTGCCGATCTCGGTCACCGTGGCGGTGAACGTCTTGCCGGGCATCGCATCGATCGTGACCTTCGCCGTCTGGCCGAATTTCACGTTCGGGATGTCGGTTTCATCGACTTCCACTTCCGCTTCGATCACCGACATGTCGGCGATCGTCATGAGGACGGTCCCGGCATTGTTCATGGTGCCGATGACGACCGTTTCCCCTTCTTCCACGTTGCGGCGCGTGACGAGGCCGGCAATCGGTGACTCGATGCGCACCTTGCTCAGATCGAACCGGGCCGATTCGGCCATCGCGCGCTCCTGCTGCATCCGGAGCTGCTGGGTGCGCAGCTGCTGGTCCTGCGACTTGATGTCGGTCTGGCGCACCTTCACGTCATTCTCGGAGCGCTCCAGCGTTTCCTTCGTCGTCAGCCCGCCCTTCCAGAGCTCCTGCTGACGCTTCAGGTTGTCTTCGGCCTGCTTGAGCGCCACGCGCGCGCCGTCCATGGAGACCCGCACCTGTTCGGCCTGCGACTCCGAGGCGCGCAGCGAGGCGTCGGTCCGCTGCACCGCCGCGCGGAGGTTCCGCGGGTCGATCTGCAGCAGGAACTGCCCCTTCTGAATGCGGTCTCCCTCGTTGACCGCGAGCTCTGTCACCCGGCCCATCGTGTCGGCGCTGATGTTGACGGTGCGCTTCGCCTGGATTTTGCCCGACGCCGAGACGATGGCTTCGAGCCGTCGCTTCTGGATCCCTTCCGCGTTGACGGTGACGCCGTCCGCCTTCTTGAACTTGACGTTGGCGAACGCGATGGCACCGAGGAGCACGACGACGGCGACGCCAATGAGGATCTTCTTGTTGCGACTCATGAATCCCTGTTCTCTCCGGAGCGACTAACCGCGGCTCATATATGCCGCGACACAGAGGGCCACGACGGCGTAGATCCCGAACAACGTCATCGCGGTCGGCTGGGTCTTTCGGCGGTAGAGGACTGCCAGCCCCATGGCCAGGACGATAAGCCACCAGATGATGAAGAGGTCAATCATCCCCGCGAGCTTGGCGAGGAAGGACGTGTCGTCGAGCATCGGCAGCAACGCGCTGAGGTTCGTGGGGCTCGATACCGACCCCCGGAAATAGTTCATCGGGCCGGTAAAGAGCTGACCGAGCGCCGAGATCACCCCCGCGTGCGTGAGGACCGCATAGATCTGCTTGAACCTGGCCTCGCCACCCAGCGCGCCGTTATAGACGGCGAAGAGAATCCCCGACAGGATCGCGAGGATGATCGGCGTCATGACGAGCACGCTGCCGCCCGTTGTATAGGGCAGCATGGCCGTGCCTTTCTGAAAACCTGCGTACATCTCGTCGTTCACCGTCATCCCGAACGACTCCATCGTCTTCACCTGCTGGTCGATGGCGGCCTGCTTGCCAGCATCGGTCGTCATCGGCAGGGCCGCGCCAAGCGCGGTGATCGTCGCCGTCAGAAGGAGCATGCCGAGAACCTTCGGATGCGCCACGACGCTCTCGAACGTGGCGCGAGGCGCCGTGATGATGCCAATGAACCTTGCAAGCAGGTTCATCGGAGCAGGGGCCGGACCGGCTGCAACGGTGGTGGTCGACATATTCAGTTTGCCTGGAAGGTTTCGTCGCCTGTCGGCCCTCGTGCCGCCCTGGGACGAGCGATTGTACTGCACATCCCAATACGACCGGACCAGACCGGAAGTTTCCGCGCTAAGCTGACCTCTATGAAGAAGATGACGCAATATGCCGCCATGGTGGCGGTCATATTTGGGCTTTTGACCTCGAGGGTGGATGCCCAGTCGTTTGACGTCACAGGGACCCGGGCGGCAGGGATGGGCGGTGCCTTCGTTGGGGTGGCCGACGACGCCTCCGCGCTCTACTGGAACCCGGCAGGACTCGCCGCGGGCTCGTATTTCAGCCTCGTGCTCGACGCGTCCTCCAGGCGCGCCATTCCAGCCGACCGGCAGCAGGGGAGCCGGCAATCATCCCTGTTCCTGGGACTGACGACGCCGGCCTTTGGCGTGACCTATTACCGCTTGCACCAGTCGACCGCCGCGCCGGACTCGCTGTTGGTTCCTGTAGGTTCAGCAGGCTCGAGCCGAAATATCACTGGAGCGGCTGGGGTCCGCCTCAACTCGCTCACCACGCATCACGCCGGTGTGACCCTGGTGCAGTCGGTCGTTCCGGGCGTAGCTGTGGGCGCAACCCTCAAGATGGTCCGTGGGTTCGCCGCCTCTGACCTGACGGCATCGACAACGGCCCGCAGCGCGCTCGACGGCGACGCGGTGCCGGCCGATGGGAACACCCGGTTTGACGCAGACCTCGGCATCATGGCGAATAGCTCGAGGCTGAAGGGCGGTCTCGCGCTGAGGAACCTCAGAGAGCCGGAGTTCACGAGCAAGGACGGCACGGTGCTCAGGCTGGAACGGCAGATCCGGGCAGGGATGTCCTGGGCCGCGACGGGCAGCTGGCTCGTGGCCGCCGACGTCGACCTTCTCACAAGCCGGGACGCGTTTGGTGAGCGCCGGGATGGGGCGCTGGGAGTGGAAGGGAAAGTCGCGCGGCGCGCCACGGTCCGCTCGGGCCTGAAGGTGAATCTCGCGAGTACAGACGATGTCGCGGTCGATGGATCCGCCAAAGGCTTCAGCGTCGGCGGCACGTTCGCCGTCACCCCCGCGGTGCTGCTTGACGGGGTCGCGGTCACCGGCGGAGACCGCGCAGGACGGGGTTGGGGCATTTCCGCGCGGTTCGTGTATTAGCCGACGACGAAATTGACAAAATATGTCAGCGATGTACAATTCGCACCCCCAGCAGGTCCTTTCGACCATCAGAGTGTGAAACCATGCCCGTTCGCATAGGCGAGCTTTTGCTCAAGGAAAAGCGCATCACGCCTGCCCAGTTGCAGGAAGCGCTGAATTATCAGAAGAGCAACGGGGGCAAACTCGGCTTCAACCTCGTGAAGCTTGGATTCGTCAAGGACGAGGAGATCACCGCCCTCCTCAGCAAGCAGTATGGCGTTCCGTCGATCAATCTGACCCAGTTCGAGATCGATCCCGGCATCATCAAGCTGATCCCCTCGGAGACCGCCCACAAGTACCAAATCGTACCGCTCAGCCGGTCGGGAGCGACGCTGACGATCGCGATGACCGATCCCACGAACGTGTTCGCCATGGACGACATCAAGTTCATGACGGGCTACAACGTGGAGCCGGTGGTGGCCTCCGAGACGGCGGTGCTCGACGCCATCAGCCGGTATTACAACGCCCGGGTACCCCGCGGCGCGCGCGATGCCGCCGTCGCCGGCGGCGACGGTCTCGCGGGCGTGTCGTCGCTCGAGATGGTGAGCAAAGCCCTCGAGCAATCGGTCATCGACGACGACGTCGAGGTGCTCGAGGACCTCGAGGAGATCGACGTGGCCTCCCTCGAGCGGCAAGGCGGGGAGGCGCCGGTCATCCGCCTCGTCAACCTGATGTTGATGTCGGCGATCCAGAAAGGGGCGAGCGATATTCACGTGGAACCCTACGAAAAGGAGTTCCGCGTGCGCTTCCGCATCGACGGACTGCTCTACAACGTGATGGCGCCGCCGATGAAGTTCCGCGATGCGATCACGTCGCGCATCAAGATCATGGCAAAGCTCGACATCGCCGAGAAGCGCCTCCCGCAGGACGGCCGCATCAAGATCCGCTTTGCCGACGAGGGAACGACCAAGGAAATCGATTTCCGTGTCTCGTGCCTCCCGACGCTGTTCGGCGAGAAGATCGTCATGCGCCTGCTCGACAAGGACAAGCTGATGCTCGACATGACGAAGCTCGGCTTCGACCCCGAGGCGCTTCGCAAGCTCGAGCTGGCGATCTCGAAGCCCTGGGGCATGGTCCTCGTGACAGGGCCCACGGGCAGCGGCAAGACCAATACGCTCTACTCGTCGATCTCGAAGATCAACACCATCGAGACCAACATCATGACGGCCGAGGATCCGGTCGAATTCAACCTGGTGGGCGTCAACCAGGTACAGGTCCGCGAAAGCATCGGGCTCAACTTCGCGGCGGCGCTCCGCTCGTTCCTGCGCCAGGATCCGAACATCATCCTCGTCGGAGAGATCCGCGATTTCGAAACGGCGGAGATCGCCGTCAAGGCCGCGTTGACAGGCCATCTCGTGCTCTCCACGCTGCATACCAACGACGCGCCGAGTACGGTGAACCGGTTGATGAACATGGGCATCGAGCCGTTTCTCGTCGCGAGCTCGCTGAACCTGATCTGCGCCCAGCGGCTGGTGCGTCGCATCTGCACCCACTGCAAGGGGGACCACCCTCACGCGGCGCAGGCGCTCGTGGAGGCCGGCTTCACGGCGGACGAGGCGCAGCGGGTGGTGCCTAAGAAGGGCACGGGCTGCGAGAAATGCAACAACAGCGGCTACAAGGGTCGCGTCGGCCTGTACGAGGTCATGGAAGTGACCGAGGAGTTGCGCGAACTGATCCTCGTGGGCGCGTCAGCGCTCGAGCTGCGCCGAAAGGCGGTAGACGACGGCATGGTGACGCTTCGTCGCAGCGGCCTGCAGAAGGTCATCGACGGGGTGACGACGATCGAAGAAGTTGCGCGGGAGACAGTCAAATAGCTGGAAGCTGGCAGCTGGAAGCTGGAAACTGAATGGCCACATTACCCGAACTGCTGCACACGCTCGTGAGCGTCAACGGCTCCGACCTGCATCTCACGACCAACTCGCCACCCCAGGTGCGCGTGCACGGCAAGCTCCAGACGCTCGACCTCCCGGTGCTCGGCCCCGTGGAGACCAAGGCGCTTGCCTACAGCGTGCTGACCGACGTGCAGAAGAAGCGGTTCGAGGAATCGCTGGAGCTCGACTTCTCGTTCGGCATCAAGGGCCTCGCGCGCTTTCGCTGCAACGTGTTCAACCAGCGCGGTGCCGTGGCGGCGGTCTACCGCGTGATCCCGGAGCAGATCAAGGCGTTCCACGAGCTCGGACTTCCGCAGGTGATCGCGACGCTTGCCGACCGCCCGCGCGGGCTGGTGCTCGTCACGGGGCCGACCGGGAGCGGAAAAAGCACGACCCTCGCCGCGATGATCGACAAGATCAACACCGAGCGCCGCGAGCACATCCTCACCATCGAAGACCCCATCGAGTACATCCACCAGCACAAGGGCTGCCTGGTGAACCAGCGTGAAGTCCATAGCGACACCCACGGGTTCGCCGCCGCGCTGCGTGCCGCGCTTCGCGAGGATCCGGACATCGTGCTGATCGGGGAACTGCGCGACCTGGAGACGATCGAATCGGCGCTGCGGATTGCGGAAACGGGCCACCTGACGTTTGCGACCCTGCACACCAATTCGTCGGCACAGACCATCAATCGCATCATCGACGTGTTTCCCGCGTACCAGCAGGGCCAGATCAGGACCCAGCTCTCGCTCGTCCTCGAGGGGATCGTCTGCCAGGCGCTGTTGCCGCGGGCGGACGGCCAGGGGCGCGTCGTGGCGCTCGAGATCATGGTGCCGAACCCGGCGATCAGAAACCTGATCCGCGACGACAAGGTGCACCAGATCTATTCGACGATGCAGACCGGGCAGGAGAAACTGGGGATGCAGACCATGAACCAGTCACTGGCGACGCTGTTTCAGAAGCGGCTGATCACGCTGGAAGCCGCGATGGGTGCATCCTCTCTGAAGGATGAGCTCGAGCAGATGATCGCGCGCGGAGCTGGCGTCGTGCCGGGCGCCGGTCTGAACCGCCCGGGTACCGGCGTGCCGAGGCCCGGCGCACGCTAGCTGGAAACTGGAAGCTGGAAGCTGATTCATGCCTACATTTGCATCTTCAGGCCGGACGCGCGCCGGCGAGACGGTGTCGGGGGAGCGGGTCGCCGACTCGATGGATGCCGCCGTCGCGGGGCTTCGGCGCGAGCAGATCATGGTGACGCGCATCGACCAGTCCAAGGCTGCGCGCGCGGCCGCGCGTCCGAAGGCGCCGAAGGGAGGGAAGTCGGTTCCCTCGAAAAACCTTGCCATCTTCACCCGACAGTTCTCCGTCATGATCGACGCCGGCCTCCCGCTCGTGCAGTGCCTCGACATCCTGGGGAAACAGGAGCCGCACAAGGGCTTCTCGGCGACCATCCTCAGGGTCCGCGAAGACGTCGAAGGGGGTGCGGCGCTTGCGGATGCCATGAAGAAGCATCCGAAGACATTCGACGCGCTCTACTCGAACATAATCGCCGCGGGTGAGGCGGGGGGCATCCTCGACACCATCCTCAAGCGGCTGGCGGTCTACATCGAGAAGAGCGTGAAACTGAAAGGGGAAGTGAAGTCGGCGATGATTTACCCGGTCGCGGTCATCGTGATCGCGGGGATTGTCGTCACAGCCATCCTCTGGAAAGTCATCCCCACGTTCGCGGCGCTCTTCTCTGGCCTCGGTGCGAAGCTGCCGAAGCCGACGCTGATTGTCATCGCCCTGAGCGACTGGATCGTCGCGTACGGCTGGCTCGCGATCATCGCGCTCGGCCTCATGGGCTACGGCATCAAGAGCTATTACGCGACGGAAACAGGCCGCCGGGTGCTCGACGCGATACTGCTCAAGACGCCGATCCTCGGCAACATCCTTCGCAAGGTCGCCGTCGCACGCTTCTGCCGCACCCTATCGACGCTGCTGGCGTCGGGGGTCCCCATCCTCGACGGCCTCGATATCACGGCCCGCACGGCGGGGAACGCCATCATCGAGGACGCCATCCTGGTGACGCGCGCGAGCATCGAGCGCGGCGAAACCATCTCGGGGCCGTTGCGAGAGACGAAGGTGTTTCCGTCGATGGTCGTGCAGATGATCAACGTCGGCGAGACCACCGGCGCGCTCGACGCGATGCTGTCGAAGATCGCGGACTTCTACGAAGAAGAAGTCGACACGGCCGTGGCGGGACTCCTGACGCTGATGGAGCCGGTGATGATCGCGTTTCTCGGGGTGATCGTCGGCGGCATCGTCATCGCGATGTACCTGCCGATCTTCGACCTGATCAGCCAGATGTCATAGAAGCCGTGCTTTCCACCCTTCGCCGCAAGCTTCTCTGGCTCATCGCGGGCCGCGCGGCCGTGGTGACGCTGCTGCTTGGTTCGGCGCCTCTCATCCGCGTGACGGCACCGGCTGAGGGGAGCGTCGATCCGTTTTATGGGCTGATCGGTCTGACCTACGCGCTGACGGTCGGCTATGCCTTCGCGCTGAAGTACACCGAGCGTCACCGGTGGCTGATCGATGTGCAGCTGGCGGTGGACGCCGTCACCGTGTCGGCGATCGTTTATCTCACGGGCGGCGTGGCCAGCTATTTCTCCTCGCTCTACACATTACCGATCATCGCGGCGAGCACGGTCGAATCCCGCCGCGGCGGCATGATGGTCGGGATCCTGAGCTGCCTGCTGTACGCAGGCCTTGTGGTCGCCCAATATCTGGATATTCCCGGGTTCGATGTCGCGAGCGGGTTTGCGCTGCCTCCCAAACGGCTCGCTCTGTATACCGTCGGGTTGAACCTGTTCGGGTTTGCCGCGGTCGCATCCCTGAGCGGGTACCTGGCGGAGGGGCTCCGGCAGGCGGACGTCCGGCTGCGGCGCGCCTCGGACCAGATCGAGGACCTGCAGGCGTTCAGCCGCCACGTCATCGACAGCCTGACGAGCGGCCTCGCCACGACGGACATCGATGGCCGGATCCTGACGTTCAACCGCGCCGCCACGCTGATCACCGGCACCCCGGGGGGGGAGGCGGTGGGGGCACTGGCCGTCGACGTGCTCTCGCTGCCGGTCGAGTTTCACGGGCTGTTCGGCGCGCTGGCAGCGCGGCCGCTCCTGCCGCGGATGGAGTTCCCCTTCAGGCGGACCGACGAACGCCAGATCGAACTGGGCCTCAGCACCGCGCCGCTGATGACGCCGCGGGGTGAAGCGGGGTTCCTGCTCACGTTTCAGGACGTCACGGAGGCGCGAAAACTCGAGCGGGACGCGCGCACGCAGCAACGCCTGGCGGCCGTGGGAGAAATGGCGGCCGGTATCGCGCACGAGATCCGCAACCCGCTCGCGTCGATGGCGGGCTCCATACAGATCCTGCGGCAGGAGCTGCCGTTGACGACAGACCAGTCGCAACTGATGGATATCGTCCTGCGGGAATCGGAGCGCCTGAACGAAACGATTCACAGCTTTCTCGCCTACGCGCGTCCCCAGCGGCAGACCACGGCCCGGATCGATGTGCGACGCGTGATCACGGACGCGGCGCGGCTCCTCGAAAACAGTCCCGAGCTCAACGCCGCGCACGACATCGCCGTCGAAGTGCCGCCCAGGTCGGTGTGGCTCGAGGCAGACGAGGGGCAGCTGCGACAGATCGTGTGGAACCTCGCGACCAACGGGCTGCGCGCGATGCCGGACGGCGGGCGTCTGACGCTGTCGATCCGCGTGCCTCCGGCCGTCGATGGTACCGGCGAGGTGATCCTGGCCGTCCATGATCAGGGCACCGGGATCGCGCCAGAGGACATCGACGGCATCTTTCAGCCATTCCGCGCCGGCTTCGAGCGCGGCACCGGGCTCGGGCTGTCCATCGTGCAGCGCATCGTGGCCGAGTACGGCGGTGCCATCGAGGTGACGTCCGAACGGGGCGCCGGCAGCGGCGTGCTCGTCCGGTTTCCGGCGGTGCCGCGCGGCGTCGAACTCCGAACGGAGACGCAGGTCGAAGAATGACAGAACCGAGTTGGGACACGGCGCGTCAACCGCCCGCGGCACACACGCCACGCGGCCGGATCCTTGTCGTCGATGACGAGCTCTCGATCAGGCAGATGCTGTCGTTCGCCCTGAAGCGCGAGGGGTACGACGTGTCGACGGCTGAGAACGCGAAGGTCGCGCTGGTCGCGCTCGAAGGGAGCGACGTCGACGTCCTGGTGACTGACGTCAGGATGCCCGAGATGTCGGGCGTGGCGCTGCTCGCCGAAGCCAAGCGCATCAACCCGGCGATCAGCGTGATCGTGATGACGGCGTACGGGTCGAAGGAGACGGTCCTCGATGCGCTGCGGCTCGGTGCGGCGGACTATGTGGAAAAGACGCCAAACCTGAAGGACGAATTATCGCTGCGGATCCGGAAGGAGCTCGATCGCAAACGGTTGCAGCAGGAAAACGTGCTCCTCAAGCGCACGCTCGGGCGTTCGCATCAGTTCTCGAACATCGTGGGGAGCAGCGACGCGATGATCACCGTGTTCCAGCTCGTGGAGACGATCGCGCCGACCAGCAGCACAGTACTGATCACCGGCGACTCCGGGACCGGCAAGGAACTGGTCGCGCGCGCCATCCATTTCAATTCCCCGCGACGCGAGCGCCCCTTCGTGGCGCTCAATTGCGGCGCCCTGTCGGAGACGCTGCTGGACTCGGAGCTCTTCGGGCACGTCCGCGGCGCTTTCACGAGCGCCGACTCGAACAAGAAGGGGCTCATCGAAGTCGCGGAGAAGGGAACCATTTTCCTCGACGAAATCGGCGAGATGAGTCCGCTCGTGCAGGTCAAGCTGCTGCGCGTGCTGCAGGAGCGCAAGTTCCGCCGCCTCGGCGGCACCGACGAAGTGGATGCGGACATCCGGATCATTGCGGCCACCAACCGCGATCTGGCGAAGATGGTCGCCGAGGGGCGCTTCCGCGAGGACCTCTTCTATCGGATCAACGTGATCCCCGTCCGGCTGCCGCCTCTTCGCGAACGCCGCGATGACATTCCGCTGCTGGCCGAGCACTTCGCGGCCCGGTTCGCCGGGCAGATGGGGAAAACGATCTCG
>DATLXP010000153.1:0-5252 GCA_035575695.1 Vicinamibacterales bacterium
ACTTGCTGCAACACCGCAGTGATTTGCTCGATCGAAAATCGCTTCTTCTTCACGGCACGCCTCCTGGCCCCTTGGGCCCGATTGTGCCGCAACTCTCACCCTACGGTCGGTCTGAAAAAGCCGGAGCCCCTCAATACACGCGATAACCTTCACAGACGGAGAGTGCACGTATCAGGTTGAGTCTACGGCGGGGGGGTGGACCATCAGGGAGGGAGTTCTTGGGCGTGGCCGCCGAGCCTTGGATCGGCACGCGCTGATTCGCCTCCCTTTTCTGCACCGCGCGACGTACCGAGGTCTCTCCAACATTCGTCGGCGTCTCAAAAGGCGGCCGCTTGCGGGCACCCGCTCTCTCGCCGCTGCAAGACGGCAGCTTCGAGAAATGGTAGTCGAGGAGCACGCTGTGTTCCGAGATTTGACCGTCGTCAGTCTGCATGGCGACTTGGTGCTAGGGGTGCACCGCGGGGGGGCCAAACGGGAGTTGTCGAGTCCGACCATCACGTGGGATGAATTCTCTCGGGGCGCCTTCCCCCCAGGGCCAGTCGCTATCGAGATCGCCGCCCACGCGTTCCATATCTCAAGTAGTACCGTGCAGAAGGCGCTGGCCAACAATCGCAGGCAAACCTGAATTCTTGCGATATCGGTGAACCAGCCAAATCGATCAATCTCCCCTCCAGAACATTCTTCTCTGGAGGAACCATGGCACTTACGTTTCTGCGCCGCGCTCGCCTTGAACGCGGACTCACCCAGCTCGATCTTGCGCTTAAGACTGGCATCGCGGCGAGCCGCCTATCCGTTGTCGAGCGGGGAATCTTGCAGCCGACGGCGCAGGAGGTCGACAGGATCGCGGCCACGCTGAAGATCACTGCGGATGCACTCTTGGGTAGGTCGAACGCAGCGGAGGACCTGTGAGTCTCCGGGCGATCACGTCCGCTATGGAAGCCGGCCTTGCGCTGCTGCGTCGCGGCTTCAGCGTCATTCCCGTTCCTCCCCTGAAAAAGGCGCCGGTGGTGAAAGGCTGGTCCAAGCTCCGCCTGTCCGCTGCGGAGGTATCTGCGCGGATTGGGCCCGGTGACAACCTTGGACTCCTGCTCGGGACCCCCTCCGGTGGACTGGTCGACGTAGATCTCGACTCACCCGAGGCTGTGGCGTTGGCCCAAGAGCTTCTGCCACCGACGGCACTGATCCATGGTCGAGCGAGCAAACTCAGGAGCCACTGGTGGTATAAGGCCGAACCTTGCCCTTCCTCCCTGAGGTTCTCCGACGTGGATGGGACGATGCTCATTGAGCTGCGCTCGACCGGCGGCCAGACGGTCGTCCCGCCCAGTACGCACCCGTCCGGGGAGAAGCTCACGTGGGATTCCGATGGCGCTGCGGCCGAGGTGCCGCTCGAGACGTTGCGCGACGCTGTTGTGGACGTCGCAGTGGGCGCGTTGCTCGCGCGGCACTGGCCGATGCCAGGGGTGCGACAGGACGCCGCGCTTGCCATTGCGGGCTTGCTGATGCGTCACGGCCGTTCAAAGGATCGAGCGAAGCTGCTCGTGGGTCTCACTGCGCGGATCGCTCGCGACGACGAGTGGGAAAAAAGGGCTGACGCGGTAGACACCACGTTCGACAAGTTCGCCCGGAATGAGGCCGTGACCGGTGGGCCAAAACTCAGTTTAATGCTCCCCGACGGTACAGCGGTGGTAAAGCTCCTCGGCCAGTGGCTCAAGGGTAGGCAGTGTGCACCTAGCGGTGATGCCACGTTGCCGGTGTTGAACGCTGGGGACCTTGACTTGCCAGTCATCACGTCCCTAGCTCTCATGGCGCTGAAGGCTCGGAACGAGCCGCCCTACATCTACAGATACTTGAGCGCGCCGGTGCGGGCCGTACAGACCGACAGCGGGTCGGTGTGTTTGCAGCCGCTCAAAGCCGACGAGCTCGGGTTTGAGCTGGCTCGGTCCGCGCGGTGGGTCAAGCTCAGCCAAGAGGGGGAGTCGCGGCCTGCGTTGGTCCCCCTACACGTCCTGAGGGACATCCTTGCTGACCCCAACATGGACCTACCGCGATTGCGCCGGATCATTCACGTACCGATGTGCGCCCCGGATGGCCGGCTGATCGTCGCCCCGGGTTATGACTCCGCCAGCCAAACGCTGTATCGCCCGGCAGCCGGGCTATCCCTGCCTGTCATTCCTGCAACGCCGACGGCGCACCATGTCGACGGCGCGGTCCGGCTGTTGGAAGATGAAATTCTGGGAGACTTCCCGTTTGCCACACCATCGGACCGCTCGAACGCACTCGGTTGCCTGATACTGCCGTTCGTCAGGGACTTGATCACGGGTGCCACGCCGCTTCACCTCGTGGAGAAGCCACAGCCGGGTACCGGCGCGACATTGCTCGTTGAGGTATTTGCCGAGGTTATCGGCAGGTCGTCAGTGGTGACGATGACGGAAGCGCGTGACCAGGACGAATGGAGGAAGCGCCTCACGGCCGCGCTAGCGGACGCCCCCGAGCTATTGGTCATCGACAATCTGCGCGGCAGCCTGGACAGCGCCGCATTGGCTTCTGTGATCACCTCCACTACGTGGAAGGACCGGAGGCTCGGGGAGAGCCGAATTATCACCGCCGACGTGCGCTGCGGCTGGATCGCGACAGGCAACAACCCGTCATTGTCGAACGAGATGGCGCGCCGTTCAGTACGGATCCGTCTCGACGCAAAGACCGACCGACCCTGGTTGCGCAGGGGTTTTAAACACCCCGACCTCCGCACACACGTTCGTCGTACACGCGGGGAGATCATCGCCGCCATACTAACCCTTGTGCGTGCGTGGCAGCATGCCGGACGACCAGCGGGCACGCAGCGGCTGGGAATGTTCGAGGAGTGGGCCGCTGTGGTGGGCGGTATCCTGCAAGCGGCAGGCATATCCGGGTTCCTTGAGAGCCAAGACTCGCTCTACGCCATGGCTGACACGGAAACGAATGAATGTCGCGTGTTCCTCAATCGATGGTGGGACAGGCACCAGGGGGCTGCCGTAGGCGTGAGCGATCTCTGGTCCTTGGTGGATCTGCCGGATCCTGTCGACCTCCAGCTAGGTGCCGGTAACGAACGCGCGATGAGGACGCGGCTCGGTCAGAGGATTCAGCAGTGGCGTGACCGGCGGACGGACGCCTTCACTGTGGTTGACGCGGGCAAGGCTCATAACGCACAGCGGTGGTGCCTCCAGAGGACCGACGACGCGAGCGGAGCTGTGGCAGCGCCAGCAGCGTGCCCCCCATTCGCGCCGCCGGTGGCCATGCCCGGGACAGTCGGCGGCATAGAGGAACTCATTCCGGCGTTCACCAGCCTCGTCGGTGGTGATCAGGCCGCCGGCGGGACGGTGCAGGTCTCTACTACGGACGAAAATGCAGTGGAACTCGGCGACGGAGGCCCGCGCCCAGGAGAGGGTCGGGAACCAGGGGGACGTGGGGAACCTGGGGGACGTGGCGAACCTGCCGTTCCGCGCGCTTCCATGGTCGGAAATGATGACGGCCCTTCTGGGACGGGTGCGGTGAGGGTCCCGCTCATGCTCACGAACGCTATGCGGCACCGGCTTCGCAGGGACGGTCACACCGGCGCCGAGATCAATCGCATGACTCCCCAGGAGGCGTGGGACCGGTTAGGGGCCGACATCTCGGGGACGCCATGACGTCGACGGTGGACGCGTTCCTCGACCTTGCGGCGTTGGCGCAGTACGCTGGGCTCTGCAAGCGCACCCTGCGGTATCACATGGCGAATCCCGCCCGGCCCTTGCCCCATTACAGGGTCGGCGGCAAGATTCTGGTGAAACGGTCCGAGTTTGACGGCTGGATGTCACAGTTCAAGAGCGCAGAAGGCCCGTGGGTCGACACGGTCGTCACTGAGATGCTGAAGGGTTTTTAGGGCAATCATCACATGGGTGTGAAGGTCAAATTCCACAAGGGCTGCTGGTGGGTGTTTGTCACCCACCGCGGGGGGCGCCGCGCGAAGAAGATCGGGGATAAGGCGACGGCTGTCCGCGTGGCCAAGCAGTTGCGAGAGCGTCTGACACTTGGCGATCTCAATCTCGAACAGTCGCCAGCCGCGGTGGAGACCCTCCGGGATTACACCAGCGGCTGGCTCCGGTCGGTCACCCCAACGCTGAAGGCAAGCACCGTCAGGTTCTACACCGCTAATCTGGACCGTTACGTTCTCCCTCTCCTCGGTGGCCGGCCCGTTACGTCACTGACGCGCGCCGACTGCCGTGAGCTGATTACGACCACACGCGCCAAGGGCTTGGGGGTCAACACCGTCCGCGGGATCGCCCGCACGTTGTCAGTGGTGTTGTCGCAGCTCGTCGAAGACGAGAAGCTCCTCGCGAACCCTGCGCTACGTCTTGGGCGCTATCTCCGTCGTGGCGACGAGCCGAAGGCGGTGGTGCAGCCGCTGACGCGCGAGGAGGCGAGCCTGCTTGTCGCGACGGCCCGCCAGCACTTCCCGCGGTGGCACGCCTGGGTCCTGCTGACGCTTCGCACCGGCCTGCGCCTCGGCGAACAGATCGGGCTGCAGTGGAGCGACATCGACTGGAACGGACAATTCCTGCTGGTCCGGCGAAACCTGGTGCGCGGAGTGCTGACCACCCCCAAGTCGCATCAGTGCCGACGGGTCGACATATCCGCGCAGCTCACGGTCGCGCTCCGGGAATGGCGGGCCGTGCAGCAGGCGCGCTGGCTGAAGCAAGGGGAGGACATGCCGTCATGGGTGTTCCCGTCCCGCACAGGCACGGCCCTCGAGGAGCGGAACGTTCGGCATGTCTTCGCGCGCATTTTGACGAAGGCCGGCCTGCGCCACGTTCGCATCCACGACCTGCGCCACACGTTCGCGTCACTCCTGCTGCAGCAGGGCGAGAGCGTCGTGTACGTCAAGGAGCAGCTCGGGCACGGGAGTATCCAGATCACCGTGGACACCTACGGACATCTCATTCCGGGCGCCAATAGGGGAGCCGTTGATCGCCTCGATGACGCTCCGACGATGCAACCATCTGCAACCCAGGCGCAACCAGAGCCATATATCACCGACGGCGATGACGAGGAAGTCGCTGATTTGTTCGATGAAAATGGTGAGCCGCGATGGAATCGAACCATCAACCCGCAGATTAAGAGTCTGCTGCTCTGCCAATTGAGCTAGCGGCCCACATGCGCAGGTGCGCGTGAGGAAGTGTCACTGCCACGACCGTCGGCAGCGTCACAGGCAACATCGGATTCTACCACGTTCACAC
>DATLXP010000154.1:0-8137 GCA_035575695.1 Vicinamibacterales bacterium
CGCGTGCCGACCGAGATTGTTTTCGACCAGGGGTTGGGCACTCTTTTCATCACACGCGTCGCGGGAAATGTCGTTGAGACGGGAACTCTGGGCAGCATCGAATACGGCATCGGGCATTTGAAATCGCACGTCGTGGTCGTTCTCGGACACGAAGGCTGCGGCGCGGTCAAAGCCGCTCTGCTTTCGCCCGAAGAACGCGCCCGCGAAACCGAAAACATTCAGACGTTGCTCAACAGCATCGTTCCAGCAATTGCCAACTTGCCAAAAATCCGTGACGAAAAAGCAAAGGTGCGCGAAGCTGTCATCGCCAACGTCCGCCTGCAGGTGCAGAATCTGAAAAAAGTTAAATTTGTTCAAGACGCGATTACGAGCGGCAAGATTGCCGTCATTGGCGCGTTTTACGAAATCACGAGCGGCGCGGTTGATTTTTTTGAAACCGACGAAGAATTGCGCGTTGGACAAACCGCTTACGGCAGTCGTTCTTTTCGGACGCACCTGGCGTGAAGCCGAAAGAAAGTCGAAACCAGCGAAGGCCAAAGCGACGCCCACTCAGGCGAGGAGCACGTCCATGACTCTGGAGGCAACCCTCAGAGGACTGGAGTCGCCGGGCAACGCGGGGATACGGGCTCAGAACGCCAAGAGCGGGCCTTTGGGAAGCGGCGCCGGGGACAATCAGTTCGGCGTCTCACGTGGAGACGTTCGGATCCTGGCAAAAAAGATCACGACCGACGGCTGGCAACTGACGGCCGGGCGGGTCGCGAAGAGCCCCGAAGGACTCGACCTCGCCGCATTGCTCGATCGCATCGAGAAGGAGATGGCCGCCGGGACGCGCCGTTGCGAGGATGGATCCGGCGCGTGATGTCCGGCGTTGGACGCACAGGCAGGGCTAAAGCCCTGCGCTACGCCACGGGCTAAAGCCCTGCGCTACGGCACAGGCTACAGTGCTCGAATCGACGCGGCTGGCGGTTCCAGCACGCCCGACCTGAAGGTCGGGCCTACTCGTGAGGGGCCATATGTTTCATCTCTTACTGTTCGTTTTCGCCCTCGGGCTCGCGGCGGTGTCCGATTCAGACTGGTCCCGCTTTCGCGGGCCGAACGGCTCGGGCATTTCGGAAACGAAGCGCCTGCCGGCGGAGTTCGGTCCAGACAGCAACGTGATCTGGAAGACGGAGCTGCCGCAGGGGTACTCGTCGCCGATCATTCACGGCAACCGGATCTTTCTGACGGCGCTGCGCGACCAGAGCCTCGTCACCATCGCGGTCGACCGCACCAGCGGCAAGGTGTTGTGGGAGCGCGTCGCGCCGCGCGCGCGGACCGAGAAACTCGACAAACGTAACCGTCCCGCCGCGGCATCGGCGGCGACCGATGGCGAGCGGGTCACCGTGTTCTTCGGCGACTATGGCCTCGTGACCTACGACGTGAGCGGCAAGGAGCTGTGGAAGCAGCCGCTTGGACCGTTCAACAACGTCTATGGCATGGGCGCTTCGCCGGTGATCGTCGGCGACAAGGTCATCCTGGTCTGCGATCAGAGCTCGAATTCATTCATCGCGGCCTGGGACAAGAAGACCGGGAAGCCGCGATGGCAGACCGCGCGCACCGAAGCGAAGAGCGGGCACTCGACGCCGATCGTCTGGACGCCCCGGGGAGGCAGACCGCAGCTGATCGTTCCGGGGTCCTTTCTGCTCAGCGCCTACGATCCTGACAACGGCACGCGCCTGTGGTGGGTGGGCGGCCTCTCATTCGAAATGAAATCGACCCCCGTCGTGAAGGGGAACGTCGTCTACATCAACGGCTTCGGGTCGCCGGAGAACAACCCGGGCAGCAAGATCGCCGTGCTGACGACCGAAGAAGCGTTTGCGAAGGGGGACGCCAACAAGGACGGCAAACTCTCGAAGGACGAGTTGCCGAGCGACCACGCGCGCCAGTACATGTCGTTCATGGACCTTGACGGCGACGGAACCTGGAACCGCCCCGACTGGGACTACTACAAGGCGGCGATGGAGTCCGACAACGGGATCCTCGCCATCGAGATGGGGGGCAGCGGCGACATGACATCGAAATCCGTTCGCTGGAAGTACCATCGCGGCATCCCGCAGCTGCCGTCCCCGCTCATCTACGAGAATGTCCTGTACCTGGTGAACGACGGCGGCGGGCGCGTGACGCTTCTCGATCCTGACAAGGGGACGCTGCTGTTGCAGGGCCGGCTGCCCGGATCGAGCGATACCTTCTACGCCTCGCCCGTCGCGGGCGACGGCAAGATCTATATCGCCAGCGAGAAGGGGAAGGTGTTCGTGCTGCCTCCCGGCCCGACGCTCGAGCCGATCGCCGTGAACGACCTGGGGGACAGCATCTACGCCACCCCCGCGCTCATGGACGGGCGCATCTACCTGCGGACGCTGAACACGCTGTACGCCTTCGGCACGAAGTAGGCAGCCCTGAAGGGCTGCGCTACGACGTCAGGTAGGCCCGACCTTCAGGTCGGGCGTGCCCGGCGTCTCATGTAGGCCCGACCTTCAGGTCGGGCGCGCTCAGTTCGCGAGTTTCCTCATCAGGATCGGGAGGAACTCGCGGATCCGCCGGTCCCAGTAATCCCACGTGTGCGCGCCAGCGACTTCGTGGTACTCGTACGCAAGCCCCGCCGTGCGCATGGCCTGGACCAGCTCCCGGTTCGAATCGAGCAGGCCGTCGTTCGTCCCGCAGTCCACGTATAGATACGGCGTGGTCGCCGGCTTCAGGGTTGCGGCGAGCGCGTAGACGTCGTTGTCCTTGCGCGTCGGCGAATCGGCCTCCCCGAAGATCGTTTTCACGCGTCCCTGCTCCGTCGGATTCAGGCGCGCGCCAAGATCTCGCGTGATCGTGAACGCCCCGCTGAAACCGCCCGCCACCGCGTACTGCGCGGGCCGCTTCAGCGCGAGCTTCAATGCGCCGTACCCGCCCATCGACAGCCCGGCGATCGCCCGGCCGTATCGCGAATTGAGGGTGCGGTACTTAAGGACGACGTCGGCCGGGAGATCGGTGGCGACGTAGTCCTCGAACTTCGCCGTCCCGTCCGCGGCGTTCGTATACCACTGGTTCCCGCCGTCCGGCATCACGATGATGAGCGGCACCGTGCGGGTGTATGCGGCGATGTTCGTCCTGGTCGTCCAGTCCGTGTAGTCGCCGGTGAGCCCGTGCAGGAGGTACAGCACGGGGTACCGCTCCAGCGTGTCCTCGTACCCCTCCGGCACGAGGACGCGATACTTCATGGCCCGCCCCAGCGCCGCGCTCTGAACGGACTCTTCTCGCAGCCGCCCGGCCTGCGCGGTCGCACGCCGCGCGTCCGCACGAAGCACGTCCGCACGAAGCACGTCGCCCGTCCGAACGTGGCACGTCCGCACCTCGAACGTGCCGCACGACCGCACGTCGAACACCGCACGTGTCAATGTCCCCGGATGAACGGCCAGCAGCGCCAGGAGCAGCAAGGTGTGCATGGGCTAGAATTATACGGATATGGCCAGCTGGCAGGACTTCAGCGGTCTCAACCGCGGGTATGTGCTCGAGTTGTACGAGAAGTACCGGCAGGATCCGGCTTCGGTCGACGCCGACACGCGCGCGTGGTTCGAGCAGTGGACGCCGCCTGCCGACGACAGTCCCGCGTCCTCGGCTGACCTTCCCCTCCAGAAGATCGTCGGCGCGGTCAACCTGGCACAGTCCATTCGCCGGTACGGTCATCTCGCCGCGCGACTCGACCCGCTGGGCTCGACGCCGATGGGGGACCCATCGCTGCTGCCCGAGACGCACGGCGTGACCAACGAGGACCTTCGCGCGCTTCCCGCCACGCTGCTGACCACGCCGCTCAGTGAGAACGCCTCCAACATGCTGGAGATCGTCGAGGCGTTCCGCCGGCTGTACTGCTCAAAGACCGGCTACGACATTTCGCACGTGTTCGTTCCGGAGGAGCGGCGCTGGCTGCGCCAGGCGTGCGAGACCGGGCGCTTCCGTGCGCCCTCGGATCCGATCAACCATCGCGCGCTGCTCGATCGACTGACGCAGGTCGAGGTCTTCGAACGCTTCCTGCACCGCGCGTTTCCGGGCAAGACGCGGTTCTCGATCGAAGGGCTCGACATGCTCGTGCCCGTGCTCGACGAGATCATCGGGGATGCCGCGGAGGCCGACGTCCGGCACATCCTCATCGGCATGGCGCACCGCGGGCGTCTCAACGTGATGGCGCACGTGCTCAACAAGCCGTACCCGCAGATCCTCGCCGAGTTCAAGGAGCCGGTGTCCGGCAAGGCATTCCGGGAAGACATGGCCTGGACCGGAGACGTGAAGTACCACGCGGGTGCGCGGCGCGCGTTGAAGGGGGGCAAAGAGATGGACGTGACGGTCTCGATGCCACCCAACCCGAGCCATCTCGAAGCCGTCGATCCCGTTGTTGTCGGCATGGCGCGCGCGGCCGGCACCGCGGTCGACCGGCGCGGGCCCGCCAGGTTCGACCCGACCTGCAGCCTGCCGATCCTGATTCATGGCGACGCCGCGTTCCCGGGTCAGGGGGTGGTTGCGGAGACGCTGAACCTGTCGCGGCTCGAGGGTTACAACACGGGTGGCACGATCCACATCATCGTCAACAACCAGCTCGGGTTCACCACGGGGGCGGAGGACGTCTACAGCACGTCCTACGCGAGCGGCCTCGCCCGCGGTTTCAAGATCCCGATCATTCATGTGAATGCCGACGATCCGGAGGCGTGCGTCGAAGCGGCGCGCTTCGCGATCGCCTATCGCACGCAGTTCCACCGCGACTTTCTGATCGACCTGATCGGCTATCGGCGCCATGGTCACAACGAGGGGGATGAGCCGGCGTTCACGCAGCCGGTCATGTACCGGAAGATCGCCTCACAGCCGACCGTCCGCGCGATCTGGGCGACAACGCTCGTCGAGCGCGGTGAGATGGAGGCGGGCGTCGCGGATGCCCTCGCGCGTGATCAGATGTCCGCCCTGCAGGAGACCCTGGATTCGCTGCAGCCCGAGCAGCATTACATCGAACCGGAACCGGAAGCTCCGCCCTCCGGGGCGGCTATGAGCGCGTTGACCGCCGTGCCGCTCGAGCAGCTGCGCGCGTTGAACGCATCTCTCGTGAGGTTGCCCGACGGCTTCTCCGTCCACCGAAAGCTCGAGCGCGTCCGTGAGAAGCGTCCAGTCATGCTGGACGCGGAAGACGAACGCACGGTGGACTGGGCCGCCGCGGAGGAGCTCGCGTTCGCGTCGATCCTCGCAGACGGCACCAGCATTCGCCTCACCGGCGAGGACGTGGAGCGCGGTACGTTCAGTCATCGCCACGCGGTCTTTCACGACGTGGAGACCGGCGCCACGCACGTGCCGCTGCAGCAGATCCCCCAGGGGTGCGCCGCCTTCGAGATCCATAACAGCCCGCTCACCGAGAACGCGCTGATCGGGTTCGAGTTCGGCTACAACATCCAGGAGCCGTCCCGCCTCGTCATCTGGGAGGCGCAATATGGCGACTTCATCAACGGCGCGCAGACGATGATCGACGAGTTCCTCGTGTCGGCGCGGGGCAAGTGGGGGCTCCGCCCGTCTCTCGTGCTGCTGCTGCCGCATGCGCACGAAGGGCAGGGGCCCGATCACGCCAGCGCACGACCCGAGCGGTTTCTCCAGCTCGCCGCCGATATCAATATCCGTATCGCAAACTGCACCACGGCGGCGCAATACTTTCACCTCTTGAGGCGGCAGGCGGCGCTCCTCTCCGTGGATCCGCTGCCGCTCATCGTCCTCACGCCGAAGGGCCTGCTGCGTCATCCGCTGGTGGCATCGACGCCGAGGGAACTTGCGGAAGGACGCTTCCGGCTGCTCCTGCCGGATGCCGACGCCGTCTCTCGTACCAAGGACATCCGCCGGGTGCTCGTCTGTTCGGGCAAGGTGTACGTGGACCTGATGGCGAGCGAGCACCGGGGCGCGCGACCCGAGGTCGCTGTCTGCAGGCTCGAGCAGCTGTACCCCGTGCCGATGCGCGACTTGCGCGCGATGTTCGACGGCTACCCGGCGGCGGACGAGATCGTCTGGGTGCAGGAAGAGCCCGAGAACATGGGCGCATGGGATTTCATCCGGCCGCATCTCATTGAAGCGTCGGGCGGGCGCACGGTCCGGCGGGTCGCGCGTCCTCGCAGCGCGAGCCCGGCCGAGGGATCAGCGGCGCGCCATGCGATCAACCAGCAGATCCTTGTCGATCAGGCGTACGGCGCCAAGCCCGGAACGGGCGGCGCGGTTGCCAGGAAACAGCGGCAGGACACGGCCCTTACCACGTCAAAAGGTTAGTCAATGCCATCGAATATCGTCGTGCCGGAGGTTGGTGAGTCGATTGTGGACGCCCGCGTCGCCAAGTGGCTGCGCAAGGAAGGGGACGTCGTCGCGGCCGGTGATCCGCTCGTCGAGCTCGAGACCGACAAGATCGACCTCGAGGTCGCCGCACCATCGGCTGGCGTACTCTCGCGTATCGATCACAAGGAGGGCGCCGATGTAAAAGTCGGCGACATTCTCGGGGTCATCGCCGAGGGCGCCCAGGGTGCCAAGGGAAGTGCCGACGGTGCCACGGCTGCGGAGGGTGCCGAAGGTGCCGTGAGTGATAAAGGGGCCGGGAGTGCACAGGGTGCGAAGAAGCGCGCGACGCCGGCGGCTCGGAACGTGGCGGAGCAGAACGAAGTCGATCTCACGAGCGTAAAGGGGAGCGGGGACGCGGGGCGCGTGATGCGGCGCGATGTCGAGAAGGCCGCGGAACAGCCGAAGGCCGCCGTCGCGCCTCCCCCGGTCACGCCGCGACGTGCCGTCGGCGAGCGCACCGAGGAGCGCACGCGCATGTCGAAGCGCCGGGCGACGATCGCCAGGCGGCTCCTCGAAGTGCAGAGCACGGCCGCCATGCTGACGACGTTCAACGAAGTCGACATGTCGGGCGTGATGGCGATCCGCGAGCGGCACAAGCAGGGGTTCAAGGAGCGGTACGGCATCAATCTCGGGATGACCTCTTTCTTCGCCAAGGCCGCGATCAGCGCCCTGCGCGCCTTTCCGCGTGTCAATGCGGAGATCCAGGGCGACGAGATGGTGTTGAAGCACTACTACGACATCGGCGTGGCGGTGGGCGCCAGCGAAGGCCTGGTCGTTCCCGTGCTGCGCGACGCCGACCAGATGTCGTTTGCCGAGATCGAAGCGCAGATCCGCGATTTCGCGAAGCGCGCCGAAGACGGCACCCTCTCGCTCGCTGACCTCAAGGGTGGCACCTTCACGATCACGAATGGCGGCGTGTTCGGTTCGCTCTTCAGCACCCCCATCCTCAACCCGCCGCAAGTCGGCATCCTGGGCCTGCATGCCATCAAGGAACGGCCGGTCGCGGTCAACGGCCAGGTCGTGGTCCGGCCGATGATGTACACCGCTCTGACCTACGATCATCGAATCGTCGATGGCTCGGAAGCGGTCCGCTTCCTCGTTCGCGTCAAGGAGCTGATCGAGGACCCCGGCGCTATGCTCCTGGAGTAGGGGACAGCCACCATTTCGGTAAGTTGTTGAAAACAGGGAACGTTCAGATTGAACGAAATCTCGCGCATCGTCGATCAGCTCGAACGTGAGCACGCGGGAGACCCCTGGCACGGATCCCCGCTCTCCCAGATCCTCGACGGCATCACCCACGCACACGCCGCGAACAAGCCGATTGCCGCCGGTCACAGTATCTGGGAGCTCGTCCTTCATCTTGCGGCGTGGAAGAACGAGACGCGCCGACGCCTGTCCGGCGCAGCGGCCGCCGAGCCGCTCGAGGGGGACTGGCCGGTGGTCGAAGAGACCAGCGAGGACGCATGGCGGCAGGCGCGAGCACGACTCGAGCTTGCGCATCGCCTGCTCGTATCAGCCGTTCGCGAGCTGCCCGAGACCAGGCTCTTCGACGCCACGACCGATGATCGCGACCGCGCGCTCGGCATCGGCGTGACCTACTACGAGCTCCTCCACGGCATCGTCCAACACGACGTCTATCACGCCGGACAGATCGCGATCCTGCGGAAAGGGATGTCGGAGTCGGGCGTCACCGGACGACGGTGATGTCGAGTCCTACACGCTGCGTGAACGGACGCAAGCAGATGCTCTCGCCACACGCCTGGAA
>DATLXP010000155.1:0-19353 GCA_035575695.1 Vicinamibacterales bacterium
GATGGGCGCGTCAGCTTGTCGATGGTGATCGTGAAGGGCACGAACGTGCCCGGCTGTGCCTTGAAGAAGTCGTTCCCCCACTGCATGCCGAACTCCGCCGGCACGGCACGCCCTGTCATCGCGGCGTCCGCCAGATCGACGAGGGCATCCCCTTCCCGCTTGAGCGCCTCGTCGAGGCGCACCTGGCGCTGGCGATCGGACTGGGGAGGTGAAAAAAAGCCATGGAGGGGGACGACGGGAAATGCCAGCCCGAACGCTGCGATGGTGCACGCAGTCGTAGAGAGCAGGCACGCATACAGCGAAGCCCAGGCTTGCGCGCCGCGACTCGCTCTTCGGTCCATCTCTATCAGTTCGACGCGCCGATGGTATCATCGGCCCCTTATGGCGCGTGTGCCGAAACTGCTGGACGTCAGCGTACCGCTGGTGGCCGGCCTCCCCGCCTTCCCCGGGAACCCTGACTTCGAGCTGCAACCGATCAAGCGCATCTCCGAGGGCGGGAGCTCCAACGTGTCCAGGCTCGTCCTGGGCACGCACACCGGCACGCACGTCGACGCGCCGAAACATTTCTTCGACGACGGCGCGGGGGTCGAGGCGCTCCGGCTCGACCTGTTGATCGGCCGCGCGCGCGTGGTGGAGATCACGCGCCGCGGCGGCATCGGGCCCGAGGAACTGGCAGCCGCCGGCCTGCGCGAGGACCTGCGTGTCCTGCTCAAAACGTCCAACAGCGCGCTCTGGAACAGCGACACCTTCCACGAGGACTACACGCACGTCACCGAGGCCGGCGCGCGGTACCTTGTCGAGCAGGGCGTGAGGGTCGTCGGAATCGATTACCTGTCGATCGAACAGTTTCGCAAGCCGGGCGCACCCGCGCACAGAATGCTGCTGTCGAACGGCGTCATTATCATCGAGGGGCTCAATCTCGCCGAGGCCGAGCCAGGCATGTACGAGATGTACTGCCTGCCGCTTCCGATCACCGGCGGCGACGGCGCACCCGCGCGCGTCGTCCTCAAGCGCTGAAGGGACACACGTGCTCGACGATGTCGTAGTCATGGTGCTCGCTGGAGGCGTCGGCGAGCGGCTGTATCCGCTGACGAAAGAACGGGCAAAGCCGGCCGTGTATTTCGGCGGTCCGTACCGGATCATCGACTTCACGCTCAGCAACTGCATCAACTCCGGGCTGCGGCGGATCTTCATCGCGCTTCAGTACAAATCGCTGTCGCTCAGCCGGCACATCCGGATGGGATGGAGCGTCGTCGCCGACGAGCTCGGCGAGTTCGTCGAGATCCTGAGCCCCCAGAAGCGCGTCGGGGAGCACTGGTATCTCGGGACGGCTGACGCCGTCTACCAGAACCTCTATTCCATACTGCGGGAGAAGCCCCGGTATCTCATCGTCTTGTCGGGCGACCACGTGTACAAGATGGATTACGCCCGGATGTTGCGCACCCACCAGGAACGGGGGGCGGCCGCGACCATCGGGGTCATCGAGATTCCGTCCGAGGAGGCCCACCGCTTCGGCGTGCTCGAGACGGACGCCTCGGACCGCATCACCGGTTTTCTCGAAAAGCCCAAGAACCTGCCGGCCGGCGAGACGGTCCTCGCGTCGATGGGCATCTACATCTTCGATATGGCCCTGCTCGTGCCCGAGCTCGAAGAGGACGCGAGACGCCCCAGCAGTCACGACTTCGGGAAGGACATCATCCCCGCGCTGGTAGGCAAGGCTCCCGTCTTCGCGTATCGGTTCTACGACGAGAACAAGAAGGCCTCGAAGTACTGGCGCGACATCGGTACGCTCGACGCGTACTTCGACGCGAACATGGATCTGTGCCGGGTGAACCCGGAATTCAACCTCTACGATCCGCAATGGCCGCTGCGAACGCACCAGGTCCAGGCGCCACCGGCGAAGTTCGTCTTCGCGGATGAGGGGCGTCGCTGCGGCCAGGCACTCGACTCGATCATCTCGGCGGGATGCATCGTGTCTGGCAGCCGGATTGCGGGGAGCGTGCTCGGCCCGAATGTCCGCGTGCACAGCTTCTGCGAGATCGACCGCAGTATCCTGATGCCCGGCGTGCGTGTGGGCCGGCACGCGCGCGTACGACGCGCGATCATCGACCGCGACGTGATCATCCCGCGCGGCGCCATGATCGGCCACAACGACGAAGAAGACCGCCGTCGCCACACCGTGACCGAAAGCGGGATCGCCGTCGTGACCACCGACGACGATCCGTTCATCGGAGAGATCGATGACGCCGCGCTCCAGAACGAGGCGGCGTTCGACCGGCGGGAGCCGGAGTAGGCGGGCCCGGGGCCAAGAAGGATTTCATGAACATTCAGCGGGTATACGGACGCGAGATTCTCGATTCCAGGGGCAATCCGACCGTCGAGGCCGAGGTCACGCTCGAGGGGGGGGCCGTCGGGAGGGCGGCAGTGCCATCGGGCGCGTCGACAGGCCAGCGTGAGGCGCTCGAGTTGCGCGACGGCGATGCGACACGGTATCTGGGCAAGGGGGTATCGAAGGCCGTCGCGAACATCAACGGGGAGCTCGCACGCATCCTCGGCGGACGCGACGCCGACCAGCGCGCCATCGACAGCTTCATGATCGAGGCCGACGGGACGCCGAACAAGGCACGCCTGGGCGCCAACGCGCTCCTCGGCGTGTCGATGGCCCTCGCCCGGGCGTCGGCGGCCGCCGCCGGGCTGCCGCTGTACGCGCATATCGCGTCGCTCTATCCTCGGGACGCCGCGCTGAGCCTGCCGGTGCCGATGATGAACATCCTCAATGGAGGGGCGCACGCCGACAGCAGCGTCGACTTCCAGGAGTTTATGGTGATGCCCGCGGCGGCGCCGTCCTTCTCAGAAGGGCTTCGCATCGGCGTCGAGATCTTCCATGCACTCCGGGGGATCCTGAAAAAGAAGGGGCACTCGACCGGTGTCGGCGACGAGGGGGGCTTCGCGCCGAGCCTGTCGTCGAACCGCGAAGCGCTGGATGTCGTGCTCGAGGCGGTGACACGGGCGGGGTACACGGCGGGCACCGACGTGTACATCGCGCTCGACGTCGCGGCAAGCGAACTCTGGAACGACGAGACGAAGCGCTACGACTTCAAGAAGTCCGGCGAGAAGACGCGTACGCCCGACGAGATGGTCGCGCTCTGGGAAGACTGGGTCCGGCAGTATCCGATCGTCTCGATCGAAGACGGCCTCGCCGAGGGAGACTGGGACGGCTGGAAGTCGCTCACCACGTCGCTGGGCTCCAGGATCCAGCTCGTGGGCGACGACGTCTTCGTCACGAACCCTGAGATCCTCAAGCGAGGGATCGCTGACGGAGTGGGGAACGCCATTCTCGTGAAGTTGAACCAGATCGGCACCGTCACCGAGACCCTGGACGCGGTGGCGATGGCACGCGACGCCGGCTACGCGTCGATCATCTCGCACCGGTCCGGCGAGACCGAGGATACGACCATTGCGGACCTCGCCGTGGGTACCGGGTCCGGGCAGATCAAGACCGGCTCGTCGAGCCGCACCGACCGTGTCGCGAAATACAACCAGCTGCTCCGCATCGAAGCAGAGCTCGGCACACGGGCCCGATACGCCGGCAAGACCGCGATCAACGCGACGCTGTGACGCGAGCTCCCCTTGTCCTGCTCGTACTCGACGGGTTCGGCATCCGAGAGGCGCACGAGCACAACGCGATCAGGCTGGCGCGGACGCCCGTGTACGACGCGCTGCTCGCCCGCTACCCGCACGCACAGCTGGTCGCGTCCGGGGAACCGGTCGGGCTCCCAGCCGGGCAGATGGGAAACTCTGAAGTCGGCCACACCAACATGGGCGCCGGGCGGATCGTCTACCAGGACCTGACGCGCATCGACAAGGCGATCCGCGACCGGGAGCTCGAGGCGAGCGTCACACTCCAGGCGGTGATGTCACGCTGCGCCGACGGCACCCACGCCCTCCATTTCGTCGGCCTCGTGTCGGATGGCGGCGTCCACAGTCACCAGCGCCACCTGCATGCGCTGATCGAACTGGCGGCGATGCGCAAGATTCCGCGCGTCTTCGTGCACATGATCACCGATGGGCGCGACGCCTCCCCGATGGCCAGCGCCCGCTACATCCCCGAGCTCGAAGAGGCGCTCGCGCGCGCCGGCAACGGCCGGATCGCCACAATGGTCGGCCGGTACTATGCGATGGACCGCGACCAGCGGTGGGAACGCACGAAGCTCGCGCACGACGCGATCATCGGGGGCGTGGCGGAGAGGACGTCGCGATCCGCCATCGAAGCCGCGGTTGGATCGCATGCCGAAGGCGTCACCGACGAGTTCATCAAGCCAGTCGTGATCGTCGGGGCTGATGGCACACCCGTCGGTCCGGTACGGGACGGCGATTCGCTGGTGTTCTTCAACTTCCGGGCCGACCGCGCGCGACAGATCACGCGCGCTCTGGCACTTGACGACTGCGACAGCGTCGCGCGTCCATCGCGCCCGCGCGTGCACTGCACCACCATGACGATGTACGACCGCACGTTCGGCCTGCCGGTGGTCTTCGACCCGCAAAGCCTGTCGGGAAACTTCGCCGACGTTCTCGCCGAGCACGGGCGCACAAATCTGCGCCTCGCGGAAACCGAAAAATACGCCCACGTGACGTATTTCTTCAATTGCGGGCGCGAAGAGCCGTATCCGGGTGAAGACCGGATCCTCGTGCCGTCGCAGAAGGTCGCGACGTACGACCTCATGCCCGAGATGAGTGCCCAGGGGATCGCCGATGCGCTCGTCGCGGACATCGCGACGGGACTCCACGACGTGGTCATCTGTAATTTCGCCAATGCCGACATGGTCGGGCACTCGGGGAGCCTGCCCGCGACGATCGCCGCGGTTGAAACACTGGATCGGTGCCTCGGTCAGATCCTGCACGAACTCCGCGCAAAGGGAGGCACGGCGATCGTGACGTCGGACCATGGGAACGCAGAACAGATGTGGGACGGCGAGTTGAATGCGCCCCACACGGCTCACACATCCAATCCGGTACCGGTGATCCTGTGCGGGGAACGTTTCGTGGGACGGCGGCTGCGCGACGGCAGCCTGCGCGATGTTGCGCCGACGATGCTGGAGCTGCTGGAGCTGGCCGGCGCCCGCGACATGACAGGCGCCAACCTGATTGATTGACGCCCGACCTGAAGGTCGGGCCTACTCGACTAGGTCGGGCCTACTCGACTTCTTTTTCCTGGGCTTCGTCGGCGGCGATCCGAAGCGAGCGCAGGAAGCGCTTGTCGTTCGCGCTGATCTCGAAGCTGCGCCGCTCGACCGCCCGGGTGGGCTTCGGGGCCGCAGGGCCGACTTTCGTCAGAGCGCCGGGCGTTGATCGATTCGCAAAGCCAATGACTGCTTCCAACGAGACTTTCAGCTCGAATCCGGCCGCGCGCGCGCGCTCCCGACAGGCTTCGATTCTCGGGTCCTCGGCAACGACAGCTGCAATGGCGTCGGAGAGCTCGCGAGCCAACCGATTCACGACGTCATCCATTCGTAACCTCCTCAGCGTCGCCCGGACTGGGACACCGGAGGCGTCTCCCGAGACGGCACTACCTCCATGGCGGGCGGTAAGGCTCGGGCGCCAAATTTATCCATATAAAGGGTTTGGGATGCGGGAACGCAGCGCCATTGTATGGGTGCTGCCAGTAGGTGTCAATGGCTGGGCCGCAATATCTTGTGGTGTCCAGCTCATCAGTCCCATGTGGTTACAATGAACGCCACGATGCCCCTGGACCGCCCCTTCGCAGACCCAACCGACCTGACCGGCTGGGACCCCTCGATCCAGGTGGGCTTGCCCGGGGAATTTCCCTTCACCCGCGGCATCCAGCCGACGATGTTCCGGGGGCGGCTGTGGACGATGCGGCAGTACGCGGGTTTCGGGACCGCGGCCGAGTCGAACCAGCGCTATCGGTATCTTCTCGGTCAAGGGGTGTCGGGGCTCAGCGTCGCCTTCGACCTTCCCACGCAGATGGGATACGACTCGGATCATCCCCTGGCGTCGGGTGAAGTGGGTCGTGTGGGCGTGGCGATCGATTCGATCGACGACATGGCCGAACTGTTCGACGCGATTCCTCTGGGGCGTGTCTCCACCTCGATGACGATCAACGCGACCGCCATCATCCTGCTGGCGCTCTACATCGGGGTAGCGCGGCGGCAAGGGGTGGCGCAGGCGGGCCTCTCGGGAACGATCCAGAACGATATTCTCAAGGAGTATGTTGCGCGGGGCACCCATATCTATCCCCCGCGTGCGTCCCTTCGCATCGTGACCGACATCTTCGCGTATTGCGAGACGGAGCTCCCCAACTGGAACACGATCTCGATCAGCGGCTACCACATCCGGGAGGCCGGTTCGACAGCCGTGCAGGAAGTGGCCTTCACGTTTGCAAATGGCATCGCCTATGTGCAGGCCGCGCGCGACGCCGGGCTGGACGTGAATGCCTTCGGCCAGCGGATCTCCTTCTTTTTCAACGCGCACAACGACTTCATCGAGGAGGTCGCGAAGTTCCGCGCGGCGCGGCGCCTGTGGGCGCGCATCATGCGCGACAAATTCGGGGCCACCAGCGCCCGCGCGCAGCAGCTTCGCTTTCACACGCAGACGGCGGGCAGCACGCTGACGGCCCAGCAACCGGACAATAACCTCGTGCGCGTTGCGATCCAGGCCCTCGCGGCCATCCTCGGCGGGACGCAGTCCCTGCACTGCAACGGCCGCGACGAGGCGCTCGCACTGCCGACGGAAGAATCGGCCCGCATCGCCCTGCGCACGCAGCAGATCATCGCGCACGAGAGCGGGGTCGCCCACACCGCCGATCCCTTCGCCGGCTCCTACGCCATCGAGCGCATGACCGACGAGATCGAGCAAGGCGCTCTGGCACTTCTCGAGCGCGTGGAGGCGGCCGGTGGCACCCTGGCGGCGATCGAGCAGGGGCTCATCCAGCGTGAGATCCAGGATTCCGCGTATCGCGCCCAGCAGCGCGTTGACGCGGGCCTCGACATCGTCGTCGGGGTCAATCGCCACGTGACGACCGACGAGCGCGGCATCGACGTGCTGCGGATCGATCCTGACGTCGAAGCGCGCCAGAGGGAACGCGTCCGCACCGTGCGCGCGTCGCGAAGCCAGACGGCCTGGCAGTCCGCGATCGACGCGGTAAAGGACGCGGCGCGCGACGGAAACAATCTCGTGCCTCCGATCATCCATGCGGTCGAATCACGCGCGACCGTCGGCGAGGTCTCGGATGCCATGCGCGCCGTCTTCGGCGAGCACGAGGAAATCGATGTCTGAGATCCCCGTTCCTGCATCCCCCCTGCTCGACGTCCGCGGCCTGACGGCTGGATTCGATATCGGAGGCCGGTTCGTGGCGGCGGTCAGCAACGTCAGCTTTCATGTCGCCACCGGCGAGACCTTGTGCATCGTCGGGGAATCCGGGAGCGGCAAGTCGGTGACGGCGCTCTCGATCATCAAGCTGGTGGCCCGGCCTGGCCGGATCGCGAAGGGCACGGTCTCGTTCAACGGCCGCGACCTGCTGACGCTCGGCGAGCGTGACATTCAGCGGGTCCGCGGCGCCGAGATCGGCTTCGTGTTCCAGGAGCCCATGACCGCGCTGAACCCGGTCCTCACCATCGGGAGCCAGATCGAAGAGACGTTGCGCGTGCACGGCCGGGCCACGCGACGCACCGCACGGGCTCGGGCGGTGGAGCTGCTCGACGCCGTGAGCGTCCCGGAGCCGCATCGACGCGTCACCGAGTACCCGCACCAGTTGTCGGGCGGCTTGCGGCAGCGGGCGCTCATCGCGATGGCGCTCGCGTGCGAGCCGAAGCTTCTGATCGCCGACGAACCGACCACGGCACTCGACGTGACGATCCAGGCGCAGATCCTCGAGCTGCTGCGATCGATGCAGCAGAAGCTCGGCCTCGCGCTGCTGCTCATCACCCACGATCTCGGTGTCGTGGCGGAGATGGCCGACCGCGTGGCGGTGATGTACGCGGGCCGCATCGTGGAACACGCGCCCGTGACAGAGCTGTTCGCAGCACCGATGCACCCGTACACACAGGGCCTGCTCGCCTCGATCCCTGGTGGCGCGCCCGGTTCGCGGCTGCGCGCCATTCAAGGGACCGTGCCGCCACTCGGATCGCTTCCACCGGGATGTTCGTTCACCCCGCGATGCCCGCACCGGTTCGAGCCGTGCCCCACCGCCCACCCTGGCGACACAGTCATTCAGATGGACAGCGCACAACGCGAGGAGACGCCACACACAGTGAAATGCTACCTGCACGGTCCTGCGGTGGAGTCGGACTGATGACCCCACTTCTCGAAGTCCGGCACCTCACGAAGGAATTCACGCGGACGAAGGGGATCTTCGGCACCGCGACACCGGTCCGCGCCGTGGACGACGTGACGTTCGAGATCGGAGAGGGGGAAACCTTCGGCCTGGTCGGCGAATCGGGCAGCGGCAAGACGACGACCGGCCGCTGCATCCTGCGGCTCATCGAGCCGACATCCGGCGAAGTCCGCTTCCGCGGCGAAGACGTTCTCGCCTTCTCGACATCGCGGTTGCGGCAGGCGCGCAGGGAAATGCAGATCGTGTTCCAGGACCCGTATTCGTCCCTCAATCCGCGCATGCGGGTCGGCACGATCGTCGAAGAGCCCCTCGTCATCCACCGCATCGGCACGAAGGCTGAGCGTCTCGCCCGCGTGAGCGAGCTGTTCGACCTGGTGGGGCTGGACCCGTCGCACCTGACCCGCTATCCACATCAGTTCAGTGGCGGTCAGCGGCAGCGGATCGGCCTCGCGCGCGCGCTTGCGCTCAATCCGTCGCTGATCATTGCGGACGAACCGGTGTCGGCGCTGGATGTCTCGGTGCAGGCCCAGGTGGTGAACCTGCTGATGGACCTGCAGGATCGGTTGAAGCTGACCTACCTGTTCATTGCGCACGACCTTCGCCTCGTGCGCCACATCTGCAGTCGCGTGGCGGTGATGTATCTGGGACGAATCGTGGAGAGGGGAACGGCGGAGGCGCTCTTCGCGGCTCCGGCGCATCCCTACACGCAAGCCTTGCTGTCAGCGATACCGGTGCCCGATCCCACCGTCGCGCGCAACCGTGTCATCCTCGACGCGACGACGTTCGATCGAAACGCTCCGCTGCGCGAGATCTCTCCGGAGCATTACGCCGCGGTCTGAAAAGAAACGCAGAATGCAGAATCTCTGAGCGACTCGGCCGTGTCTGTGGACCTCTGTGACTCTGTGGTTGAATTCGTGGACGGCAACTTCACCACAGAGGCACAGAGTTCCACAGAATATTTCTGTTTTTTGAGTATTGAAGGATCGACAACACGACGGTCGTGTTGCGCGCAATCCCAAGCGATTCCGACCGGCTGAAAAGGGGCACGCGCACTGCAGATCGCCGGGGCGTTTTGTGTTACGCCGCGCGTCGCACGTCCTTCTCCACCTGTCCGTCCCTGATGTGAATGGCCCGGTGCGCATACGCGGCGATTTCTGGTTCGTGCGTGACGACGACGATGGTGTTTCCGCCCTGGTGCAACCGATCGAACACGCCCATGATCTCGTTGCCGGTCTTCGAATCCAGATTCCCCGTTGGTTCATCGGCCAGCAAGATTGAGGGGTCGTTGACGAGGGCGCGCGCAATGGCGACGCGCTGACGCTGCCCGCCGGAGAGCTCGTTGGGCCGGTGCGACGCGCGCGGGATCAGGTCGACTTTGTCGAGCGCCTGCCGCGCCCGCTCCTGGCGCACCTTGCCGGACACCCCGGCATAGATCAACGGCAGCTCGACGTTGTGCAACGCCGTGGCACGCGGCAGCAAGTTGAACGTCTGAAACACGAACCCGATCTCCTCGTTGCGGATCTGCGCCAGCGCGTCGTCATTCATCAGAGCGACCTCCTTGCCGTTCAGGAGGTAGCTGCCTTTGGACGGCGTGTCGAGACAGCCGATCAGGTTCATGAGCGTCGACTTTCCCGAGCCGGACGGCCCCATGATCGCGACGTATTCGCCGCGCTCGATCACGATGGAGACGCCGCGGAGCGCGTGGATCTCCTCGTCTCCCATGACGTACGTTTTCCAGAGATCGCGCGTTTCAATCAGAGACATAAGGCAGTCGTCAGTCGGTCATCGGCGGTCGGGCAGTCGGACGATCGCCAGTGTTTACGTCCGGCGCTGCGCCGGAGTTCCCCTAATCCCCCTGGCGGAGCCGTTCGAGAAGAGACCGGACCGCCATGGGTGTCTCGGGGGGCAGAAGCGCGTCCCAGTCTCTCATGTCCACGGGAATGAGGAGCGGGCCCGCCTGGCGAGACTTCCGGCGCATCTCGGAGATCGTGGCCGCGAGATCGCGGGCCGCGGCCATGCCCGACCCCAGGAGGAGCAGGCACAGCGTCTCGTTCGCGGTGCCCGCACGCGCCGCAGGCATCCAGGCGTCCTCCACCGCGGCACCGTCGACCAGCGGCACGATTCGCAGGAGAAGTTTGACGTTGGGCTCTGGCTTCTTGAACAGCGCCTTTCGGCCCTTGATGGCAAACGCGGCGTCGAAGCCCTGGATGGTCAGGGGCAGAGCGCTGAGCGACGCCAGCGCAGTACCCACCCGCGCGAGAACCGCCCTCCGCAGGAAATCGTGGCCCGATGTGCGATCCCGGCTGAAGCGCGTGTCGACGGACGGCACCGGCGCGGCAGGCGCCTGGGGTTGTGGGGCCTCGGCCTGCGGCGCTGGCTTCCCTGGCTCACGGGGTGGCGGCGGCTCGGGTGTGTCGCCTCCGTCCGACAACGACTCGTCGTAGCGGCGGCGCAGGTCCCCATCCATGAGGATGCGGTACGCCTCAGTGAGCGACGCCGCGCGGGATGCCGCAATCTCCTGGAACTCGGACCCGAGGTGCTGGACCTTGTCCGGGTGGTAACGGGCGATTTCCCGCCGAAAGGCACGCTTGATTTCCTCGGCCGGTGCCGACGGCTCAAGCGTGAGCAGATCGTAGTAGGTCTTCAACGATTCTGGTTGTTCTTGAACTCGGTGACGTTCGAGGCCGGCAGCTCGAGAGGCTTGTTCTGGTCCCGCAGCTTCTTCTTGGACGTCTTCGCGGGCGCGGCATTCGTCGTACAGAACGGGCAGAAATTCCAGCCGGGCTGCAACGACCGTCCGCACTCGGCGCAGCCGGCGTTGAGGCGCTGGCCGCAGTGCGGGCACGCCATGAAGTCGACCGCGACGGCCCCGCCACACCCCGGGCACAACGTCCGCATTTGCGACACTTCGGTCACGACGCGCAGCAATTCCTCGGCGGTCGTCACGCCGGTCTTCACCTTGGCGAGCCCGTCCTCGCCGAGCGTGATCATCCCGGCGCCGATGGCCGCTTCGCGAACCATGTCTTCACCGCCCCGCTGGGCGATCATGCGGCGGACCTTGTCGCTCACCCGCATCACTTCATACAGGGCTATCCGGCCACGGTAACCGGTGTGATTGCACTCCTCGCACCCGACCGCGCGATAGAAGACGAACTTCGCCGCGTCGGTTTCGGAGATGTTCAGAGATCGCAGCGTGTCACCTTCCGGCGTGTACTGCCGACGGCACGTGACGCAGAGCCGCCGCACGAGACGCTGCGCGATGACACCCACGAGCGCCGACGCGATGACGTAGGCCCCATGTCCATCAGCCGTGTAATGGTCGACGGCGCATCGTCGGTGTGCAGCGTCGAGAGCACGAGGTGGCCCGTCTGCGCCGCCTGCATGGCGATCTTGGCTGTCTCCTGGTCCCGGATCTCCCCGACGAGCACGACGTCGGGGTCCTGGCGCAGGATCGCGCGGAGCGCCGTCGCGAACGTGAGCTTGGCCTTCTCGTTCACCTGGGTCTGATTCACGCCCGGGATCTGGTACTCGATCGGATCCTCGATGGTGATGATGTTGGTCTTACCCGACTTGATCGACGTGATCGCCGAGCTCAGGGTTGTCGTCTTTCCGCTGCCCGTGGGACCGACAACGAGGATCATGCCGTGCTGATGCTTCAGGAAGTGACGGACCTCTTCCATCGAGGCCGCCGAGAGCCCGAGCTCCTCGAGCGGCGGCGCACCCTTGCGGTGGTCGAGGACGCGCATGACGATCTTCTCGCCGAACAGGGTGCGGAGGGTCGACACCCGGAAGTCCACATCCTTGCCGTCCTCGGTCTTGATTCGGAGCCGGCCGTCCTGCGGGAGCCGCTTCTCTGCAATGTCCATCCCCGCCATGATCTTCATGCGCGCGACGAGGCCTTCGTGGACCCACTTGGGGGAGGTCCATGACCTCCTTCAACAGACCGTCGAGGCGATGGCGAACGAGCACCCCCTTCTCCATCGGTTCGACGTGCACGTCGCTCGCGCGGCTGGTGATCGCGCTGTTCACGACCAGGTCCACGAGATCGATGATGGGGGCCGAGTCGCCGGCGTCGCGTGGACCCGACAACGACGATGTCGGCTGCTCGAATACGTCGTCGTCGGGACGCCTCATCAGCGACCCGGCGGTGCCGGCATCCTGGCTGCCGCTGCGCGGGCCGCGCGAGGTCTGGCTCGCCGGCGCGACGAGGCCGGCGTTCCCAGCGCCTGTGATCTTGGCGAGCGCCTTGTCCGGGTACCCGTTCTCGATCGATTCGAGGATGTCGGTGCGCGGCGCGACGACCTGCTTGATGCGATAACCGGTCTGGAACTCCAGGTCCTGCACCAGGCTGAACAGGAGCGGGTCCGACATCGCCACCGTGAGCAGGTTCTTCTCGAGTCTCACGGCGACGCACACGCGTTTGAGCGCGACTTCCTTGGGAATGAGGACGATCGCGGTGGCGTCGGGAGGATCCTCACCAAGGCTCGCGCATGGGAAACCGAGCTGATACGCGAGCGCCTTGGTGATCTGCTTTTCGGTGGCGAGGTTCAGGCGCACGAGGACCGCCCCGACGCGTTCGCCGGACCGTTTGTGCTCAGCGAGGGCGACCTGGAGATCTTCCTCCGTGATGAGCCCTGCCTGTATGAGGCATTCCCCGATCTTCTTGCGCACCCTTATCCTTCCCTGCGCCAGTCGCCGTCTACCGACGCGTGAGGGCGGCCCCCCGCGGCAAAGGGCGTTGATTCTACCCCATCCGCAACGGCCGGCCGAAGCACGACCCGTACTTCGGCACCCGACGGATCCTGCAGGATCACGGCCTCGGAGTCGATGCGCAAGACCACACGCGGGCCGACCGCATCACCCACACTGACAATGCCGCCGTCCATCATCGCCAGGCGACGCCCTGATCCGATGAGAATCGACGTCACTCGCGGCACTGGATGGAGGAGAGGCGCCTGGGCCTTCAATGCCGCTGGTGCCGGTCTGGACCGGGGACGGATTGGCCGTTGCTTCGTTGGCGGCGCCTGTAACGCAGGCTCCTGGATCACGGCCGGCGCCGTCGCGACAGGCTCCTGAACCACGGGCGGTGGCGTGGGCAAGGGAGGGAGCGCACGCGATTCGACCTTCGGCGGTGGCAATGAGGACGTGGGGGCCGGCGTGTCCGGAACACCGGCCGGCATATCCCGGGCGACGGCCGGCAGGGTGTCGATACGGAGATCGACCGGGTATACCGTCGAGCGACTGCCAGTGGCATACCCGGCGAGCCCCACGATGCCGATCATGACCGTGGCCGCGACCGCCAGCGGACGCCGCGTCGACGCGCGGCGGACGGGCAGGAGCGCGGCGGCACACGCGAGACGGATGGTCGGCGCCCACTCGGCGAAGCGATCCTCGGAGGCGCTCCCCACCGCATGCAGACCTGCTGACGAATCGAGGGTCTCGACCTCGAGGTCCAGTTCCTCGATCAGGGGCATCGTCAGCGACCGGAGATCCGGCAGGTCGCCACATGTCACCACGGTGTCGACGACGACGCCGTCCCGGGCCCGTACCATCGCCATCCCGGCCTTCAACTCGGGCGCGATGTGGGATACGAACGTATACCGCTGCAGCAACTGCTCTCGAACCGAGATCGAGCCCGTGCAGTACGTCCAGCTGAGCGTTCGCGCGAACAGCGTGTCCGATCCGCGAACAATAACGATGGCGGCGCCGTGGGTATTGATGGAGAGCCAGGCGGTCGCCCCGTCGGTCCGGCGCCCGCGCGCCGACGCGACGGCGGCCAACGCCTGCGTCGGGCTCAGCACCGCCTCGACCCTGAATCCGGCGGCAAGCAGAGGGCGGGTGGCCGAGCGCACGGCGGCATCCTGCATCGAGGCGGGCTGTTCGAGCGACCAGAGCACCACTCGGGCGCGGCGCGGGAACTTCTTCTGGTGCCTCGCGCCCCTGAGCGCCTCCGTCAGCGCGACGCCGGCGGCAGGAAAATCAGCCGGCTCGATGACATGGACCGCGGACACCTCCGCCCCGGTCGCGCCCGCGCGGGCAGCGACGAGGACGCACGAGTCCGGCCCAAGCTCAATACCGGTGGCGTTGCCCATGGATGATCTGTTTCTCGGCGGATGCGACTCCGCACGTTAGGTAAGGGAACTTATTATTAGACGCGCTCGACGGGGCATCGGCAAGCTCAGCGGTTCACAGCCCTGCAGGATGCGCCCGTTTGAGCCGACAAATGAGCCGACAAAGACGATACGATGCCGAACCGGGATGACTGACCGTCACCTTTTCGAAATACCGCACCACCTTCGTGGCCGTGTCGCCGCCGCCATGCGCGAGCACCAGGTGGGGCTGACAGAGGACATCGCCGGCACGCTCGGTTCCAGCGGCGGACTCGATGCGCATGGCTGGCACGAGTGCGCGGGGATCCTCGTCACGCTCTTTGCCTCGACGACTGAGGCCGGCGGCCTCGATACCCGCCGAGGCATGCTCCACGACCTCTGCCGGGTCACGGATGCATTGACGGTCCGGCAGATCGTGCATTCGATCCACCCGCTCGGAGCGGATCGTGCTGGACGAGCTCGCCCTCGACGAGGTCATCGGTGCGACCTCGGAACCCTGGCCGCTCGTCGCACACGCCGTGCGAAGCGCGGCCTTCGAGATCGTCGCGGCGTACTCCGAGCGGGAAGGTGGGCGCGCATGCGTGCGCGACCCGCTGACAACGCTGATCTCGACCGCGGTGTTCCGGCTGGCGCTGGAGCAGGAGACCGCGCGCGCCAATCGCTACGAACACGGCATCTCGGTTTTGCTGTTCGACGTCGACAACCTCTCGGAGGTCAACAAGGGGCAGGGGTATGGGGCGGGCGATCGGCTCCTCGAACGCCTCGGCATCCTGGCGCGGCGATTCTTCAGGAACCACGACTGGGTGGCGCGGTACGGCGAAGACGCGATCGCGGTGCTACTACCGGAAACGGCGCTCGACCAGGCCGCGATCCTCGCGACGCGCTTCCGCGAAATGGTCTATCAGCGGCTGCAGCTCAGCGACCACAAGACAGACACGCTTGTTCGGGTCACCGTGAGCGCTGCGGCAGTGGGATCGGACCTCGTCCAGGCGGACATGGACGCGGGGTACGTCATCGCGGAAGCGGAGGCGGCGGTTCTCCGCGGAAAGCTGGATGGCGGCAACCGGACGGAGCGGGTGGCGCTGGCGCCGACCTCGGTCACAATCCTCAGCGCGGCCACGCTGCTCGGCATAAGCGCCAAAGACGTGGTGAACTTGATGCGCGGCGGCGTTCTCCGCGCCTCGCGCCGCGGGCGGCGCTTTCACATCGACCGGGCGCACATCGAAGAATACAAGCGGACGCGCGACCACGGCGCGTAGCGGTCAGCCTTCCTTTTCCTCGTACTCCGACTTGAGCCGTGCCACGACGGCTGGATCCGCCAGCGTCGTCGTATCGCCGAGCGTCTTCCCCTCGGCAATGTCACGCAGCAACCGGCGCATGATCTTGCCTGAACGCGTCTTGGGCAGATCTGCCGCAAACAGAATCTGGTCAGGCCGCGCGATCGCGCCGATTTTCTTGACGACATGCGCCTTGAGCTCGTCCATCAGTGCGGACGACGGCGTCACGCCTTCTTTCACGGTGACGAAGGCCGCGACCGACTGCCCTTTGATCTCGTGGGCTCGCCCCACGACAGCCGCCTCCGCGACGCTTGGATGATCGACGAGCGCGCTCTCCACTTCCATGGTTCCGAGGCGGTGTCCGGCGACATTAAGGACGTCATCGACCCGGCCCAGCAACCAGTAGAAGCCGTCGTCGTCGCGCCGCGCGCCGTCGCCGGCGAAGTACGCGCCGTCGGGCCATCGGGTCCAGTAGGTGTTCGCGAAGCGCTCGGGATCGCCGTAAATCCCCCGAAGCATCGACGGCCACGGTTTCGTCAGGGCGAGGAGCCCGCCTCCGCGTTCCACCCGGTTGCCCTCGCCGTCCCTGATCTCGGCTGATATGCCTGGAAAAGGGTGCGTGGCAGAGCCCGGCTTGGGACTGGTGATGCCAGGCAGGGGCGAGATCATGATCGCCCCCGTCTCGGTCTGCCACCAGGTGTCGACGATCGGGCACCGCTCGCGACCGATGTTCTCGTGATACCAGATCCACGCTTCGGGGTTGATCGGTTCCCCGACCGAGCCGAGCAGGCGCAACGTCGTCATCGGGTGCTTCGCCGGCCACTCGGTGCCCCAGCGCATGAAGGCGCGGATGGCGGTGGGGGCGGTGTAGAAGATCGTGACCCCGTGGCGCTCGATGAGGTCCCAGAATCGATCCTTCTCCGGCCAGTCGGGAGCGCCTTCGTACATCAGGACCGTGGCGCCGTTGCTGAGCGGTCCGTAGACCACGTAACTGTGCCCCGTGACCCAGCCGATGTCGGCGGTGCACCAGTAGACGTCGTCTTCCTTGAGATCGAACACCCACTTCGTCGTCGCGTAGGTGCCAGTCAGGTAACCGCCCGTGGTGTGCACGATCCCCTTCGGCTTGCCGGTCGTGCCGGACGTGTAGAGGATGTAGAGCATGTCCTCGGCGTCCATCGCCTCTGGCGCGCACTCGGGCGAGGCGTCCTGCATCAGGCGGTGGTACCAGTGGTCCCGCCCCTCCGTGACATGCACGGGAAAGGGGGTGCCGGCCTGCCTCTGGACGACGACGACGTGCCTGATTGACGGCGTGTCGCGCAGCGCTTCGTCGGCCATCTGTTTCAGCGGCACGATCTGCCCACGCCGGTACCCGCCGTCGGCGGTGACCAGCAGCACCGCCTGCGCATCATTGATCCGATCGCGCAACGACTCGGCGCTGAAACCTCCGAAGACGACGCTATGTACCGCCCCGATGCGTGCGCAGGCGAGCATCGCGATGGCGAGCTCGGGGATGAGGGGCAGATACAGCGCCACGCGGTCTCCGCGCGTAACGCCCAGCCCCTTCAGCACATTCGCGAATGCACTGACCTCCCGATAGAGGTCCCAGTACGTGAGCGTGCGGCGGTCTCCGGGCTCCCCTTCCCAGATGAGCGCGGCCTTGTTGCGCCGGGCGGTGCGCACGTGACGGTCGATGCAGTTCGCGCTTGCGTTCAGCTTGCCACCGACGAACCACTGCGCGTAGGGCGGGTCCCACTGGAGGATCGTGTCCCATGGCGTGATCCATTCCAGCTCGGCGGCCATCGATGCCCAGAACGCTTCCGGGTCGTTCGCAGCACGCTGGTACACGGCGGGATCGGCCATATTCGCCTGCTGCCGAAACGCGTCCGACGGCGGAAAGCTCCGATGTTCCTGCAGCAGCGCGTCAATCTCTGACGAGGGCTCTGACATGGGCGTCCTAGCGTCTGGAAAGCGCGTCGAGCCGTGTGCGAACGTCGGGCGCGCGTGCGGAAGTGTCCGGGCCCGCGTTCGACAGGAACGCGCGGTAATGTTCGACCGCGCGAGCGACCTCGCCGGCCTGGTCGAAGAGCACGGCGAGATTGTAATGGGCCGCCGCGCTTCGCGGAGCGATGACGAGCGCTTGCAGCAGCAGATCCTTGGCACGCTCGGGCGAGGCGGTCGCTGTCTCCACGAGAGCCAGGTTGATCAGCGCGTCCACATTGCGCGGTTCGGTGGCAAGGACGGAGCGGAACTCGGCGGCCGCCGAATCCATGCGGTTCAGTCGCATGAACGCGACGCCCAGGTTGATGTGGGCGGTCGTGTAACGCGGATCGATGATCACCGCACGCTGCAGCTCTCGCACCGCGTCGTCATGCACGCCCTTGCTCAGATACAGAAGGCCGAGGTTGTTGTGCGCCTGCGCGTTCAACTCGTTCTGCTGCAGCACGGCCCGGTACTTCAAGAGTGCGTTCTCGAAATCCCCGGCTCGCTGGTGGTAGATCGCCATGTTGAAATCGTCGTTCGGCCCGGTTGGACGCGGGCTGTCGGTCATCACACGCGCCGGCGCTGGGGGCCTGGCGACGGCAGTCGGCGATCGGCGCGGTGCTGCATCGACTTTGGGCGCTGGCGTGATCGGCGGAGGAACGAGCTCAGCACGCGGCTTCACCGTTTCAGGCTTTGGCGCCGGGACGGGGGCCGACACCGGCGGGACCGTGGGCTTCACCGTCGATGCGACCGGTGACGGGACCGCGGGCTTCAGCGTCGGGGCGACCGGCGGGGTGGCCGTGGGCTTCGCCGTCGGCGCTATCGGCGACGGGAGGGTGGGCTTCACCGTCGGGTTGACGGGCGGCGCTGCCGCAACTGGCGCGGGAGGCCTGGTGACCGATGGGGCAACTGGTTTCGCCACCACTGGCGCAGCAGACGTCGGCACCACTGACGCGGGCGGCTTCGCCACGACTGGCGCGGGCGGCTTGTTGACCGAGGGGGCAACCGGTTTCGGCACTACTGGCGCGGGAGACAGCGGCACCACTGACGGGCGAGGGTTCGTCATCACTGCCGCAGGCGGCTTCGTCACGACTGGCGCGGGCGGTTTCGGCACGACGGGAGCCGCCGGCTGGGGCGCCAGCGGGGTTGGCACCTGCGGTTTCGGTGACTCCGGTTTCGCCGCTTCAGGCTTCGCGGGCACGGGCCGCACCACCTCCGGCGTGGGAACCGTGGGGGGCGGCAGCGGCGTGCCTGCCGAAACTTGCGGCGTGCCGGCCGAGGGCTGCGGACGCGTCATCTGGTCGGGGGGCGTGACCGGCGGCGCCCACGGCGTCGTTGGTGCGGTGGCGGGTGTTGACATCGGCGCGCCGGTCGTCACCTGGGAACCGCCATCCGTCGACGGCGCCCCTCGAAGCACCTGCCATCCCACGTAGCAGGCGCCCAGAACCCCGGCGACGATCAGCAGCCAGGCGACCCGTGCCCTGTTGCTCGCACGCCGGACGGGCATGTATCCGAGCGTCGCGAGCACCGCTTCGCCGTGCGCGGCGCGTCCCGCCGTGCGCGGCGCGCCAGCCTGGACGCGACGACCGCGCCTGAGCGAATCGAATAACTGGCTCACTGGGTTATCAGTCGG
>DATLXP010000156.1:0-14104 GCA_035575695.1 Vicinamibacterales bacterium
TAGGTGCCTTCGACAATCGCCCCCTTGCCCTCTTCGGCGCGGTCGGAGACGAGCAGGCTGACCGAACGCTTCATGCGAAGGAAACGGGCCGCGGGCACGGCGATGGCTCGTGACAGGACGCTCTCCACCATCGACTCGCGCAGCCCCATCACGTCCACCATCGTGTTGAAGACGCGGACGAGATCGTATTTCGCGTAATCGAGTGTCTTGGCCGGGATCGCGCGCGGGTTCCCGAGCATGTGGCCGGCCTTCTCGGCCATGAACCTCAGTGGATCGCGCAGGACCTCGCGAAGGTCGTGTCGCATCAGCAGCGTTTCGTATTCATTGACCGTCAGGCCCGCGTGGTGTTCGCCTGGCGCGAGCGTGAGACGCAGCCGTCCCTTGGTCACGCCGTGCTCCGCCACCAGTTGTGCACAGGTGTCGTACACCCCGAGGTTCGGGTCTTTCAGGTTGACCGAGTCGACCGAGTGGCCCGAGACCGGGACGACGATGCGGGACTGGGCGACGGTTTCCTCGCCGGAATAGCCGAGGACGGTGGTGCGCCTCTGTCGGACGTGTCCCTTGTGTACGCCGTCCAGATCCACGAATGCAATCGGCTCACCGCGGCCGTTGGGATACGAGACGCAGCTGCGCAGCGCGCCGGCCATGAACGCCAGGTGCGAGTGCGCATTGAGCGGCTCGCGCGGGCGCTGCTCATCGGTCAGTTCCGTCCGGCGGTCGAGCTTGTCGTGCTCGTACCCGGCGCCCTCCGGAAACATGGTCCGGAAGACGTTGATGTAGGGCATGACGTCGGCGTGATTGTGTTTGAGGCGCGCGGCGACGCCGCGGTCGAGATACCCGGCCGTCGTGTGAAACGAGCAACAGAGCGCACGGGGATAGTCTTCGAGCGCATCGCCAAATTGCGCAGCGATGACGCGCCGAACGTCGATGACGTCCACGCGAGCTCGAGGGGTAAGCTCGAGCGTGAATTCAACAGGGCTCTGAGTCATTAAGAAAAAGGCCGCCCAAGCGACCGTCCGTCAAAGGATAACACGTGCCGGGCCCGCAACTTACGGCCGACCTGGGGAGGCCGTTCTGGCTACTTTCGCTTGCCTGTGAAGGTCCCCGAGCCGATCTCGCCAAGCGAGACACTGCCCTTGACCGCGTCAGCCGCCAGGGTGCCGGTGTAGATCACCGTGACCGTCTGATCGGTCCCGATCTCGACGGTGAACGTGAAGTTCGCTCCCTTGATCGTTCCGGCCAGCTGTGACTCGCCGTAGCTGCCGGCGTACTTGCCCGCCAGCTTTCCATCAGCCTGGGTGATCGTGACGGTCGGCGTGCTCACGCCCGCGGAATGGGTAACTTCGAACTGCCAGGTCCCGGCCAGGGTCGGCGCCGGCTTCTCCGGCGGCGCCGACTGCGAGGGGGATGCTGGCGCAGTCAGCGTGAGAAACATCATCAGTACTGAGAGTGTTGTCGTCATCTGTCTCCTACCTGTTGGCGGCTCATCGGCCAAGCATGACATCTATGCCGTGAAGAACCTGCGTCAAGTGCTTCGATGTGAGTCGCCCAGCTTGTTCCGTGAAGAGAGACCGATCAAGAGCAATGATCTGCGACACATTCGCCACCGAGTCTTTGGGCAAGCCCGTCGCCTTGGCCGGCCGTTGCCCGGAGCTCCAGCCCAGACGATGTTGCTCGTGAGGGGCACGCACACGACTGGCGCGATCCGGCTCCGATTCAGGGGATTTCCTTGCGCGACCACGACCGGCCGGCGAAACCCAGGGCCAGACCCGGCAGGTTCCGGCAAGTCGGCCCACCAGACTTCGCCTTGAGTGACGTCTACCACTCGACGCTCTTGAGTGCGCGCCGTGCCGCACTGGCGACGAACGGATCGGATCCGGACTCTCCGAGTTGGTCGACGACCGCGTTCATGTCCTCCGTGACTTCGTCAGGCGCATGACGCGCGAGGTACTCGGACAGCGCTTCCGCATAGAGCTGGCTCCGGGATTTCCGAGCCCGCCTCGCGTATCGCTCGGCATCAAGGTATACGCGATCTGGAAGCGACACCGCTGTCTTCATACCGATAGTATAACCAGAGGACCCAGTGTGGGCAGACCGGCGCGATCCTTTTGTCTGCCCTCAGGGCAGGTCGACCGGGGTGGAGATATCGACCAACGGAAAAGCCGGCCGCATGATCGAGTGGAGCCCTACTGCCAAGGGACCAGGTACGTAATCACCCCGATCACCAATCCGCTTGCCAGTCCCGCCATCAGGCTTCTGCCCAAGCCTGGCTGGCCGTCCTGCCGGGCTCGTGAAGAGGTCCGCAGGAACAGCCAACTGGCGATTGTAAAGATCGTGAACGCCACGATGCCAGCGGCGAAATGAAGCGGCATCCATTGCGTCAGGACTCTGGCCAAACCTGGACTCACAAGGCCGCCGGCAGCGAACGGCCAGTATCTTCGGAACGTTTCGTACTGAGCTCTGAGGGTCGATGTCACCATACGAAACTCCTCCCGGCCGTGTGCCTTCAGGGAACTCACTTCACGCTGATGGACTCTGTGACTTCGCAGAGGATCGGATCGAAAGTGGCGAGGGCGGCTGCGGCTTCCATGTGCGGACGCGCCTCCGGATTCTGTCTCATCGCCTCGAAGTCCTGCTTACTCCGCCACTGGGCGTAGTTCACGACCTTCGTCCCGTCGAGACCCCGATGAACGGTCGCCGATATGAATCCGGCCTGCCGCTTCATCGTCTGCTCGGTCGCCTCGATCAACAGGTCGACAAGTTTCTGTTGATTCTCCGATTTGACAGTAAAGACATTGATGAGTGTCAGGATGTCGCGTCCGCTGTCGATCGTCGCCATGGGGGGCCTTCTTTACGTTTGCGGTTAACAGAGGACCCGGATGACGTCCGAGCGGGTGATGATGAAATTCTTGTCGGTCTTGAAATCCCGCACCAGGACGGCCGGGTTCTGCGGCGTGATCATCGTCGACAGCAGGTCGACCGGGGTGGAGATATCGACGAACGGAAATGCCGGCTGCATGATCGAGTCGACCGGCTGCGTCTTGATGCCGGGATTCTTCAGGAACTCGTCGAACAGGTGCGTCTCGTTCAACGATCCGACGACGCGGCCGTCGCGGGTGATGGAGATCTGCGAGAAATCGTGCTCGCTCATGACGCGCACCGCTTCCTCGACCGGCCGGTTGGCCTCCACCGCGAACAGCTCACCCGAGATCCGCGACGCCACGAGATCGCGGGCCGTCATGCCGGACTTCTCGAGGAAGCCTTTCTCCCGCATCCAGTCGTCGTTGAACATCTTCCCCAGGTACCTGGACCCGTGGTCGTGAAAGATCACGACGACCACCTCTCCTTCCTTGAAGTGCTCCTTCAACTGGATCACGCCCGCCATCGCGGAACCGGCTGAGTTGCCGGCAAATATCCCCTCTTCGCGCGCGATCCGCCTGGTCATCAGCGCCGCGTCCTTGTCGGTGACCTTCTCGAAATGGTCGATGACGCTGAAGTCCACGTTCTGCGGCAGGAAGTCCTCGCCGATCCCTTCGGTGCTGTAGGGATAGATCTCGTTCTTGTCGAAGATTCCGGTCTCCTTGTATTTCTTGAAGATGGATCCGTAGGTGTCGACCCCCCACACCTTGATCTTCGGATTCTTCTCCTTCAGATAGCGCCCGACACCGCTGATCGTGCCGCCGGTCCCGACGCCGACGACGAGGTGGTCGATCTTGCCACCGGTCTGCTCCCAGATCTCGGGACCGGTCTGCTCGTAGTGGGCCTGGGTGTTCGACAGGTTGTCGTACTGGTTCGCCTTCCACGAGTTCGGCACCTCGGACTCGAGGCGCGACGAGACCGAGTAGTAGGAGCGCGGATCTTCGGGATCGACGTTGGTCGGGCAGACGATGACCTCGGCGCCGAAGGCCTTGAGCGCGTCCGCTTTCTCTTTCGACTGCTTGTCGGTCGTCGTGAAGATGCACTTGTAGCCCTTGACGACGGCCGCGATCGCGAGACCCATCCCGGTATTGCCGGATGTGCCCTCGATGATCGTGCTGCCGGGCTTGAGCAGCCCTTTCTGCTCGGCGTCTTCGATCATCTTCACCGCCATCCGGTCCTTGATGGAATTGCCCGGATTGAACGTCTCGATCTTGGCGAGCACGTCCGCCTTGACGTCCCGTGTGATGCTGTGGATGCGGACCATCGGCGTGTCGCCGATGACGTCCAGGATGGTGTTGCTGATAGGTCTCACAGCGCTTGATTATATGGGTTGACTGCACCAGCGACCGGCCGGGCTGACTGGAGGGTGTTCAGAATGGAACCCAGGGCAGTGTCGGTTCCGTGGTACACACACAAGGATGATCCACGAGGTGACCGTCGGCGCACCCCGTCGCAGGAGACCGGCGTGAATATTGTCGTGGTCGACGACGAGCCCGCGATCCTGCGCCTCGAAGCCCACTGGCTTGAACGCGCCGGCCATCGATGCCGTCAGGCGGCATCGGCCGCCGAAGCCCTCCAGCTCCTCGAGGCCGAGCCTGCGGACCTCATCGTGCTCGACATCGGACTCCCCGACCAGAGCGGGCTCGTCCTGGCCCGGACTGTGTCGAGCCGTTATCCCGCCATCCCGATCATCATGGCGACGGCCGTCGCCGACTTCGCGTCGGCCGCTGAAGCGATGCGCGCCGGGGCCGTGGATTACCTGGTCAAGCCGGTACAGCCGGCGTTGTTTCTCGAGGCCGTCGAGCGCGGACTCGCGCGTCGCGCGACACCTGACGCTGAACGGCTCATGCCGGGGCCAGGTCAGCCGCTGGAGGCGCCCGCGGTCCCGCAGCACTTCTCGGGGGCCACCGCACCCGCGATTGACGACTTGTTCAGGGCGATGTGCGTCGCCGGGGCCTCCGACCTGCACATCTCCGTGGATCTGCCGCCCATGATCCGCAAAGACGGCCAGATGCTTCCGCTCGACGCCAACGCCCCGCGTTTGAGCCCCGCCGACGTCACGCGACTTCTGGCCGACATCATCCCGGGAAAGAACCGCGCCGAATTCGAACAGCGCCACGATTCAGATTTCGCGTACGAGATCGAAGGCCTTGCGCGTTTTCGCGGCAACATTTTCATGGACCGCAAGGGGATGGGGGCCGTCTTTCGGATCATCCCGACCAAGATCCTCACGGCCGAACAACTGGGCCTCTCGCCACATATCCTCCAGCTCTGCCACCTGACGAAAGGCCTGGTGCTCGTGACGGGCCCCACCGGCTCCGGCAAGTCGACGACCCTCTGTGCGATGGTGGACTACATCAACCGCACGCGCACCGATCACATCATCACCATCGAGGATCCCATCGAGTTCGTGCACGAGACCAACCGCTGTGTGATCCACCAGCGGGAGGTGCACACGCATACGCGATCGTTCAAGGACGCGCTGCGCGCCGCGCTTCGGGAAGATCCCGACATCATTCTCGTGGGTGAGATGCGCGACCTGGAAACCATCGCGATCGCCATAGAGACCGCTGAGACGGGGCACCTGGTGTTCGGCACGCTGCACACCACCACGGCGATCTCCACCGTCGACCGCATCATCGACCAGTTCCCGGCCGATCGCCAGGCTCAGATCCGCGTGATGCTCTCGGAGTCGCTGCGGGGGGTCATCGCGCAGACGCTGTGTCGAAAGATCGGGGGCGGCCGGGTCGCGGCGCTGGAAGTCCTGATCGTCAACTCGGCGATCACGAACCTGATCCGTGAAGGCAAGACCTTTCAGATTGCATCGATGATGCAGGTCGGCAAGGGGGTCGGCATGGTGACGCTCAATGACGCCCTGATGGACCTCGTGACCAAAAAGCTGACCACCCCCGAGGAGGCCTATGCCAAGGCGGCGGACAAGGCCGGCTTCGACGCGCTCCTGAAGCGGTCCGGCGCCGCCGCGCCAGCGCCCCTCAAACGGGGCTAAGCGAGGATGTCGGTGAGCACCTTGCCTGCGACATCGGTCAGCCGGAAGTCACGGCCGCTGTAGCGATACGTGAGCTTCGTGTGATCGATGCCGAGCAGGTGCAGGACGGTTGCATGGATGTCATGCACGTGGACCGGCTTGTCGACCGCCTTGAATCCGAAATCGTCGGTGGCGCCGTAGATGGTGCCCCCCTTGACCCCACCCCCCGCCAGCCACATCGTGAAGCCGAACGGGTTGTGATCGCGGCCGTTGGCCGCACCTTCACCACCGTTGCCGACCTCGCACACCGGCGTGCGCCCGAACTCCGAGCCGCAGACCACGATCGTGTCCTTCAGGAGCCCGCGTGATTTCAGGTCCTTGATGACGGCCGCGAATGGACGGTCGGAATCAAAGGCATTCTTCCGGTGCGCCTGAATGTTGCCGTGGTGGTCCCACGGATCCCCCGCCGCGTAATAGACCTGGACCATCCGAACGCCGCGCTGCACGAGCCGCACGGCCATCAGCGAACTGCGCGCCGTGCTGCCCGGACCGTACAGCTCCAGCGTCGCCTTGCTCTCCTTGCGGATGTCGAAGACGTCGGGCGCTTCGGTCTGCATGCGATAGGCCACTTCCATCGCCTGGATCGACGCATCGAGCTGCGGATCGGTGATGCCGCGCATGCGATCGAGCCTGGCGAGAATGTCGATCTCGCGCCGTTGCTCGGGCAGGGCGTGCTTCTCGTTGTGCATGTACGGCACGAGCGTCTTCGGGTCGAACTCCTTGCCGATGATCTCGTTCTTGTTCTCCACCTTGCTCGAAATGAAGGTTCCCTGATGCATCGCCGGGAGAAACGAGCTGTTCCACAGCGGCGGCCCGACGGTGGTCGGCACCTCGGGGCACAGGACGACGTAGCCCGGCAGATTGTTGTTGCCGGTGCCGAGCCCGTATGTCAGCCATGCGCCCATCGACGGCCGGCCCACCTGTGTATGGCCGGTGTTCATCATCAGCATCGAGGGTTCGTGGTTGGGGATGTCGGTATGGACCGACCGGACGAAACAGATGTCGTCCGCGCAGCTGCCGACGTGCGGGAAGAGCTCGCTGACGTCCATCCCGCACTGCCCGTATTTCTTGAACGCGAACGGCGACTTCATGAGCGCGCCGGTCTTCCGCTCCGTCGCCACCGGCCCGCCCGGCAGCGGCTGGCCGTCGTACTTGTCCAGCATCGGCTTGGGATCGAAGCTGTCGACCTGCGACAAACCCCCGTTCATGAACAGGAAGATGACGTGCTTGGCCCTGGCGGCGTGGTGGAGTCCGCCGTTGGGGAACGTCTGGCCCTGCGCCGACAGAGTGCTCGCGATATCGAGCGAGTCGCCGACCATGCCGGCGAAGGCGAGCATGCCGAAGCCGTTGCCGATACGGCAGAGCGCTTCACGGCGGGTGACGGGTGACGAGGACTTATGGGACATACAGCTTCCAGCTTCCAGCTTCCGGCTCGCCCGACCTGAAGGTCGGGCCTACGCACCAGCACGCCCGACCTGAAGGTCGGGCCTACGTTCGGGCCTACTCTATGAAAATGAACTCCGACGAGCTCAGCAGGATCTTGATGTAACGCCCCAGCGGGGTGACCGGTAACGCTTTTTTCGGCGCCTCTCCACCAGGCGGGGACGGCATGACGCCGGCCATCATGCCCTCCATCTTCATCCCCTCGTCGCTCTTCGCCGGAGGTGGCTTGGGCGCTTTCTTCGGGTCGGCCGCGATCTCCTTTTTCCTGGCGTCGTCGGCCAGCTTCCGCTCTTCGTAGGCGCGCAGCGGTTCCGCCGACAGGTACTCTTTCGCGGTCAGAAGCTCCGCGTCGTTCGGCCCCCGCCCGAGGATCATGCGGTACGCCTTGGTCACCCGCGCCTGGTTATCCGGTTCCTCCTGAACCTTCTGGGCGATCTGCTCCGCCTGCTGCTGCATGAAATCGCTGTTCATGAAGAACAGGCGCTGCAGCGGCACGTTGGTCGAGAAGCGCTGCTCGGCGGAAATCGTCGCCGCCGGAAAATCGAAGAGCTGAAGGAACGGATCGAGCTTGTAGCGGCTCACCTTTCCATAGACGGTGCGGCGCGTCGTGGACGGTGTCAGCGCCACGGAGGGCCCCCCCATCTTCGGGTCGAGCGCGCCGGACACGAAGAGCACGGCGTCGCGGATCTGTTCCGCGCTCATGCGCCGCCGGCTGGCGTGCCAGTACAGCCGGTTGCCCGCGTCCTTCGCATGGTTCGCCGCCGAATCCGCGGCGCTGAGCCGATACACGGAGGTGAGCATGATCTGCCGATGGAGCTTCTTGATCGAATAGCCCTGGTCGACGAACGACTGCGCCAGGTACTCGAGCAGTGCAGGGTTCGTCGGCCGCTCGCCGAGCTTGCCGAAGTTGCTCGGCGTGTCGACGATGCCGGTGCCGAAATGCCATTTCCAGATGCGGTTGACGGCCACTCGGGTGGTGATCGGCTGCTTGAGGATGTTGTCCGAGAGGTCCAGCCGGCCGCTGCCGCGCGTCAACGGCACCCCCTCGCTCGCGCTCAACACCTGGAGAAACCGGCGCGGCACGGCGTCCCCTTCCCGCATGGGGTTGCCGCGGATGTGGAACTTCTGTTCCACGGGCTTCTCGACATCGCGGACGCCGTGGACGTATGCGTATTTCTCGGGGAGCGCCTTGCGCAAGGCGACGAGATCGTTGCGCAGCTCCTCGACGTAGCGGCGGCGGTCGGCGCCGAGCCACCGCTCGAGCGTCCAGCCTGAAAAGTTCAGCAGGCCGGGGCGCCCGCCGTCCTGTGCGCCGACGTCCGCCGGGTCCCGGAGGTCGCGCTCGAAGACGTCCACCCAGAGGTGCATGCGATCGGCCGGGAGGCTCTTCAGCTCGAGGCCGCACCCGGGGCAGAAGTCATCATTGGTGACGAACTCGTGCGGCAGGTTCGCCCGTTCCTTCCTCTTCGTGCCGGGCAGCGCTTTCGCCCGGATGATGTCGTTCTCGTCCTTGAGCTCGCGCTGCTCGAACATCACCTCGAGCAACAGCGTCTGGAATTCGTCCGCAAGCTTCTTCGCCTCGTCGTCCGACCCTCCCTCCTTCACCATGGCCTGCCATTTGGACAGGTTGGGGTAGAACTTGGGCGGCTTGACGAGAAACTTGACCCAGCGGTCGAAGAGCTCGTAGTCGAGCTTCTCGCGGGCGGCAATATTCGCGACGTCTTCCTTCGGCTCGCCGAGCACCTTCCAGGCCGCGCGCATGTACTTCGCCGACTGCAACGCCAGCGTCTCGGACAACTGCCGGCTTTCGACGGATGAAAACTCGTTGAGGAGTTTCTGCTTGTCCTTGATCTTCTTCTCGAGCGTTTTGTACTCGTCCACCACCGACGCCGGCGCCATCGGGTACTCCGTGTACGAGGTGTTCAGGAAGACACCGGACATCGCGTAGTAATCGCGCGCCGAGATCGGGTCGTACTTGTGATCGTGGCAGCGCGCGCAGGCGACGGTCAGCCCGAGGAAGCCGCGGGAGACGACGTCGACGCGGTCGTGCCGCTCATCGGCGCGGGTCACCTCGACGGAGCCGTTGTCGTAATACCAGGGCCCGAGACCCAGGAACCCCAGCGCCGGCAGGTGGCGGACGCGAAACTTCTCGTCCAGGTGGTCAGCGGCGATCTGCGCGCGCACGAACTGGTCGTACGGCAGGTCGTCGTTGAGCGCCTTGATCACCCAGTCGCGATACAGGTACGCGTTCGGGTAGGGCGCGAAGCCGGTCTTCGCGGGGGCCAGGCTGCGCGGGTCGTCTTCCGCGTACCGCGCGACATCGAGCCACAGCCGTCCCCAGGTTTCTCCGTACCGCGGTGACTCGAGCAGCCGATCGACGACTTTGGCGAACGCCTCAGGCGCCGCGTCCTTCTCGAAGGCGTCGATCTCGTCAGCCGTTGCGGGCAGCCCGGTGAGGTCCAGCGTCGCGCGGCGGATCAACGTTCGCTTATTCGACGCAGCCACCGGCGCCAGGCCGTCGCGTTCCATGCGCGCCAGTACGAAGCGATCGATGTCGCTCGTGGGCCACGCGGTGTTCTTGACGGACGGGATGGCGGGCTTCGCAAGCGGCTGGAAGGACCAGAACTCGCGCAGCGCGGGATCGATCGGCCGCTCGCCGGTGTGCACGGCGGTGGAGGCCGTCGTGCCTCCGGCGGCTGACCCCGCCGCCAGCCCCGTGGCGGTGGGCCAGGGCGCGCCGATCTTGATCCACTCCGCGAGTGCGGCAATCTGCGTGTCGGAGAGCTTCGGCGCGCTGCGGGGCATCTTCGAGACTCCCTGCACGTGGCGCACGGCCTTCATGACCATGCTCGCGTCGGGGTCCCCAGGCACAATGGCGGGGCCCGAGTCGCCCCCTTTGAGCATCGCCTCACGCGAGTCGAGGCGGAGCCCACCCTTCTCGTCGGCCGTGTGGCAGTCAAAGCAGGACTCGACCAGCAGCGGCCGCACGTGGGATTCGAAGAATTCAATCTGCGCCGCGGACGCAACCGGCACAGCCGCCGCGCGCTGCGCGCCGTGCAGCCGGAGGCCGGTGACGGCGACGAACAATGCGGCTGAAACCGCGACCAGGGTTTTGGGCTTGAGCATCTTTGCCATGACTCGATTAAGGGGAGGGGGATATTATGCCTCGCATATGCGTCCACTTGCCCCACTTGCGTGCGTTTTTCTGGTCGGATCGATCCTCGCATCGGCTCAGCAGCCGCCTGCCCCGGCGCCGCAGGCGCCAGGGTCACAGACGCCAGCGTCGCAGACGGCAACACCGCCGCGCCCGAAACGCCCGGGGATCAGCGCGCCTGGCATCAAGATTCCGATCGCCCGTTTGAAACCCGACCAGGTATTCGATATCCCCGGGGTGCCGGACTGGATCGCGATCGACGAGCATGTCTGGGTCTCGAACTATCCGAAAGACAGCGTCACGCGCATTGATCCCGTCGCGAACAAGATCGTCGAAACCATCATTGTCGGCGAGAGCCCCTGCTCGGGGCTGGCGGCAGGCCTGGGTGCGCTCTGGGTGCCGAACTGCGGCGACAAGACGGTCACGCGCCTCGACCTGAAGACCGGCAAGGCGGCCGCCACGCTGCCCTTTGGTGTTCCGGATTCCGAAGGGGGGCTCGCCACCGGGGCCGGCAGCCTCTGGATGATGACGGACAAGAAAGGCACGCTCGCGCGCATCGACCCGGCCACCAACAAACCGGTCGCGGAGATCTACGTGGCGCCAGGGTCCTACGCGGTGGCGTTCGGGGAGGACGCCGTGTGGGTGACGAGCAGCGAGAAGAACCTCGTCACTCGCGTCAACCCCAGGACCAACGTCATCGAGGCGTCGATCGAGGTCGGCCCGAAGCCCCGGTTCCTCACGACGGGTGAGGGATCCGTGTGGACGATCAACCAGGGTGATGGCAGCGTGTCCCGCATCGATGCGAAGAGCAATAAGGTCGTGGCGACGATTCAGTGCGGGATTCCGGGAGGCGGCGGGGAGATCTCGGTCGGCGAAGGCTCTGTGTGGGTGACGTCGTTCGAATTCCCGATCACCAGGATCGACGTGGCGACCAACAAGGTCGTCCAGCAATTCGAGGGCCCTGGCGGCGATGCCATCCGGTTTGGGCACGGGTCCGTATGGCTGTCGAACCTGCGGGCCACGAACGTCTGGAGACTCGACCCCAAACGGATCATCGCCACGCTGCCGGAATAAATTCAGGAGTTTCGGGCTCACAAGCCATCGGAGGCGACATCATGCGCGCGATTCCCGTCCTTGTCTGCCTGGTACTCTCAGCGACGCCGCCGGTTGCGGCGCAGTCACCCTTCAATGTAGGCCCGGTCAGCGCAGCACCAGGAACCACAGCATCCGGCACGCTGCAGGTGGCCGCACGACCCGGAGATCAAGGGACGACCATTCCGGTCACCGTGATTCATGGCGCACGGCCCGGGCCCGTGCTGGCGATGACGGCCGGCGTGCACGGACAGGAATACACGCCGGTGCTCGCGCTGCAGCGCATGCGCGGGGCGATCGATCCGAACACGCTCGCCGGCACCGTGATCATGGTGCACGTGGCCAACATGCCGTCGTATCTCGCGCGGACGATCTACTACTCCCCCGCCGACGGCAAGAACCTCAACCGGGTCTTTCCGGGCAAGGCCGACGGGACGTTGTCCGAACGCATCGCCGACGTCATCACGCGCGAGGTCATCGACCGCGCCACGCACGTCGTCGACCTGCACTGCGGTGACGGGAACGAGTCGCTCCGGCCCTACAGCTACTGGATCACGACCGGCACGTCAGAGGTGGCGGAGGCCGGCAGGCAGATGGCGCTGGCGTTCGGATTGGACCACGTGATCGTGGACCGCGAGCGGCCGACGGATCCGAAGGCGTCCGTCTACCTCTCGAACACCGCCGTGACCCGCGGCAAGCCCGCACTGACGATCGAGTCCGGGGGGATGGCGCAGACCGACCACGAATCGATCGCGCGCATCGAACACGGCATCGCGGGCCTGCTGAAGCACCTGAAGATGCGGACGGACGGTCCCGCGCCGGTCGCCACCGCGCTGTTCCTCGAGCGCAGCGCTGTCGTCCGGAGTAACTTCACCGGGATCTTCTACCCCGCCGTCGACAAGGGGCACACGGTTGCGCAGGGGACGGTTCTGGGCCGTGTGACCGACTTCCACGGCAGGCTGCTCGAGGAGATCACGGCGACGTTCGCGGGGGAAGTGCTTTACGTGATCGGCACGCCGGCGATGAACAAGGGGGAGCCCGTGGCGTTCATTGCGGCGACGAAGTAGCGCGGCGCGCCACCACCAGCCAGACGCTGACGAGGAGCGCAGCGTGTCGAGCCACTAGCGCAGGGCGAGCGCCAGTTCCTCTTCGACATCAAGAATCGGCGCGTGCGTGATCAGGTACGCCCGATCGAGTCGAGCACCCTGCGTGCGAATGATACCCATGACGTCGCGCCACTGGCGGTCCGATACGGCGCCGCCCATCCGATACCAGCGCAACTTCTGCAGCAACACGTCCTCGGCGGGATGGATGTAGATGACCTGCCCGGGCCGAACCTCGACTCGTTGACGGCGCGTCAGCTGCTGTTCGTCGAGCGGCGTGCCGCCGGCGATGAAGAAATCAACCTTGAGCTGGGTGTCCTGATGGATCGCGTTGGCAGTGCCCTTCGTGTCGACGGCGCGATACAGCGAGTCTTCCGACACATGAAAATCAGACAGCGCGGCGACCAGCGCCGGGACTTGCGCGCGGCCGAGCGCGACCACGAAGTCGATATCAATGGTCGACCTCGGTTCGCCCGCAAACGATGCGGCGATTGAGCCGCCGATCGTGTGGCGCACCCCAATCGCATCGAGGGCCGCGCCAACGCGTGCCGCCAGCGCGATCGGGTCGACGGCGCCGGTCATCTCAGATCCAGACGATCGATCTCCGGATACGCGCGACGCGCCAGCTCCGGACCAAGCGTGAGCATTGCGACGCGCAGGAAGTGTTCGCGGTCGGACGCCTCCGGATACCGATGGCGTACGCCGGCGAATGCCAGGTCGCGTGCCGCCGCGCTGAGGCCGGTGATCAGATCGGCCTTCTGCGCAGGCGACATGTCTCTCCAGGCGTCGATCTGCCGGCGTTCGATATCAGGATCCGTGTCGCTGCTCAGCGGGCTGCCCACGCGACGATTGTAGCGCCGTCTAACGAACACCGCCGCCGAGCACGGCCAGCAGCGACAACGGATCCACCCGCGCATCGCCCGCCCGAACCGCCCAGTGCAGATGCGCGCCGGTGACACGACCGGTCGCGCCGACCAGACCAACGAGTTGCCCGGAGGTGACGACGTCACCTTCCTGCACATCGATCCTCGACAAGTGCGCGAGCATCGAGAACACGCCCAGTCCGTGATCGATGATCACGGCATTCCCTGAAAAATACAGGCTCCGCGCGACGACGATGCGCCCCGCGTTCGGCGCGTGAATCGGCGTGCCGGCGGGACTCAGGAAATCCGCGCCGCCATGCGAATTGCGCGGTGTGCCGTTAAAGACGCTGCGGGTGCCGAATGCGCTATTCGCCTCGTGAGGCACCGGCCGAACGAACGGCGTGGTCCACAACCGATTCGCGGAGGATGAATTCCAGGTACTGGAGAGCAGCGCCGCTTCACGCGCGATGCGCGGCTGTTCCGA
>DATLXP010000157.1:0-14745 GCA_035575695.1 Vicinamibacterales bacterium
TCGCAGACCGCGCGCACGTCGCCGAACGAGGGATCCACGGCCGTGAGAAGCGCCCGGCCCTGCCCGCCCACGCCGATGAACCCCAGGCGGACCGGGCCCCCGCGCACAGGGCCCTGCATCGCAGCTGTCGCGGTCAGCAGACCCAGCGCAGGCGTTCCGGCGAGGGCTTTCAGGAACGTGCGGCGGCCAAGCTCCTGCTGTTCGGGGGTCAGATACATCCGTGCTCCTTCGGCGACGCGGGACTCAGGGTAAGCTCATGAACGGCGTGTGAGACATCATAAAGCTCTTTCGTCACGCTTCACCACCGTCTGTGGCCAGACACCACCAGGAGATACGATGAAACGCCGCTTCGCTCAGATGTCACTGCTTGCGGGATGCGTTGCAGCGGGCAGCTTCTTCGCTGCCGGCCTCTACGCCCGCCAGGCGCCACCGGCAACGGGATTTCACGACTACCGTGGTGACCGGCCAGGGGTGGTGCACAAGATCACACTGGCTGAGCTCCCCGGTCCGCTTGCCACAGAGTCCGCGCAGAACCCACCGAAGCTCGTGCCGCGTCCCGATGGCGTAATGCCGCAGGCACCCGCGGGCTACACGGTCTCCCACTTTGCCAGCGGGCTCGAGAATCCTCGCCTCTTGCGGGTCGCGCCGAACGGCGATCTGTTCGTCGCAGAAAGTCGCGCGGGACGTGTGACGGTGCTGCGCGCGGCGGCCGGCGCGCAGAAGGCCGCCACGACCGAGGTCTTCGCATCCGGCCTCAACAGGCCGTTTGGCATCGCGTTCTACCCACTGGGGCCGAACCCGCGTTACGTGTACATCGGCAACACGAATGCGATCGTCCGGTATCCGTACGAAGCGGGTGACATGAAAGCGCGCGCGGCGCAGGAGGTGGTCGTGCCGGACCTCCCGGCCGGAGGGAACCTGCGCGGCGGCGGGCATTGGACACGCGACATCGCGTTCTCGCGGGATGGCAAGAAGATGTTCGTCTCAGTGGGATCCCACTCGAACATCGATGATCCAGATACGAGTCCCCTGGAGGCCGGCCGCGCGACTGTTCTCGAGTTCAATCCTGATGGCACCGGCCGCCGCATCTACGTGTCCGGCATCCGTAACGCCGTTGGCATCGCCGTCCATCCCAAGACGGGACAGCTCTGGGCATCGGTCAACGAACGCGATGGCCTCGGCGATGACCTCGTCCCCGACTACATCACGAGCCTCAGGGACGGAGATTTCTTCGGATGGCCCTGGTTCTACATGGGGGGGCACCAGGATCCGCGGCACGCCGGCAAGCACCCCGAGCTGAAGGCGAAGGTCCGCACGCCGGACGTTCTCATCCAGCCGCACAGCGCGTCGCTGCAGCTGGCGTTCTACTCCGCGACACAGTTCGACGCCCGTCATCGAGACAGTATCTACGCAGCGTTCCACGGGTCCTGGAACCGGGCGCTTCGCACCGGCTACAAGGTCATCCGCGTGCCGCTGAAAGGGGGCAAGGCGACCGGCGAATATGAGGACTTCCTCACGGGATTCGTGACAGCCGACGGACACGTGTGGGGCCGTCCGGTCGGTGTCGCGGTCGGAGCCGACGGCGCGCTCTTCGTGAGCGACGACGGGAGCAACTCGATCTGGCGGGTGGGGCGTAACGGGATTTAAGGTTCCGGGTTCCGGGTTCAAGGTTCCGGGTTCGGGGTTCGGGTTCCGGACCGAACCGAGAACCGGGAACCTCGAACCTGGAACCCGGAACCCATCTAGAACTTGGAACCCAGGTCATTCCAGTTCAGGATGGAGTTGAACACCATGTTGAACTCGCCGTGGTTCTGCCAGCGGTAAATCGGGTTGTTCGCGAACATGATGACGCGCCCCTTCCCGGTGGCGCCGCCTGGGACGTCCACGGCGAACGGACGGTCGCGCAGTTCCTCCGCTCCGCGCATCAGTCCGCTCAGCACCGCGGCGTCCCCTCCCACGTAGCGCGCCAGCACGTTCCCTCGATCCGCGTCGCCAACCGTCATCAGCGGACCGGCGAGATACTTGATCGGCATGATCCTGTCCGTGTAGCCGTAAAACACCGGGTGGTTCAGGCGCAGCACTTCGGCGTTGACGATCGGCCGCGGCGCATAGAAGGCGCTCGTCGTGCTCCCGGACGCGTCCACGCTACGCGCCATGCCGGACTCGGTCGGGAAGCGGACGGCATTCCCCATCGTGATAAGTGTCCCGCCCGCGTTGAGGAACTGGTGAAAGGCGTCGCCCCCTTCGGCGCCGAATCCTCCCGTGATGTCGTCCGACGATCCATACATGCCGAGGAATTTGTACTTCTCGCTCGTGACGTATGACACCGGACGCGCTGCCGGGGGCTGAAACACCGCCGCCCTCCCGAGGTTCTGCGCCGGCATGACGACCACGTCGTAGTCGGCGCGCAGGTTGCCCTTCTTCACGCGCTCTTTGTAGATGAGGTCGTAGGGGATGCCGAACTGGTCGAACGTAAACCGCACCCAGCCGATTTCCTGCGTGCCGCTCCACGGGGTGAACATGGCCACCCGGGGCACATCCGCGTCATGCGAGGCGACCGACGGAGCCGCATCCATCGAGGCCGCCGACAAGCCGAGTTCTTCGACAGCGGCCCGCACGGCCGACACATCGGCACCGGGCGCGATCAGGAACGAACCGGCTGGGAACTCGATGCCCTCGGCCTTGAAGCCCTTGTCGGCGATCTTCATCGGCACGTTCTTCAGCCTGTAACGGAACGCCACCATGTTGTTCGAGCCGACGTGCGCGACCGCCATCCCCGCGGCTCCCTTGCCCGTGACCTTCCCTTTCGCCACCGCGGCCTTCACCGGCGTCGTCGCCACCTGGAGGACCGCGTTGTCCTTGATCTCCTTCACATCCACCAGCGAGGCCAGCCCCATCGTCCAGCCGCTGTCGTCGTACGTCCGCAAGTTGGGATCCGGGTAGTTCTGCCGCTCGAGCAGGTTCTTGACGAGACGGCCGTAGGGCTGGTCCCGCTTGATGACATAGGAGCCTGCGGGAAACGTCCCGTCGCTCAGCTTGATAACGCCCGTCGCCAGGCCGACTTCGATCCGCTGCACGCGCAGCAGGTTCACGAGCGTCGCGACGCGCGTCATGTCGCGCTGCGGCGGAATGACGTAGCCGTAAGGCGCCTCGGTCTTCCCCGCCTCGATCGAGTTCACCGTCTTCCGGTAGAAATTCTCGATGACGACGTTGGGGATCATGGAGGTGAGTTGCAGGCCGCTCAGCACCCCCGTCTGCATGTAGTTGGTATTGTTGCGACGCGAGAAATTCTGGGCGGCCAGAGGCGGGATGGGAATGCCGCGATACCACTCTCGCGGCTGACCGCCGCCCCGGCCGGTCGGTGGCCCCGCTGCCGCGGGGGGCCCGGCTGTCGCGGCTGTCGCGCCGCGTCCTTGCCCTGACGCAGCCTCCGCACCCGGAACCGCACCGTCCGCGCCCGGTGCAACCCCCGTCCGCCTGCCGGCACCCGCGCTCCCAGCGCCCTGGGCCGTCCCCTGGTCTGTTCCCGATTGGGTTTCGTACATCCGCATCATGCCGTTGTGGTTGTAGGCGACCGACCCGAGGTAGCCCGGTGACCATCCGTCCATGAACGCGTGCGTGTACACGCCAGGCATCCCCCACTTCGTCATCTGCGCCAGCTCGAAGTTGGCAAAGAGCGGCAGTTCGGTGAACAGGAGCGGGTCGAGGTTCGGATTCTGCGGCGGCCCGCCGCTGTACGTGTAGAGCAGCGGCAGCGACTCATGCAGGTCGTGCATGATCGGCGGGTGCGCGGTGAAGTAGAAATCCACCAGCGCGCGCATCGAGACCTGCGACGAGTGAATGTCCCGATTGTTGTCGTGGTAGACGTACTTGCCCCAGTACGGCACGGCGGGGCCGCCACGCCCGCCCGGAGCGTCGTTCGTCGACGGTCCGCCCACCGCGGGCGCCTGCGTACCGGTTGCGGGGGGCGCACTCGCGACCGTCGCCGCCGTCTCGAGATTCCTGTAGAACCAATCGACGTTGCGATCCCGTCCGTCCGGATCCGCGACGGGGGTCACCGAGACGATGACGTTGTCGCGGATCTGTGTGATCAGCGGCGACGTCTCGGCCACGAGTCGATACGCGAGCTCCATCAGCATTTCTGATGGACCAGTCTCGCCACTGTGCAGGCCGCCCATCAGGTGATAGTGCGGCCGGGTCGTCGCGATCAGGGCCCGGACCTGCTCCGGCGCCAGTCCTCTGGGATCAGCGATCTTCGCGAGGTTGTCCCGGTTCGCCTGCAGCCCCTTAATGTTTGCATCGGAGGAAATCCAGACGACGATCAGCTCCCGATTTTCGTCAGACTTGCCGATCGTCTCGATCTTCACCCTGTTGGGAGCCGCGGCCGCAAGCGCCCGGTAGTACTTCACGATGTCGGCGTAGTAGGTGAGCGTGCGCGGCGCGCCGATGTGGTAGCCGAGCACGTCCTTCGGCATCGGGATCCCCGGCACGCGCGGCAGGTGATCGACCAACGGACTCGTGTAGAACGGCTGCGTCGTCCATGCCTTGACGGACCTGGCGAAGTCCTCGTCCTGCGTCTGCGCGGCATCGCGCGTGTCGGTCACCATCTGCTGCGCAGGGATGGAGACGACGGCGGCCACCACGGCCGCGCCAAGGGTGAGTCCCCACCAGCGGAGAAGGACCTTGTGCTCGAATGTCATGGGAGGATCTTAACTCCCAAAGCGGAACTTCCAGGTCGTATGTCGAACGTTATCGCGAGCCCACGAGTACAGGCTGGACCCAGGCGATCCGGCCGTTGCTTTCGAGAATCCGCGCCCGGACGTAACCTTCCGTGCCCTTGAATTCGTAGGTCGCCGGGCTGTCAAGCGCCTCGTGCAGCACGACGCCGCCGCGGCCGATGAACTGGATGCGATACTTCGCCCATGGCGCTTGCCTGACAGTGATCGTCATCGACGACGATGTCGACTGGACGTCGGTCAGCTCGACTCCCGTGGACGCGTAGAAGTCTCCCCGCTCGAGCGCTTCGAGGATCGCTCGTGCGCCGAGCGCCGCGGCGCGTACCACGACCCATCCCCGGCCAGGGCCAGCGACATCAGGGTTCCCTGGCTCCGTGAAGTTGTGCGCATCGTCTACCGCGATACCGTAGAGGAGGACGCCGCTCGACAGGATCGCGTCCCACGCCGCTTCCGTACCCTGGACGCCGCCTCCACCGGCGTTGTTCACTTTCGGATGCCCGTTGTAGATCTCGAACAGCTTGTTGTTCCGAACCTGGCGCAGCTCGTCGGACGTCAACGACCACTGGAAGTTCGGATGGTTGATGTGCGGCACGCCGCCTTCACGGCGGATCCCGTCCACGCTTTTCTGCAGGACCTCGAGCAGCGACGCGCCCGTCTGCGCGCCGACCCGTGCGCGCGTGTCGATCCCGTTCACATGGACGGCCTTGAGGCCCACGCGACTCGTGACCTCTTCGCCCTTGATGAGCGTGAACGTCTCCGGCACGGCGTACCTGGCGTTGAGACCGTCGATGGCGGTGAGGACGTTGTGGTCGCTCAGGACCAGGAACTGGTAGCCGTGATCCCGGTACCATTTCGTCACGACGTCAGGCGTGCTGTCACCGTCGCTCTCGAGCGTGTGGGCGTGGGTGTTCCCCTTGTACCAGCGCAGCGCCGATGCGTGCGTGGGCGGCACCTGCCGCGCCGACGCGATGCCACCGACCACCGCGAAGAGCAGGATCCACAGGGTCATTCGACGCATGGCAACCTCATCCCAGAGCCACCTTGATAGCCAGTGCGAGCAGCGCGATGCCGCTGATCGTGTCCAGCGCGCGCCGGGGAGCGCCGGACGAAAGTGTCCGCGCCATCGAGGCGCCCGCAAACGCCCATGACACGTGCCAGGCGACGGCCATCGAAATGTGGACGGCCGTGAGCGCCATCGCGCTTTGTGCGAATGGCGCGCCGCGCGGGATGAACTGCGGCATCACGATCAGGTAGAAGGCGGCCAGGGACGGGTTGAGGAGGTTCGTGAGAAATCCTGATGACACGCTGCGCCAGGTCTCCTGCTCGGGCGGACTCCCCTCCCTCACACGCTCGGGGTCGCGCCTGACCGCCAGCGATACGAGTCCCAGCCACGCCAGACATGCTACCCCGGCGACGCGCAGCAGAAGCCACGCCGACGGCCAGCGCTGCAGGGCCACCGCAAAACCGAACGCCGACAGCAGGCCGTAGCACAACGATCCCGCGTTGCAGCCGAGGGCCGTCAGCAGGCCCGCGCGTGCGCCTCCGGCAATGCTGTTGCGCAGGACGATCGCCGTGGAGGCGCCCGGCGTCGCGACCAGCGGAAGCGTCACGGCCACGAACCCCCAGAGGGAAATCACGTGATCCCGAACTCTTTCTTGGCCTGCTCGAAACAGGCCGGGCACACGCCGTGACTGAAGTCCACCTCGGAGTGTTCCGAGATGTACGCCTCGAGTTGCTGCCAGTAATCGCCGTCCCGGCGGATGCTCTTGCAGTAGGAGCAGATGGGGAGCAGGCCCGACAACTGTTTGACCGTGGTGAGCGCGTCCTGCAACTCGGTGACGCGTTGGGCGAGGTTCTGCTGCAGAGCCGCGATGCGCGCGCCGGTCGCAATGCGCGCGCGCAGGACACCCCAGTCGAACGGCTTGGTGATGTATTCGTCAGCGCCGCCATCGAGTCCGGCGACCATCTCGTCGTTGGTATCGTGGGCCGTGAGCAGCACGACGTACATCGTGCGCAACGCCTCGGTCGCACGGATCTCGCGGCAGAGCGTCACGCCGTCGGCTCCGGGCATGCTCCGATCCAGGATGGCCAGCGGGGGCGGGGCCTCGCCGGTCAACACGGCGCGCGCCGCCGTGCCGTCTTCACAGACGATCGGTGTATATCCCCAGCGCGCGAGCTGGACACTCAGACCATGCCGTAACGCCGCGTCATCATCGGCGAGCAGCACACGCATCCCCCAACCCTTCACGCAGTCATTGTACGGTGCCGGGCGGTACAGCACGCGCGCACTTGACATCCGCGCCCTGCGTTTATTACGCTGACACTGTTCGCACTCGCTGCGACGCTTATCCAGAGTGGCTGAGGGAACAGGCCCGACGAAGCCACAGCAACCAGGCGCTTAGAGCCCCGGTGCTTCTTCCTGCCCGATCAACGGGAGAGATAAGAGCCTCGGTAGACCTCTCCGGTCTCTGAAGATCTCGCTCTCAATTTCGCGGCTCGCGCTTCGCTCGATGAGCGCGTCGTGGCGTCTGCCTTGGAGCAGCCGGCGACGCATGCGCAGCCGCTCGGAGTCTGTCATGACGTTTGCCGTTGCCATCGACGCGGCGCGGGACGTGCGTTCCCGCACGACCGCCGCCGCACCCGCGCCCCTCAATATCGCCCTTCTCGGCTGCGGCACGGTCGGGTCCGCGTTCGCCGGCCTGGCGCAGCGGGAGTCGCCCGAACGAGCCGTCAGGATCACCCACGCGCTCATGCGGGATCTCGAGCGCGCTCGCCCGACGCTCCACGCCGACGTCGCGCGCATCGACGACGGCCAGGCCATTTTCGCCGCCCCGCCCGACGTGGTCGTGGAACTGCTCGGCGGGCTCGAGCCGGCGCGCAGCCTGGTGCTCGAGGCCTTACATCGGGGGATCCCTGTCGTCACGGCGAACAAGTCACTGCTTGCCGCGCACGGCGCCGAACTGCGCGAGGCGGCGGCGCGGTCGGCCACGCCGCTGCTCTATGAAGCGGCGGTGCTGGCGGGCGTGCCCTTTCTCGGGACGTTCGCCCGCCGCCCGCATGCGGCCGAGATCACGGGCCTGGTCGGCATCGCCAACGGCACGAGCAACTACATCCTGACCCGCGCGCGTGACGAACGGTGCGGGATCGAGACCGCCCTGGCCGACGCGCAGCGCCTCGGCCTCGCGGAGCCGGATCCCGCACACGACATCGACGGCATCGACGCCGCCGACAAACTGGCCGTGCTGCTCCAGCAGTTCGCGGCCGCGGACGTCGCACGCGGCCGCATCGAGACCGGCGGCATCCGGCGGCTGACCGCGGCCGACATCGATCAGGCGCGCGCGCTCGGCGGCACGATCAAGCCGGTGATTTCGGCGGACTGGTCGGCGGGCCTCCAGGCGTTTGCCGGACCGGCGTTTGTCGACGCCGCACACCTCCTCGCATCGGTTGATGGCGCGGAGAACGCCGTGGTGCTCGGCGGACGGCGTGGACGGATGGTCTTCCGCGGCCCCGGCGCCGGGCCCGAGGTCACGGCCGCAACCGTACTGGACGACGTCCACGAGGCGGCACAGGCGACGGGACCGATGTACCTCCCGGCGCTGCGTCCCGCGGAACCGACGGCGCCGGAGACGCCATGGTTCATCCGCGTCACCGCGGCAGAGGTCCCGCCGAGCCTCGAGATGGCCGATCTCCTGGCGTCCCACGGTGTCTTCCTTCAGCGCACCCACCGCGGAGGCCGCGGCGCCGGCGCCGGGACGGTCGCCGCGCTGACGCTCCCCTGTGCCCGTCCGCGCATCGAACGCGCGCTTGGAGCTCTTGCCGGAGCGGTGCGCTGCGAGATCACGCTCGTGCGCGCGCTCGAGGACAGGTGATGAGACCAACTCCAGCATCAGCCACGGTTCAACACGGATCAACACGGGCCGACGCGAGCCACGGTTCAACACGGGCCACGGTTCAACACGGTTCAACACGGTTTAACGCGGGGCACCACGAGTCGTCGCTGGGAGACGCCGAGGGCGGAACTATCGCCGTGCTCAAGATCGGGGGGTCGGTGCTGACGGGGCGGCAGGCCTACCGGCGCGTGGCGGCGTTCATCGGCGACCGTCTGGTCGAACATCCCGGGGAGCGGCTCGTGGTCGTCGTCTCCGCCGAGAATGGCGCGACCGACGCTCTGCTCGCGACCGCCCGCGAGATCGTCGCGGAGCCGGATCCCTCGACGGTCGACCTGTTGTGGTCCACCGGGGAGACGCAGTCGGCGGCGCTGCTCGCGCTGTGCCTCCAGGCGGGCGGCGTCCGAGCGGCCGCGGCGAACATCCACCAGACCGGCCTCGTGGAGCCGGATCTGCAGGAACAGCCGGGACGATCGGCGCTGCGGCCGCTGCGCCTCCTCGCGCTCCTCCACGACTACGACGTCGTGGTCGCGCCCGGGTTCCTGGCGCGCGGCGCCGGCGACCGGATCGTGTCGCTCGGGCGAGGCGGGTCTGACCTCACGGCGGTCCTGCTCGCGGCGGGGCTGGGCGCGGCGCGATGCGAGCTCGTGAAAGACGTCCCCGGCTACTTCACGGCGGATCCGAAAAGGGATCCGGACGCTCGCCCGCTGCCGACGCTCTCCTACACGCGCGCGATCCAGATGGCCGACGACGGGTGCCGACTCGTGCAACGACACGCGCTCGTCGCGGCCCGCGACCGCGCGCTGCCGCTGGTCATTCGCGCGCTGGGGGGCGACGACGTCACGATCGTCGGCGGAGACGAGCCGGCGCCCGCCTAAGCGGACGCTGTACCGACGTCACAACAGGGAGCACATCACATGGAATTCGCTACGAGAACCATCCACGCCGCGCAACCCTCCGAACCTGGCACAGGCTCGCTGGTGGCGCCGATTTTTCAGACCTCCACCTACGAGCAGCACGAGCCCGGCTCGCACCGCGGCTTCGACTACTCGAGGACGAACAACCCCACGCGCGCGCGCCTCGAAGCGGTACTGGCCGACCTCGAAGGGGTCCCGCACTGTGCCACATTCGCCTCCGGACTGGCTGCGGAGAACGCGATCCTCCAGGCCTGGCTCAAGCCCGGTGATGAAATCGTCATCCCGCAGGACGTGTACGGCGGTACCTACCGCCTGCTCAACAGGATTTACCAGCCTGCCGGCTGTGTGGTTCGACAGGTAGACGTCGCCGACCGGGGAGCCTTTGAAGCCGCCCTCAACGACCACACCCGTCTCGTCTGGATCGAGTCCCCTACCAATCCGCGGCTCCTGGTCTACGACATCGAAGAGATCTGCCGCAGCGCGCACGCGCGTGGCGCGCTGGTGGTCGTCGACAACACGTTCGCCACGCCGTTCTTCCAGCAGCCCTTCCGGCTGGGTGCCGACATCGTCGTGCACAGCGTGACGAAGTACCTCGCGGGGCACTCCGACCTGATCCAGGGGGCGGTGCTTGCGCGCGATGCCGCGGTCTTCGAGCCGATCAAGTTTCTGCAGAACGCGACGGGGGCGGTGCCGTCGCCATTTGACTGCTGGCTCACCCTTCGCGGGTTGAAGACGCTCGAGCTCCGCATGGAGCGGCACGCCGGGAATGCCGAAGCGATTGCCACGGCCCTCTCGGCCCACCCGCTCGTGACTCGGGTGTACTACCCGGGGTTACCCGATCACCCCGGGCATGCGATCGCCGCCAGGCAGATGACCGGATTCGGCGGGATGGTCTCGTTCGAGCTCGATGGGACTGTCGAGGAGGTCGTGTCGTTCGTGTCGTCGCGACGGTTCTTCGCACTCGGCGAGAGCCTGGGGGGCGTCAAGTCGCTCGTGTGCCACCCGGCGCGCATGACGCATGCGTCGATTCCGGCCGAGGCCCGGGCCGCACTCGGATTGTCGGACACACTGGTGCGGTTGTCACCGGGTTGCGAACACCGGAAGGACCTCGTGGAGGATCTCGTGGCGGGGCTCGACGCCCTCGTGGCGGCCCGTGACCGCGCGCGTCCGCTGGTCGTCCGCGCGCTCGGCCACAGCGACGTCACGGTCGTGAGTCACCAGGGATGATTCTCGGGGCTCGGGGCTCGATGCCTGCCGCGACGCAGTCGCGGCATCGCGGCAGGCTCGGACGGAACGCGCTTACGTCTTCATGATCTTGCGGCCGACCTTGCGGTCCTTGACCTTACCCTTGCCAGACGCCCGCCTCTGCTCTTCTTCATGTGTCAGTCCTCCCGCGCCAAGGCTGCGCCTCACGCGGCAGCTTGTCAACAGAATCGTGCAGCGAACCCACGCGACGCAGGGGCCGATCACGGTTCCGCGGCGCGGACCCGTAAGATGTAGGGGTGTCAGAGGTCACAGGCCACCGCGCCACACGGAGCCTCGTCATCATCGCCGCGCTCGGCTACCTCGCCGCGATGGTCACGCTCGCGATCACCCAGGCGCCCCTTGGCACGCCGCTGTTCTTCGCGCTGGCGAGTGTCGGGGTGCTGGCCTACGTGGCCGTCATGGTGCGCGTGTGGACGACGCCGCCCGCGTCGCGCAAGCTGTTCCTGAGTGCGCTGGCGTTTGCCGTGCTGTTCCGGGCGCCGATCGCCGTGGCTCCGGTCAATCCCGACAACGACATGATCCGGTACCTGTGGGATGGGCGCATTCAGCGCCTGGGTTTCAACCCGTACGCGGTGCTCCCGTCGGATCCCCAGCTGCAATGGACGCACACGAACGAAACGCGCGACATGCCGAGTGCCAGGCATCGCACGCCGTATCCCCCCGCGGCGCAGCTGTTTTTCCGGTTCGTCGTCGGCCTGCACGACTCGTCGCGGGCGATGAAGCTCGCGCTGGTGGCCTGTGATCTGCTCACCATCCTGGTGCTCTGGCGCTGGCTGGTGGCGACGGGGCGCACGCCGTGGCTGACCCTGGCGTACGCGTGGAACCCTCTCGTCGTCCTGGAGGTCGGGCACAGCGGGCACATCGACGCGCTCGGCGCGCTCTGGATCGCCGCAGCCGTCTACTGGCTGACGAGAAAGCGCAGCGCGCTCGCCACTGTCGCCTTCGTGTTTGCCGTCACCACGAAACTGCTGCCGATCGTGCTGGCGCCCCTGCTGTGGAAGCGGATCTCGCGGCGTGACGCCCTGCTGGGCGGAGCCTTACTCGTCCTGCTGTATGTCCCCTTCCTGGCTGGACCGCAGGTGCCCTTCGGCGGCGTGAATAACGTGGTCGCGCACGTGCGCTTCAACGGCCCGATCTTCATGGCGATCCGGACGGCGACCAACCCGACCGTCGCTGCGGCGATCGCCGTGATCCTCGGGCTGCTGACGGCGGCCTGGTGCCGCTGGAAGCTGCGCGCCGACGACCCGGCCGCCTGGGCATGGCCAATGGGGGTGGCCATGGCATGCGCGCCGGTGGTCTATCCCTGGTACCTGCTGTATGTCACGCCGTTCCTGTTGTCGGCTGCGGCCCTGCCGCTTGTGGTCTGGACTGTCAGCATTCTGCCCGTGTATGTCGTCTGGGACATAGCCAGGGGCGGAGGCACCTGGGTCGTTCCGTGGCCGATCATGGCGTTCGAATACGGTGCGGTGCTGGCGACGATCGCGGCCCTTGTCTGGTGGCGGAGGCGACCGTCCCCTACTCTTGTGGCATCAGGATCCACAGAATGATGTAAGCGAGGATCCCAGGAAACGCGACCGACAGGATCGAGACGACCACATACAGGAGCCTGACGGTCGTCGGCCTCCAGCCCAGATATTCCGCGAAACCGCCGCACACCCCTGCAATAACACGATGTTCCTTCGATCGGGAGACCGTCATAACCCGCCTTTCTGAACCGCCAAACACCTGAGCACGATTCTTGCGCCGTCGCGGCGCAGGTGAACATGATGCGGCACAAAGCCCTCCAGCGCAGCAGTCACAATCGCCTCCTGGTCGCCGCTCTCACGCTGGGGGCCGCGGCTCTGGCGACGACGGCCCCCTCGGCGCTGACCGCCTCCAGCCCCCCGCGGCGCTCGAGCGTGCCAGCGAACCGCACCTGCTTCAGTATCGTGCCTTCCGACGGATGTACGCCCGTAGCGACAAGCTCAACCAGGAGGCCTGGATGGACGCCTGGACCGAGTTGAAGGGGCGCTCATTCAGTTACCAGATCGTTCAGGAGCGCGGGTCCGATGCGGTCCGCAATCGCGTCCTCCGGGCGCTCTTGAAACGCGAGCAGGAGCTCATCGCCTCCGGAGAGCCGGCGCGTGCGGAGCTGACGCTCGACAACTACAGCTTCGCGGACCAGACCTCGGGTCCCGGGGTGCGCTACGTCGGGATCACACCGAAACGGAACGACGTGCTGCTCGTCGACGGGCGCATGGTGCTCAGCGAGGACGGCCGCGAACTGCTGCGCGTCGAAGGCGTACTCTCGAAGAACCCCTCCTTCTGGACCAGCCTCGTCAACGTGATCCGTCACTACGCGCGTCTCGACGGCGTCCGGGTGCCGATCGCAACCGAGTCGGTGGCGAAAGTCAAACTCGCGGGGATGTCGAAGCTGAATGTCCGATACGAGTATGAATCGACCAATGGCCGCACCGTCAGTCCGGCCGCCCGCCTGACGCTTGCGTCCGGCAGCACCCGTTAACACAGCCCCTTAGAACAGCCGGTCCATCTGCGAGAGCAGGACGCGCGCGCGCTTCTGCGCGATGAGGTTTGCCAGGCGCAGCGGGGGCCGCTTCGAGGCGTCAATGTTGAGCGCCGCGCGCAGAAGCTTCTCGAACTCGGCGCGGTTCTTCGCTGGCTGGGCCACACTCGTAGCAAGCGTGACGTACGCGAACGCCGACTGCCCGTTCGAGAGCGCGACCGCCTGGTCGAAGTGCTCGCGGGCGCGCGCCGGAGATCCCCCTACGAGCGGCGGCAATCCCTCGATCGCGATCATCCCTTCGTGAATGGCCCCCGACTCCCATGACGAATCGAGCTCGAGCGCCCGGAGAAAAATTGCGCGAAGCACGGCAATTTCACGCAGGCGCAGAATCGGGTTCTCGGCGAGCGTGAGCGAGCCGCCCCATGCGGCCCCGAGCCAATAGAGCGCCGCCACATCTGTTTTCGGGATGCGCCGGAGCAGATCGATCTTTCCGGCCGGCAGGGCTGCTGACGCGCCTGCCGTGTGCGCGTCGAGCGCGCGGAGGCAGTAGGCGCGGGACCGGTCGTACATCCTCGACGCCCGAGTGCGCAGCTCCCTGGCTGCCGGCGGGTTCGACGCCTCGCTGAGCTCAGCCTCCACCTGGAGGAATGCGTAGGCGTACTGCGTGAATCCGCTGCAGGCTGTGAGCAACAAGCCCGGATGGCGTGGATCATCTTCGAGGAGCATCTCTACGATCTTCAGCGTAGAGGGGGCCGCCAGCCTGACGAATTCCGGGTCGTCATCTGTCGAGAACGTCGTGGCCGTGGCGGAGACCGCGTCGGCCATCCGCGCCATCCCCATCTTCTTCATCGAACACCCGCCGAGGGCCACCGTGGCGACGAGAATCGCTGCACCAGACCGGAATCGCGTCATGACGGCACGATAACATTCAAATCGGCTTATCGGCTTATCGGCTCATCGGCTTATCGTTTTATGGACCGCTTCTCAGACAGCTTGCATAATTAGCCCATGAAGATGCGCTACCTCAGCCGTTGCGCGCGCCCGGTTGCTGTCGCCGCGATGGCGGCCATCCTGTGCACCGGCACACTCGCATGCCGGCGCGGGCAACACTCGTCCAGTGAGGACCAGCCGGCGGCGACCACGGCCGATTCGGCAATCGGCGCCCATGGCGCCATGCAGGCGCGCGAGCAGGCGTTCGCGGCCGCACGCGTGTGGACCCCACCGGCACAGCCGATTGGCCAGTTCAATTTCCGTGAGAACCCGTCCGGGCCTGCCGCTCTTCGCGCCAACGAGGAGGTGGCCTGCACCTTCAGGATCGCGCCGGTCGGTGGCACCACGTCGAAGTTCTATTGCGAGCTACCCGGCGGTGAGCTCGTGAAGGTCAAGTACGGCAGCATCAACCCGGAGCTTCACGCCGAAGTCGCCGCCACGCGCCT
>DATLXP010000158.1:0-2604 GCA_035575695.1 Vicinamibacterales bacterium
GCCTGGTGCTCGCAGCGGCCACGACGCTCGCCGCCTACCTCCCGGCGCGCCGAGCGACGCGCGTAGATCCGCTCGTCGCCTTGCGCGCCGAATGACCCCGCGCACGTCGAACCGTGAACCCTGAACCGTGAACCCTGAACCGACGATACCCCACACCGTGAGATCGCTCCTCAAGACTCCCGGCTTCACGATCGTCGCGCTGCTGACATTGGCGCTCGGGATCGGTGCCAGCACCGCCATCTTCAGCGTCGTCAACGGCGTGTTACTGCGCCCGCTCCCCTATCCGCATGCCGAACGGATCGTGCAGGTGTGGTCCACGAGCGCCGATGAGCCGAAGGGGGCCCACGCCGCACCTGATTTTCTCGAAGTGCAACGTGGGAACCGGACGTTCGAGCGCCTCGCGGGTTATCGCGAGGATGCGCCGCTGTTACTGCCTGGCGGATGTTTTTCTGGTGATCAGCACCACGTCGCTCGATGCCTGCCCTCGGGCGAGCGCTGCCTGCTTCCCGTCGGGTGACCAGGCGAACGCGAACACCTCGTCTGTGAACCGGGCGAGCGGTCGCGGAGCCTTCTCTCCGGGAACGTAGCGGAACAAGTGCAACGCCCCTTCGTGCGGCCCCCAGTAGGTGACGCCGCGCCCGTCCGCCGACCACGTCGCATTGTAGAACGTGGCCTCCGGAACGAACTGGGGCGGCCCCCCTTCGACCGGCATGATCGCCGTCACCGGGCGGCGCTCCTTCTCGTCCCAGCCGATGCCCACCAGGCGCGTGCCGTCCGGCGATATGCCGGTCAGAGTCAAGTGATGATCGCCAAGCGACACGGGGTCGCCGCCGTCGAGCGGAACCTTCCAGGGGCGAGACCACCCGCTCGTTGGATTGACGTAGTACACGAACGCGTTCGTCGCGTGAGGACTCAGGTTCATGCCGCTATGCGTCAACTGCTTCGGGTCGGAGCCGTCGATCCCCATGCGCCAGATGTTCCCACCCTCCCGGGTGAAACGGTGAAACACGATGTGACGCCCGTCGGGCGTGACATCCGGGTGCATACTTGGGTTCGGCTCGTTCGTCAGTTGATGCGCGCCTGAGCCGTCGGCGTTCGAGATCCAGACTTCGGGACGTCCGGACGCGCTGGAGCCGTATACGAGCCGCCCATCCGGGGTCCACGTGAGTCCGCTGACGCCGTCGGCACGTTCGCGTCCTCTCGTGATCTGCCTGCCGCCGGCGAGGTCCTTCTCCGGCGCAACCCAGAGGTGCGACGTGGACTCGGCCTGCACGGTCAGCAGGGAGTTGCCGTCCCCGGAGAATGAGACGCTCGTATAGGTGTTCAGGTCGTTCGTGATCCGCCGGCGCTCTCCCTGGGGGTAGGGAACCTGCCAGATCTGCAGCCCGTCGCCGTGCTCGCTCGCGACCACGGCGAAGGATCGACCGTCGGGCAACCACTCGATGTCCGTGAGGAACGTCCAGTGGTGTTCGAGTCGCGTGACGGCTCCCGTTGTCGCATCGACAGCCACGACGAGGGCGTGCGGGGCACCCTTCAGCGATTGGACCGAGGCGAGGATCGTGCTGCCGTCGGGAGACCATGAGGGTGCATGCAGCAGCAGCCGCTCCGAGCCGCCGATCGACGCCAGCTCACGGCCGCCGGTGCCATCCACGTTGGCCACCATCACGTACCCCTTGCGGAGGCTCGGCGCGCCGCGAACGAATGCGAACCGGGTGCGATCGGGTGAAAACGAAATCCGGCTGTCGACGTCTTCGATCACCCGCTGTGGCGTGCCGCCGAGGATCGGTACGCGATACAGCGTCGCGACACCTCCCCTCAACGTATAGACACATGATCGCCGTCCGGTGCGAACGTGACGCCGTCATACCGCACCTGCGCCGGAGGCACGATCTGCACGTCGCTCGTGGTCGCCGTCTGCCGGACCCACAACGCCGGCATCGTCGCCGTCGTCTTCACGTGAGCGACGTAGCGACCATCCGGAGACACGGCCGCGAGAAACGCCCCGCCCGAGCTCGTCAGACGCGTGAACCGGTCCACGTCGAACGACACGGGCCCCGCGACCGTGCGTGATTTGTTCCAGTAGACGTAGCCGATCACCCCGGCGGTCAGCACGAGGATCAGTGAACAGGCGATGGCAATCGTGTTCAGCGCGCTCCACTGTCGACCGGCCTGACGCGTGACGCCTGTTGAGGCCGTGATGCCGCTGTCGGCTTCCTGCTGGAGCTCCTCGAGCTCGTTTCTCAGGTCCGTCGCGGTCTGGTACCGCCGCGACGGATCCTTCGAGAGCGTGCGCCGAATGACACGTGACAGGCCCGGGGGCAGCGTCGGATTCAAGTCAGTGATCGACGAGGGGTTGTCTTTCAGGATCGCCGAAATCACCGAGACGTTCGTGTCCCCCTTGAACGGCTTCTCACCGGTGGCCATCTCGTGCAGCATGACGCCGAGCGAAAAGATGTCGGAGCGCTGGTCGACAGGCTTCCCTTCGGCCTGTTCCGGCGACATGTAGGCGACCGTCCCGATGATCCGCCCCTCCCCGGTGAGATCGGCCGTTGGCATGTGTGTGACATCGTCCGCGTTGCCCGCGGCATGATCTTCACGCAGCTT
>DATLXP010000159.1:0-19794 GCA_035575695.1 Vicinamibacterales bacterium
GGGCGGCTGGTCGTCGAGGATCCTGACGTGCAGATGCACAGCGCCGACGAGCTCAGGGCGGAGCTCGCCGCCGGGCTGACGCGCGATGCGTCCGACTTCAACCCGATGCGCCTGCTGGGCAAACGCAAGTGACCGCCGCGCGCGAGGCCGTCATCCTCCCGCTCGGGTTCCTCACGGTCGCGCTGCTCGGTGGCCTGGACCCCGGTGCTGTGCCGAGATGGTCCGCGCCGACGCTCTTCTCCCTCGTGCTGGCCGTGATGCTGGTCGGAGCGCTCGTCCGCAGCGGCGCCCTGGCCCCCGACCGCGTGCTTCATTCCTCGCGCCCCATCCTCGCCAACGCCAATGGCGGGGTGCTTCTCGTGTCGCTGTTCGCGGCATCGGCGCAGCTGTTTCACATGCTGACGCCCCGATCAGGGCTGCCCTCCGTGATCGTCGGAGCGTTACTGCTCGTGCTGCTGATCAACACGCTGGTGGTGTCGCCTGACCGGGTGAGGCTGCTTCGCAGTCTCGGCGTGACGATCGGCTCCGCATTCCTGCTGAAGTTCGTGGTGCTGACCGCGCTGGTGGATCCGCAGGGGGGGCGGGGGAAGCGCGTCCTGCTCGCCCTGTTCGACGCCGCCACGTTCGGCGCGATCACGCAGGCCCCCCTGGCCCCGTCGGCCGGCTACATCGCCTTTTTCTGCGCCCTGCTGTTTCTGACAGGCATCGCGCTGTTGCCGGCCGCGCGCATGCGCGGTGGCGGCGACTTCCAACTCACGACGTCGATCGTCGACGCGAGCCTGACGACGTCGCCCGACTGACGCGCCCGACCTGAAGGTCGGGCCTACAAGTAGTACTGCTTGTAGCGTCCACGCCTGAATAACCAGCCGCCGAGCGGGCCGAGCCACCCCAGCACGTAATACATGTGGCCGAGGTCCATGAGCTCGATGAGGTTGCCGTCGAAGTCCTTGCAGAAGAAGAACGAGTGGCCCCGCGGCGAGCGTTCCGGCTTGCTCACGCACTCGACACCTCTGGCCTGAAGGAACTCGTACCACTTGTCAAGGTTCCGCACGTTGAACGAGATGTGCGTCAGGCCGACGCGGTTCCAGGGGATCTCGACCGGCGGCTGCCTCGGCTCGAAGTGGAACACCTCGAGGACTGCGCCCCCGGGCACGCGTATCCAGCCGATCTTGCAGGCGGGCTGCTCCCCGTGAACGCCGAAGAACTCGCGCACGCGATCCGCCGGCGTGTCCGCCACGCCGACGAGCGGACATCCGAAGATCTCCCAGTAGAACTTCACGCACCTGTTGAAGTCGGACACGGTGATGCCCGTATGGCTGAAGGATCGCGCTCTCATAGGTCGTTGTCCTTGATGTGGTCCGCCACGCGCAACGCCTGCGCGGCAATCGTCAGCCCCGGGTTCACGGCGGCAGACGAGGGGAAGAATGACGCGTCGACGACGAAGAGATTCTCGACGTCATGCGCACGGCAGAACGGATCGAGCACCGACGTCCGGGGGTCGGTGCCGAAGCACACCGTTCCGCACTGGTGCGTGGTGTTTTTCGCACCGAGCGAATGCTTCACGATGAGCCAGAGTCCGAGTTTTCGCAGGATCCGCTGCGTCTCCTTCACGAGCTGCCGGTGCGCCCGGAGATTGTTGGGGCGGTAGCGCAGGTGGATCCGACTCTTGGCGTCGACCGTGATCCGGTTCTCGACGCTCGGCAGGTCTTCGGACATCACGAGCCAGTCGACCGCCCCGGAGGCCCACCACTCGTACCACGCGAGCGGGAGGTCCTTCGCATACCAGGGGCCGGCGCTCTTCAGCGTGACGCCCGCGGTGCGCCCCTGCGACTGGATCTGACCGAGCGGGAACGTCGTGCGCGGCCCGCGCAGGTAGAAGTCGTTCACCGCAACGGTCTTCTGAAACACCGAGGTGTTCTTCCTCCGCACATCGAACGCGCTCACCATCGTCGCCAGGTGTGCCATGTAACGCCTGCCGACGAGGCCCGAGGCATTGGCGAGGCCGTCCGGATGCCGGTCGCTCGTCGACCGCAGGAGCAGGGCCGCGGAGTTGATGGCACCGCACGACACCACGAAGAGCGGCGCCTCGACGCGGATCGTTCGCCCGTCCCGCTCGATGTCCGCCCCGACGACTTTCCTTCCCGAGGGATCGGTGTGAAGGCGGCGCGCGCACGCGTTGGTCCAGAGCGTGACGTTCTCGCGCCGCAGCGCCGGACGGACACACACGATGTCCGCCTCGCTTTTCGCGTGCAGCTTGCAGGCAAACGAGTTGCAGGTGTTGCAGAGAATGCAGCCATCTGTTTCCCCGGGACGCAGCAGCCCGAGCGGCAGCGGCGAGGGGTGGAGCCCCATCTGCCGGAGCTGCTCGACGATCTCCCCCATCCCTGCGGCGTGCGGGACTGGTTCGTAGGGGTACGGATGTCTCGCGGGCTCGGTCGGGTCCAGACCATGAAGGCCGCGCACGTGGTACAGCTGCTCCGCACGGTCGTAGTACCGCTCGAGCGTCGCGTAGTCGATCGGCCACGCCGGCGACACGCCGTCCATGTGCTGCATCTCATGGAAGTCTTCCCGGCGCATCCGGTAAAGCACGCTCCCCCAGAACTTGGTGTTGCCCCCTACGCAGTAGTGCGTGTACGGACGGAACTCCCGTCCGCGCTCGTCGACCCACTGCTCCCTGGTCTGGTACCGCAGGTGCTTCCAGACCGCCTCCGGGTTCCAGTTCTCGTCTTCCTGCGGCACGAAGTCGCCGCGCTCGACGAGCAGGACGCGCGCACCCGTGTCCGCCAGCGCGTAGGCCATCGTGCCGCCGCCGGCGCCGCTGCCGATAATGATGATGTCGAAATGGTTCACGAGTTTTGTGTGTCGTAGCGCAGCCGTGTTTCGTAGCGCAGCCCTTCAGGGCTGCTTACCCCAGGCAGGACTGAAGCCCTGCGCTACTCCAGGCGCTACGGGCTCTCCTGGATCGTAGCGTAGACCCGCTCCATCAACCGCTGGTCCTCCATCGCGCGCTCGAGGCTCATCTCCGGCGCGCGGCCGTCGCGGATCGACCGGGCGAAGTCGCGATACATGGCCTGATACCCGCGCATGTCCGCAAACCCCGGAAACATCAACCGCGGCAGACCGCGGCCGCGCGCGAGGAGGAACGCGCCATTGGACTCGAACGTGATGATCCCGTCACGGCCGAACAACTTCGAGACGCGCACGCCTCTCAGGAGCGACGGGATCTCGCGCGAGTAGAACAGCGCGCCGGCTGCGCCATTGTCGTACTGAAACGCGACCATCAGACTCTTGGCGCGCCGATCCGGCCCCTCGTCGGACGCCGGCGGCCGATAGCCGCGCACCGTCTCAGGCAGGATCCGCGGGCCCAGACTGCCGGCCACGTGCAGCCAATGGATGCCCTCTTCGAAAAATGCGTCCCCCCCGGCCATCGATTCGTCGTTCCGCCAGTCACCCTGGCTCTTCAGCCGCTTCGCGATCGTCGTGAAGTGGGCGAAGAGCATGTCCCCTATGGCCTGGTCGGCGAGCAACCGCCGCAGGCACACCGCCAGCGGCTTGTAGTGGTCGTTCTCCCCCACCAGCACGACGCGCCCCGCGCGGTCCCGCGCCTCCCGCACCGTCTCGTAGTCGGTCATCGACAGAAACGCGGGCTTCTCGACGAGGACGTGCTTGCCTGCCGCGAGCGCCGCCAGCGTCAGCTCCAGATGAAACCGCGGCGGCACGGCGACCACAACCGCCTCGATCCGTGGGTCCGCCATCGCGCCCGCGTAGTCGCTGAAACTCGAGACGCCATGATGCCGGCGGCAATACGCCGCCGCCCTGGCCGGTTCGCGGCTGGCATAACTGCAGGCGATTTCCGTCCGCAGCGAATGCAGATGGCGGCTGTGGACCCCGGTGATGAAGCCGCAGCCGAGAAAGGCGATGCGCAGCGGTTCGGCCATCGGGATTACTCCATGATACGTCGGCACCGCGGGTGTCCAATTAAGAACAGCACACCCGCCCGCGACTCTGCAATGCTTTACCGTTCTACGACACCCGCACCCATGGCCACCATCCTGATCGTTGACGATCTTCCCGCCAACCGCGACGAGGCCGATAATGGACGACGCGTGCGCGCTCCACGTTTCCCCGGGGAGATCAGGTCGGCATCGTGACGGACATGACCGACCAGCAAGTCGCAGGTGAACGGCTCGCGGAAAATATCGCGCTGCTGCGCATTGCGGGCAGGGTCGCGCGCATGGGCGGGTGGACGATTCAGTTGCCCAGCCGGACGCTGATCTGGTCGGACGAAACCTGCGCGATTCACGATCTCCCGCCCGGTTATCAGCCGACTTTTGACGAAAGGCTTGGCTACTACCCTGCCGAGTACCGCCAGGACGTCCTTCGACACGTTGACGCCTGCGAACGTGACGGCACGCCGTATGACTTCGAGGTGCCGAAGATCACCGCTGCCGGCCGCCGAATCTGGGTCCGATCCATCGGCGAGGCGGTACGTGACGAAGAGGGACGGATCGTTCGTCTGCAGGGCGCGTTCCTGGACGTCTCCGCTCAAAGACAGGCGGAAGAGGCATTGCGCCAGAGCGAAGCCGAGTTCCGGACGCTGACGGAATCGATGCCGCAGATGGTCTGGATGAGCCGCCCCGACGGGTGGAACACATACTCCAATCAACGGTGGGTGGACTACACCGGGCTGAGCGTCGACGAGAGCTACGGCCACGGCTGGAGCACGCCGTTTCACCCCGACGATCGTCAACGCGCCCTGGACGCGTGGCGCCAGGCGATCCCCCTCGGCGACTACAACGTTGAGTGCCGCCTGCGCAGGGGGGACGGCAGCTATCGGTGGATGCTCGTCCGGGCGTTGCCTCTTCGCGATTCCGCCGGGCAGACCGTGAAATGGATCGGCACGTGCACCGACATCGACGATCTGAAGCGGGCGCAGGATGCGGCGCTGCACAGCGAGCGCGTGCAGCGGGCGCTGGCGGCCGAACTCGCGAACGAGCACGCGCGGTTGGTCGCGGCGCAGGCCGTGGCGAGCGTTGGCAGCTGGGAAACCGACCTGGCGACGCTGGCGACCACCTGATCGGCGGAGACGCATCGCATCTTTGAAACCGACCCCGAACAGTTTCAGCCGACGCATGCCGCCTTTCTGCGGCTCGTCCATCCAGAGGACCGCGCGCGCGTGGACGACGCGTTCGCGCGCTCGCGCGCTCAATGTGCATCCGGGGCCATCGAACACCGCCTCCTGATGCCCGACGGACGGATCAAGTTCATCGAGGAACGCTGGCAGGTCGTTCCTGACGAACAGGGTCGGCCCGGACGCGCCACCGGCACGTGCCAGGACATTTCCAGCCGGCAGCGCGCGCAAGAAGCCATCCGCATGCAGGCCCACATGCTCGATCAGATCGGTCAAGCCGTGATCGCGACCGACACGGCCGGCGTCGTCACTTACGTCAATCGTTGTGCGGGCGACCTCTATGGCTGGGCGCCGGCCGATATGCTGGGACGGCTCATCACGGACGTGACCGTTCCCCAGGCCACACGGGACCAGGCCATCGAGATCATGGCGCACCTGCAGCGCGGTGAAACATGGACCGGGGAATTCCTGGTCCAGAACCGGCACGGCCGCATCTTCCCGGCGCAGGTGACGGATTCACCGGTCGTCGACGCGAGCGGACGTGTGACCGGGATCGTCGGGATTTCCACCGACATCACGGCTCGCAAGCAGGCCGAGGCCGAGGCTCGGCGGAAGGACACGCTCATCCGGATCGCCGGCCGGCTCACGCGCACGGGGGGCTGGGCCCTCGAGCTGCCGGGCGACCGCGTGTCGTGGTCCGATGAATTGTTCGACATCCTTGACTACCCTCGGGGCAGCACGCCGACATTCGCCGAGGGACTCCCGCAATATCTTGACCCATGGCGGGACACGATCGTGCCCGCCGTCCAGACTTGCCGGCAGGAGGGCACGCCATGCGACCTCGAACTCGAAATCGTTACCGGCAAAGGAGTGCGAAAGTGGGTGCGCGTGAGCGCCGAAGCGGAGCGCCACGCCGACGGCTCGATTACGCGTGTCCAGGGTGCGGTGCAGGACATCACCGAGCACAAGCATCTCGAGCAACAGTACCTGCGTGCTCAGCGCATGGAGAGTATCGGCACGCTCGCCGGCGGCATCGCCCACGATCTCAACAACGTGCTCGCACCCATCCTGCTGTCGATCGGCCTGCTCGAGCAGGACGAGCACAATCCGGAACGGCTCGAGACCCTGGCCACGATCGAGGCGAGCGCGAAACGCGGGGCGGCGATGGTCGCCCGGGTGTTGTCGTTCGCGCGCGGCGTGGACGGCCAACGGGAGCAAGTCCAGGTGCCGCTGCTGGTTCGGGATGTCGCCACGTTGGTTCGGGACACCTTTCCGAAGAACATCACCTTCACGGACCACGTCAGCCCGGATGTGTGGCCGCTGCTCGCAGATGACACCCAGCTGCATCAGGTGCTGGTCAATCTGTGCGTGAACGCCCGCGACGCGATGCCGTCCGGGGGACACATCACTCTCACCGCGAAGAACATCGTCATCGACGAGGCCTTTGCCGCCGTGAACATCGACGCTCGCAGCGGTCCCCACGTGACCATCGCGGTCGAGGACACGGGCACCGGCATCCCGATGGAGATCATCGGCAAGATCTTCGACCCGTTCTTCACCACCAAGGAGATCGGCAAGGGAACCGGGCTCGGGTTAGCCACGTCGCTGGCGATTGTCACCGGCCACAAGGGTTTCATGCGCGTCTTCAGCGGCCGTGGAACACCGACACGATTCGAACTGTACCTGCCCGCGCTGACGACGCTGGCCAGACGGGTGGCGCCCGTCGCTGCGGCCGTCCTGCCGGCCGGACACGGCGAGACCATCCTGGTGGTGGACGACGAACCGGCCATCCGGAGGATCGCTCAACGGACGCTCGAAGCGTTCGGCTATCGGGTCCTCCTGGCGGCCGACGGCGCGGACGCGGTTGCGCTCTACGAGCGGCACCGCGCCGAGATCGACGTCGTCCTCACCGACATGATGATGCCCCGGATGGATGGAACGGCCACGATCCAGGAACTCGTGCGGCTCGACCCGCAGGTTCGCATCGTGAGCGCCAGCGGGCTTGTCGCCGATGCCACGGCCGCCGGCGCGGCGGGGGCGCGCGTGCTCTATTTTCTACACAAGCCGTACACGGCGGAGACGTTACTCACCGCGGTCAGGGCCGCGCTGCTCGAGTAGCCATGGCCACCATCCTGATCGTTGACGATCTCCCCGCCAATCGCACATTCCTGGTGACGCTCCTCGCCCACCACGGTCACCACGTGATCGAGGCCGGAGACGGTCACGACGCCCTGGCCCTGGTGCGCAGCGAGCGTCCGGAGCTCGTGATCACCGACGTCCTGATGCCCACCATGGACGGCTACGAGCTCGTCAAGCAGATGCGCATGGATCCCGACGGTCGCGGCGACGCGCGTCGTGTTCTACACCGCGCACTACGGAGAACGAGAGGCTCGCTCGCTCGCGAGGTCGTGGGTGTGCTGGCCGTACTGACGAAGCCGGCCCTGAGTGCGGACGTGCTGAAGATCGTCAACGACGCGCTCGCGGGCACCGCGCCAGCGGCCCCCGCCGCTGTGCCCGCGCGGCAGGCCATCGAATCCGACCGGCACCACCTTCGCCTGATGACCGACAAGCTCTCGGAGAAGTCCGACAACTTGCGCATCGCGAATGCGCGCCTTCGCGGCCTCGTCAACCTCTGTCTCGAGCTGGCGTCAGACCGCAGCTTCGAGGAAAGGCTCCGCAATCTCTGTGCGTCCGCGGGGGATCTGTTTGGCGCCTGTTATGTCACGTTGGGCATCGTCGAATCGATCCACGGCACCGTCAAGCAGATCGTCACGTCCGGAGGAGAGGTCGCCGCCTGGACCAGCCCGGGAGACCCGGTCGCCGGCGTACTGCGGTCGGTCGTGGCGGAGCGACGGCCGATCTGGGGAGACAACCCCGGCGGGGACCCTGCGACCCTCGAGCTGCCGGTGCTCCATCCCGATGTCCATTCCTATATGGCAGTTCCGATCGTGTCCTCGACGCAGGTGCACGGCTGGCTGTCCGTCGTCGGCGCCGCCAGGGGGGCTTTCGCCGAGGAAGACACGCATCTGCTCGCCGCGCTGGCGAGCCAGGTCGGACGCATCTACGAGCTGGAACGGGCGATCGCCCAGGCCGAACGGGGGGCGGCGGCGTTGCACGCCAGCGATGAGCGGGCGCAGTTTGCCTTCGAGGCCGCGAACGTCGGGGTCTGGGACATGGACTATGTGTCCGGGCAGCTGCGCTGGTCGGAGACCCTCCAGGCGCAATACGGCTTCGCACCCGGCACCTTTCCCGAAACCCTCGACGCCTTCTTCGAGGTTGTACATCCGCTCGACCGCGACCAGCTGCGCGAGACGGTCGCCACCGCCGTGCGGACCGGACAGGATTTCAAGGCCATACACCGCCTCCAATTGCGCGACGGCAGCGTCCGCTGGGTGAGCGGCGCCGGCCGGATTTATCTGGACGAGCGCGGCCGCGCCGTCCGCGGCGTGGGTCTGTCGCTCGACGTCACCGAACAGCAGGCCCTGCAGCAACAGGTGCAGCAGGCGCAGGCGCAGGAAGACATCGGCCGCCTCACGAGCGGCGTCGCCCACGATTTCAACAACCTGCTGACGATTATCCTCGGCTACTGCGAGGTCCTGCTGGGGGACATGGCGCCTGCCGATGGGCGCCGCATCGAAGTCATCGAAATCCAGAAGGCGGGAGAGCGGGCGACCGCCCTCACGCGGCGGCTGCGGGCGTTCAACAGTACTGAAGCGGTCGAGCCGACTCTTCTCGCGGTCAACGAGGTCGTGGCGGATATCCCCGAAACACTCGAGCGGCTGCTGAGGGACGACGTGTCGCTCGCGCTGGCGCTGTCGTCCGATGTATCAACCATTCGGATGGACCGGCGGCAACTCGAGCAGATTCTCCTCAACCTCACCGTCGACGCGCAGGCCGCAATGCCGGACGGGGGCACGGTGACCCTGGCGACGACGGCGCTTCAGGTTGACGGCCCCGAATCCAGCGCCGGGCGGGAGCTCCGCGCCGGCTCGTACGCGGTGCTCACCGTTTCTGCTGCCGGCGCCGGCCTGACCACCGAACTGCAGGCGCAGCTCTTCGAACCGCTGTTTGCCCCGAAAGAGATCGGCGGGGGTGCCGGTTTCGGATTGGGTGCGCTGCAGCGCTCCCTGACCGCGCACACCGGCTTCAGCGTCTACCTTCCGGCGATCGTGAAGCTGCCGCCCAGCACGGTCGGCGGCCGCCCGACGGTTCTTGTCGTCGAGGATCTGGACGCCCTGCGCGAGCTCACCCGCCGTTTGCTCGTGCGCCAGGGCTATCGTGTGATCGTCGCCGCGAATGCGCTGGAGGCGATTCCAATGTTCGAGCAGCATCAATCGATCGATCTCCTGTTGACAGATGTCGTGATGCCGGGCTCCAGCGGACCGGAACTGACCCAACAACTGCTGGTGAACCACCCCCACCTCAAGGTGATCTACATGTCTGGGTACACGGATGAGGCGATGGCGAAATACGGCGTGCTCGACCCGGGCGTCGCGTTTCTTCACAAGCCGTTCACCTCGGAGGCGCTCGGCGCGATGATTCGCGAGGTGCTCGCCGGCAACAGTGCGGCGTCTGCGCTGCCGGAGGGCCGCTGATGACCGCGCCGAGTCAGGGGGCGGGCGCCACCGGCTCGGTCGTCGCGCCGAGCAGTGCGGCCGGGGCGCATGTCCTCATCGTCGACGACGAGCCGCTGAACCTCCGCCTCTTCCAGATGATGCTGGGGCCGGAACAATTCCACGTCACGGTGGCGGCCGACGGCCCCGACGCGCTCGCGCAGATTGCGGCCCACCGGCCGGACCTGATCCTGCTCGACATCATGATGCCGGGGATGGACGGGTATGAGGTCGCCGCGATCGTGAAAGCGGATCCTGCGACGGCGGGTATCCCGATCATCATGGTGACGGCACTCCGCTGGCAGGATGCGCGGGCCCGGGCGTTCAACGCCGGGGCCGACGATTTTTGTGTCGAAGCCTGTCGAACGCGGTCAGCTGTGCCTGCGCGTGCGCGATCTGCTCCGGATGAGTCGCGGTCTCTGAGGGGCCTTTCCAAATTTCGGGCGTCCCAAATTGAACAGCCTCCCGCCACGATCCCCGCTACTGTAGCTTTGATATGAAGACTGCTCAAATCGCCGTCACCAAGGTACCCACCGGGATGCAGGGGTTTGACGAAATCACCGGCGGCGGGCTGCCGCGCGGGCGGACCACGCTCGTCATGGGGGGGCCGGGCTCCGGAAAGACCGTCTTCGCCCTGCAGGCACTCGTGAACGGCGCGCGCCTGCGCAAGGAAGCCGGGATCTTCGTCGCCTTCGAAGAGAGCACCGCGCAGATCATCGCCAACGGGTCCACCTTCGCATGGGATCTCTCGGTCGTCCAAAGAAAGAAGCTCCATTTCGTCGATGCGCGGGTGTCCCCCACGGTCGTCCAGGGGGGGGAATTCGACCTCGTCGGCCTGCTCAGCGCGCTCGGGGCCAAGGCCAGGCAGATGAAGGCCACCTGCATCGTCTTCGACGGCATCGATGTTCTCCTTGGGCTGCTCGATAACCCGGTCGCCGAGCGACGGGAGCTGTACCGCCTGCGGGACTGGCTGGTCGACGAGGGGCTCACCGGCATCATCACGCAGAAGACCCCCGGACACGAGGCGGCGCACCGCTACGACTTCCTGCAGTTCATGGTCGACTGCGTGGTCGTGCTCCGCCATCAGGTAACGAACGGGTCGGCGTTTCGCGACCTTCGCGTGATGAAATTCCGCGGGTCGGCCTTCGCTGGTGACCAGTTTCCCATTACGTTGACGCGGGACGGGATGCAGTTGACGCATCGCGGCCCCTCCGAGCTCAGTTACGCGATCAGCAACGAGCGCGTCTCCTCCGGCATCCCGCGTCTCGACCACATGCTCTGCGGCGGTTACCACCGCGGCAGCAACGTCCTCGTGTCGGGTTCGCCGGGCACCGCGAAATCGACGCTCGCCGGCCTGTTCGTCGCGGCTGCCTGCAGGCGTGGGGAGCGCGTGCTGTACGTCAGCTTCGACGAGGGGGCGGCGCAGATCGTCCGGAATCTGCAGTCTGTGAACGTGCACCTCGCGCCGTTCCTCAAGTCAGGTTTGCTCAAGATGCACTCGACGCGCACGCGCGGTCCCAACGTGGAGGACCAGTTCGCCGATCTGCGTGCCAAGGTCAAGGCGCACAACCCGCACTCGCTCGTCATCGACCCCCTGTCGGCGCTCTCGACCAAACTCGCGCACCTCGCATCCGCTGATGCGGCGCAGCAATTCCTGGACTTTCTCAAGGTCAACGGGATCACGGTGTTGAACACGTCGCTGCTGGCGGGGATCAATACCGACGAGTCGACGGCAACGAACATCTCGACGATCGCCGACACGTGGATCCACCTGTCCTACATCGTGAACGACGGAGAGCGGAACCGCGCGCTGACGATCGTGAAGTCCCGCGGCACCGGCCACTCCAACCAGGTCCGCGAGCTGACCTTGACCGACGCGGGCGTGAGCTTGACGGACGTATTCGTCGCGCAGGGCAAGGTCCTGATGGGCGTGGCGCGGTGGGAGTGGGAGCAGGAGCAGGAGGCGCGGCGCCTCCAGACCAATAGTGAGACGGAATTCAAACGCCTGCAGCTCCACCTCGCTCAGGCGGAAGCTGCGGCACGCCTCCAGGTCATTCAGACGGAGATGGAGGCGCGCACGGCGCAGATGGCGTTGCTCAGCGCCGCCACCGGCAGCGCCGCGACAGTGCGGAAGACCGATCGGGCGACGCTGCGCAAGCTGCGGCACGCCGACAAGGACGGGGCCCCCCTCCGGCCCGGGACCAAAAGAGTGCGGCACGCAGCGGCGAAGGGTCGCTGAGGTGTCGCCGAGGCGCCGCCGCCCCCTTCCGTCCCTGATCCTGCGGCTGTATGTCGCCGGCAACGCCCCGAACTCACTCCGGGCGACGAGCAACATCAAGGCGATCTGCGCCGAGCACTTTGCCGAGGCCCACACGCTGGAGGTCATCGACATGTTCGTGCATCCGCAGCGCGCCATCGCCGACGGCATCATCGTCACGCCCACGCTCCTGAAACTGTCGCCGCTGCCGGTGCAGCGCATCATCGGCGACCTCAGTAACACTGCGCACATGCTCGTCACCCTCGGCGCGCGATGAGCACCGGCCTTCAGCCGGAGCCCTCTGACATGGCGCGCAGGCTCGCGGAAGCCGAGGCGGTGATCGAAGCGCTGCTCGCGGGTCAGATCGATGCCGTCGTCGATCCCGCTCACAGCACACCGCTGCTCCTGGCGAAAGCGCAGGAATCGCTGCGGCAAAGCGAAGAACGCTACCGGCACATCGTCGAGAACACGAACGAAGGGATCTGGCTGAGCGACAGTACGCATACGACAGCCTTCATGAACCGGCGGATGGCGCAGATGCTCCGCTGCGAGGAGGACATGGGGGTGGGCCGTTCCCCCCTGACATTCCTCGACGAGCCGACGAAACTGGCGTTCGCCCACTACCCCGAACGTCCGGCCCCCTACCAGTCCGACGTGGAGTTTCGGCGGACCGACGGCACCCGTTTCTGGGGTCACCTCGACGTTGTCCCGATGTTCGAGAGTGACGGCTGTTACGCCGGCACACTGGCGATGGTCCGCGACATCTCGGAGCGCCGCGCGGCCGAGCTCGCCCTGCGCCAGACCACGCGCGACCTCGTGGAGCGCACGAACGTTCTCGAAATGCAGGGGGCGCTCCTCAAGGAACAGGCGGCGATCCTCGACCTGCCCGCCGACGCCATCATCGTTCGTACACTGAAGAACCAGGTCGCGTTCTGGAGCCGCGGCGCGAGGGGAATGTACGGCTGGTCGAGCGCAGAGGCGCTGGGGCGTCGCGTCGAGGAGTTGATCGACGCCGATTGCCCCGAGACCTTCGAGGAGATATGCGCGGCGCTGTTCATTGCCGGCCATTGGGAAGGCGAAGGGTCACACCGCTGCAAGGACGGCACCCACATCGATGTGGCGAGCCGATGGACCGTCCAGCGGGACGGAACCGGCGCGCCCGTCAGGATCCTGTCGATCAGCCACGACATCAGTGCACGGCGGAAGTCGGAGATCGAGCGCGCCCGTCTTGCTGAGGAGCTCAAACGGCAGACGGCGGTCCTGCGCGAGACGGAAGCGCGCACGACCTACGCGCTCAGTGCTGCGCGCATGGGTGTGTGGGAGATCGACCCCAAGACGCGGCTGGTTACGTGGTCCGGCACCATGCCATCCCTTTATGGTGTCACCGCCGCGGAGGCCCCGCGGTCGTCTGACGAGTTCCTGCAACTGGTGCATCCCGACGACCGGGTGATGCTGCAGAACGCGTTGGAAGCGGCCGTTGCGAACCGGACGGAGCTGCGAATCGAGTTCCGCGCCATCTGGCCTGACGGCACGGTCCACTGGTACTCCGGGCTCGCGCAGGTGATCTACGACGAGGGGGGCACACCGGTCCGCGTGCTCGGCGTGGACACCGAGATCAGCGAGAGAAAATCGCTCGAAGCGCAGTTCCAGCAGTCGCAGAAGATGGAAGCCGTCGGTCAGCTCGCCGGCGGGGTCGCGCACGACTTCAACAACCTCATGACCGTCGTGCTCGGGTATTCCGAGTTCGTCATCGAGACCCTGGGCGTCAGCGATCCCCGGCGCGCCGACCTCGACGAAGTGGTGCGGGCCGGCCAGCGGGCCACGGCGCTGACGCGCCAGTTACTGGCCTTCAGCCGCAAGCAGGTGCTGCAGCCGACGAACGTGGACCTCAACGCGCTGGTGCTCGGCATGGAGGACATGCTCGCCCGGTTGATCGGCGAGGACATCATCGTCGAGCACACCCTCGCTCCCGACCTCTGGGCCGTTCGCGCGGACGTCGGCCAGCTCGAACAGGTGCTCATGAATCTCACCGTGAACGCCCGGGATGCGATGCCGACCGGGGGACGGCTGTCGTTCCACACCTCGAACGTGGAGCTGGAGGAACCTGACGCCCACAGCTTCGGCATCGGTGCCGGATGTTACGTGCTGCTCGCCGTGGCCGACAACGGAACCGGTATGACCGAGTCCGTCCGGCAGCGGCTGTTCGAGCCCTTCTTCACCACCAAGTTACCCGGAAAGGGCACCGGACTCGGCCTCGCGACTGTCTACGGCATCCTTAAACAGACGGGCGGCACCGTGTCCGTGACGAGCACCCCTGGCGCAGGGACGACATTCGACGTCTACCTGCCCTGTGTCGTCGAGGGGGACCCGCAGGCGCTGGTCCCCGCCGCGCCGGAGCGCGGCGGGACGAGTCGCGGTCACGAAACCATTCTGATTGTTGAGGACGAGGACGGCGTTCGGCTGCTGACGCGTCGCATACTGGAACAGTCCGGTTACAGAGTGTTCGACGCCAGCGACGCGGCCCACGCCGAGGCCGTGTTTGCGAAGCACGCCAAGGAGATCGACCTGCTGCTCACCGACGTGGTCATGCCGGGGATCAGCGGAGCGAAGCTCTTCGCGCGGCTGCAGGAGCAACAGCCGGGGCTCAAAGTGCTGTACCTGTCCGGTTACACGCAAGGGGCGATCGTCGAGCAGGGACCGCTCGGTCCGGGGATCGAGTTGCTGCAGAAGCCTTTCACCGCCGCGGCACTGAACGAGCGTGTTCGCGAGGTGATCGAAGGGCCCACCCCGCAGCCGGCCGGGCGCGAATAATGGACAACACACTCGATCATAAAATCCGGAACCTGCTGGCGATCGTGATCGGCTACGCCCGCCTGATGGAAGAAGACATGGCGGCCGATGACAGGCATCGCGGTGACCTGCAGGAGATCCTGGCTGCAGCGGTGGCGGCGATCGGACTCCTGTCCGCAGCGGAGGAGCCGTAGTGGCGGCGCCGCAGCCGCGCCTCGAGCGGCTGCGCCAACTGCTCGGCTGCGTGCTGTGACGGCCCTCTCCACGCCTGACTTCACCAGGCGATTTCAGCTTGCCTCGGCAGTCTGCTCGATCAGCGTTATTGCACTCGGCGTAGGAGTGCTTGCGGGTTGGGCATTCGATCTCCCGATCCTCAAGAGCGTGGGTGCATCGTTTGCGACAATGAAGCCGAACACCGCGGTCCTGTTCGTGTGTATCGGGATCGGATTATGGCTCCCCCGCCGGACGCGACCACGCGGGAGCACAGCAAATGCCGTAAGTCATGTCCTCGGGCGGCGTCGTTGCTGCAATCGCTGCAGTCACACTCAGCGAGTACGCGTTTGGTATTGATGCCGGCATCGATCAGCTGCTTTTTCAAGAGTCACCCGCTTCGCCCACCCTGGCGCCGGGCCGAATGGCGCCCGCAAGTGCTCTGATTTTTCTGCTCCTGGGCGTAACGGTAGCGCTGACGGACGTGGCCGGGGCGGCGCGCATAAGGCAGATCTGCGTAGGGATCACGGCGACGTTAGCTTTCGTCGCTCTGTGCGGCTATATCTTCGGTGTGAGCGCATTGCACGGGATGGGGCACTATGCATCCGTCGCGCTGCACACGACGGTCGGCTTTCTGGCTGCCTCCGCAGCCTATCTGACTGGACGTCCGACCGAAGGCGTGATGCCGCTGCTGACGAGCGAGACGGTGGCTGGCGTTCTCGTTCGGCGACTGGTGCCGGCGATCGTGTTTCTGCCTGTGACGCTCGGGTGGCTGCGCCTGCTCGGGCAACGCGCCGGACTTTATGACACGCCGTTTGGTATTGCCCTGCTCGTCGTTGGCAGCGTGGGTGCACTTACGCTCGTGACGTGGAGAGTCGCGGCATCGCTTCAGGAGTCCGAGCTGGGCCGCGTCGAGGTTGTTGCGAACCTGGCCGCGCGAGAGCGGGAGTTGACCGACGCAATAGCAGAGCGCCACCGGGCCGATGATCAGTTCCGCCTCGCCATCGAGGCATCTCCCACCGGTATGATCATGTCGGATGCCGGAGGCCGAATCGTGCTTGTGAATCGGGAGGTAGAACAGATGTTCGGTTACGAGCGGAGCGAGCTGATCGGCCAATCGGTCGACAAGCTGGTGCCCCCTCGTTTTCGGGGACGCCCCCAGCTGCGGAAAGAATTCAACGATCATCCGAGCGTGCGCACCATGGGTGCGGGTCGCGAACTGTTCGGGGTGCGGCAGAACGGCACCAAGGTGCCCGTCGAGATTGGTCTGAATCCAATCCAGACCGCTGAAGGCAGCTTCGTGCTTACGTCGATCGTGGACACGACCGAGCGAACACGCGCGGAGAAAGAGCGGAATCGCCTGGTGACCGAGCTGCAGGCACTCACCCGGGATCTCGAAGAGCGCGTCCAGGACCGTACAAGGGCGCTTCGGGAAGGCGAAGAGCGCTTCCACACGATGGCCAATACGATTTCCCAGCTCGCGTGGATGACCGATGAGACCGGCTACATTTTCTGGTACAACGACCGCTGGTTCGAGTACACCGGTACAACGCTCGACGAGATGGCCGGCTGGGGTTGGCAGAAGGTGCACCATCCCGACTATGTAGGTGGAGTGGTGGAAAGGATCAGCGGCTGTTTCGAGCGCGGCGAGATCTGGGACGACACATTTCCCCTGCGCGGCCGGGATGGAACGTACCGCTGGTTTCTCTCTCGAGCGGTGCCCATTCGGAACGCAGAGAGGGACACGTGCTGCAATGGTTCGGCACGAACACCGATATCACAGACCGCAAGGAGGCGGAGGAGCGGCTTCGCGAGTCGGTGCATCAGCAGGAGGTGCTGCTCAAGGAGATCCATCATCGCGTCAAGAACAACCTCGCCGCGATTTCCAGTCTCTTCTATCTGGAATCGACGTATACAAAGGATGAGCGCGTGGTCCGAGCGTTTGAGGACAGCGGGCGCCGTATTCGGTCAATGGCGCTTGTACACGAGACGCTGTACGGATCCGAGAATCTTGCGGTGATCGATATCGCGCCGTATGCGCGCATCCTGGCTTCAGAGATCCTGTCCGCCTACCAGCCGTCCGATGACCGTTTGCGTGTAAACACCGATCTTCAGACGCTCACAATGAGCATCGATTTGGCCGTGCCGTGCGGGTTGATCCTGAATGAGCTCCTGTCAAACGCGTTCAAGCACGCGTTCAAGAGCGGACAGCAGGGCAGCATAACGGTCACCGTACGTGCCAGCGATGCGGTTGGCGTGCTGGAGGTCGCCGATGACGGGGTGGGCGTGCCGGCCGACCTGAACATCGAGACGCAGAACTCTCTTGGCCTGCGACTCATTCGCTCGCTGGTCAACCAGATCGACGGAACATTCGATCTCGTGCCGCAACACCCGGGAACCCGGGCGCGAGTGACGTTCGCACTGGAGGAACATGCCCACCGGTCCTGATGTACTGACCGGTCTGCGCGTACTCATCGTCGAGGACGAGGGCCTGATTGCGATGGAGCTCAGCGATCGTCTGTCCCGGAAAGGCATGACCGTCGTTGCGGTCGTCGACTCGGCGGATCGCGCCGTCGCGGCCGCGTCCAGCCTGCGGCCCGAAGTGGTACTCATGGACATCCGGATCAAGGGCGACAGAGACGGCGTGGAAGCCGCGGGAGAGATCTCGCGCACTGCCGACATTCCGATTGTGTTTCTGACCTCCCACTCCGATCGCGCGACGCTCGACCGTGCCAAGGGCACGGCCCCGTACGGCTACGTGTTGAAACCGTTTCAGGAGCGCGAGCTGCTTGTGGCAATCGAAATGGCGGTGCACCGGCATTCCCTTGAACGTCAGTTGAAGGAGAGTGAACGGAAATACGTCGCGACGCTCGCCAGTATCAGCGACGGAGTCGTAGCGACCGATCTCAACGAGCGCATCACGTTCATGAATCCGGTTGCAGAGGCACTCACCGGCTGGTCGTTCGAAGATGCCCGTGGCCTTACGGCCACCGACGTCATTCCGGCCGCACGCGACGTGCAGGGCGTCGATCCGGTCAATCCAATCGGGCAGGCGCTGCGTGAAAACAGAAGCATTCGCTTCGACGATGTCGAACTGTTCCTTTTCACGAAGAGCAACGAAGCGATTCCGATCGACGACTGCGCCTCTCCGATCGTAGACGACAGAGGCCGGGTGATCGGCGGTGTAACGGCATTCCGCGACATTCGCTACCGGCGTCTCGCGGAGGATGCGCTTCGGCAGGCGCAGGAGGAGCTGTCCCAGTCGCAGAAAATGGAATCAGTCGGGCGCCTGGCCGCCGGCATCGCGCACGACTTCAACAATCTGCTCACGATCATCAACGGGTGCAGCGAGCTCGCGCTGGAGAGTGAACACCTGGACGACACGACACGCGATCTGCTGCGGGAGGTTGTTGGCGCGGGAGCTCGCGCCTCCACTCTCACACGCCAGTTCCTCGCCTTCGGCCGCAAGCAGATGCTTCAGCCTCGCCTTGTAGATCTGACTGCTCTGGTGACGGACCTGACCGCGATGCTTCGGCGGTTGATCGGTGAGGACGTCGAACTGACGACAACCTCCCAACCGCAGCCGGTGTTCGTGCTCGCCGACCCCGGCCAGCTCGAACATGTCATCGTGAATCTTGCAGTGAATGCGCGTGATGCCATGCGGAGTGGCGGGACGCTGACAATCGCAACGTCGCACACGACGATCGAAGCCGGGGCGGCCCGGTCGGACACTGTCGAGCCCGGTCGTTACGCCGTTCTGACCGTCTCGGATAGCGGACGAGGCATCGAGGAGAGTGTGAAGAATCAGATGTTCGAGCCGTACTTCACGACCCAGGATTCGGCAACGGGTTCGGGTCTTGGATTGGCCACGGTGTACGGGATCGTCAAGCAGTCGGATGGCTTCGTCGAGGTCGACAGCGAACCCGGGCGAGGCACGACCTTTACCATCTACATCCCGCTCGTAGAGAACGCGGCGCCAGTGAGCGATCCGCCGGAATACGTGGCATCCCACGTGGTTGAGCGCGGCAAGGAATGCATTCTCCTGGTGGAGGATGAGGACTCTGTGAGGACTTTGCTCGGGAAGATCCTGGGGAGGCAAGGCTATACCGTCATCACGGCCGAAGATGGCGAGAGTGCGCTGCGCGCATTCGAAGCGCGGAGCCGCCCGATCGATCTGGTGATTACCGACGTCGTGATGCCTGGTATGCGGGATCCCGTACTTATCGAGCGTCTATCCGCTGGAAATGCGTCCTTTCGCGCGCTCTACATGTCCGGGTACACGAGCGACGCAACACCGCTGGCGCCCGGTACAGCGTTCATTCAAAAGCCGTTCACACCGTCTGTGCTGGCGCGCACGGTGCGCGACCTGCTCGATGAGTCTCGTTGACTCAGACCGATGACGGCCATCGGACTCCTGTCCGCAGCGGAGGAGCCGTAGTGACGGCGCCGCAGCCGCGCCTCGTGGTCATCGACGACGAACCAGGCATGCTGGCGCTGGTTGAGCGTATTGCCCGCCCGGTCGGCTTCGACGTGGAGATGCACACGAGTGCGCGCCTGGCCCTGGCGCAGCTCGAGTTGCGCCCCGCGGACGCGGCGCTCGTCGACCTGCGGATGCCCGAACTTGGCGGCATCGAGGTGCTGCAGGCCATCCGGCAGGCGCAGCCCGAGTGCCAGGTGATCCTGATGACGGCGCACGCCTCGATCGACTCGGCGATCGAGGCGGTGAAGCTGGGGGCCCTCGATTACCTCAGCAAGCCGCTCGATATCGAGCGGCTGCGACAACTGCTCGGCGG
>DATLXP010000160.1:0-5525 GCA_035575695.1 Vicinamibacterales bacterium
TGTTCTCGCTGCGCCAGGGCCATCCCAACGTGGTCGCGCCAGGCAAGCGTCCCTTTCACACGCTCGTGCCCGCGATGGTCCTGAAAGACGGCCGTCCGTGGCTCTCGTTCGGCGTCATGGGGGGTGACATGCAGCCGCAGGGGCACGTGCAGGTGCTCCTCAACATGATCGACTTCGGGATGAATGTTCAGGAGGCCGGCGAGGCACCGCGCTTCCGGCATACGTCGAACGGTCTTGCGCTCGAATCCGCCATCTCGCCGGAGGCGCGCGCCGGTCTCGAAGCGCGAGGGCATCGCCTCGTCTCGAGCGTCGGTGTCTTTGGCGGGTTCCAGGGCATTCTGTTCGACCACCGCACCGGCGTGATGATGGGCGGATCGGATCCGCGGAAAGACGGGCTCGCGATCGGTTGGTGAAAGGGTTCAGGGTTCCGGGTTCGGGCTGGCGTCGGCGGCACAGCAGGCCACCGGCGCGATGCGGCCAGCGCGGGGCGTCAGGTCGAAAAACGATCCGCAGGCGTGGCGGGCCGCGTCCGCGGTGATTCGCCACCGGCGCAGCGGAGCGCCCCGTTGATGAAGTGATCGTTCACAGGCGATCGGCCAACCCGAGCGGACGCGGGGATCGGGAGGCGAGCGCCGGAGGATCGTTTTTCCGCGCGTCCGGCCGAGGCGCCGGTGGGTTGCTGTGCCGCCGACGCCAGCGAACCCCGCGAACCGAGTACCATTTGCGTCAACGCCGCTGTTTTCTGAGCAGACCACCGACGGTTTTTCCTGAAAAGATCTTCTCTGTGGACCCCTGTGGTGAGATCCAGATCTCTAGATTCGGAATCCATCTCTCAGCGGGTCATCGTCGTCGATGAGGAACGTGCTCTCGCCGGTGATGAACGCCTCCCCTTCGATCTCCGGGATGATCGCGTCGAGCTCACCCACCTTCGTTTCCCCCGCAACGCGTCCGCGGAATGTCGTCCCGATGATGCTTTCGTGCCTGAAGATCTGGCCGGGTGCGACGAGCATTCCCATGGCGGCGAGGACGGCCATCACCGCGGCCGTGCCCGTTCCGCAGGGAGAGCGATCCACCTGGGCGTCCGCGAAGATCGTGACGTTGCGCAGGTCCGCGTCTGCGCCGGAGGGTGGTCCCGTGAAGATCGTGCCGTAGATGCCCTTCAACTGCGGCTCGAGTGGATGCTCGACTCGCACGGCCTTCTCCACGGCCTGCTTGATCTCCATGCCAATCCTCCGCAGATCCGGCAGGCGTTCCGGCACGATCGGGATGCCGACCGCTTCGCTGTCCACGATGGCGTAGAACGCGCCGCCAAAGGCGACGTCAGCGCGGATGTCGCGGTGACCTGCTCGCACCGTGAGCGAGGGATGGAGGACGAAGGAGGGGACGTTGCGGAAGGTCACGCCGGTCACACGAGTTCCGGCAGGGCTGAAGCCCTGCGCTACGCCTATCCCGGCAGGGCTGAAGCCCTGCGCTACGGCTGTCTTCGCGACGACGTGGATGGGTCCGGCGGGTGAATCGAGCGTGAGCCGTACCGAGCCGTCCGCCTCGCGCGGCACGACGATGAGGTTGCGCTCCACGGCGATGGTCGTCACCGCGATGACCCCATGCCCGCACATCGTGCTGTAGCCCTCGTTGTGCATGAAGAGGACGCCGGCGTGCGAGTCTTCCCGCTCCGGCGGCGTCAGCAGCGCCCCATACATGTCGGCATGACCACGCGGCTCGAGCATCAGCGCCCGCCGCAGATGGTCGTATCGCTTGCGGACGTACGCCCGCTGCTCGAGGATCGTCCGGCCTTTGACGCTCGGGAACCCCGACACGATCAGCCTGAGCGGCTCCCCCGCGGCGTGCGCGTCGATGGTGTGGATGCGGATCATGGACGTCGGGCTTCGGGCTTCGGGTACGAAGCTTATAATGCCCCCTCCGGAAGCCGAAAGCCGAAAGCCGGAAGCTGAAAGCCGAACGTCCATGCCCATTCTGCTGACCGAAGACGACGTCAGGGCGCTCGTCACGATGGACGACCTGATCGACACGATGGAACGTGCGCTGTCGGAATTCTCAGCGCGCGAGGTGGCCCAGCCTCTTCGATCGGTACTGGAGATCGGACCGCAGAAATCGTACTTCGGCGTGATGCCCGCCTCCATCCCGTCGCTGCCGGCACTGGGCACGAAGCTTGTGACCGTGTTCGGCTCGAATCCGGAGCGCGGCCTGCCGACGCATCTCGCGACCATCATCCTGCTCGATCCTGACACCGGCGCGCTCCTGGCGATCGTCGACGGGCGCTACATCACGGAAGCGCGAACGGCAGCCACGTCGGCGGTGTCGGTGAAGCACCTCGCACGGACGGACGCCGGCGTGCTGGCGCTGATCGGATCAGGCGTCCAGGCGCGCAGCCATCTCGAAGCGATCGCCCGCGTCCGCCAGCTGCGCGAGGTCCGGGTCTGGAGCCGGAGCGCGGACAATCGGAACGCGTTTGTCCGCGACATGCAGTCACACACGGGCGCCCCCCTGCGCGCCACCGCGAGCGCCGAAGAGGCGGTGCGCGGCGCCGACATCGTCGCGCTCGTCACGGCCGCGCGAGAGCCGGTGGTCCGCAACGAGTGGATCTCGAACGGCACACATCTCTGCGCCGTCGGCGCGTGCCGGCCGGATCAGCGCGAGATGGCTGCCGCGCTCGTCGCGCGGTCGCTTCTGTACGTGGATTCGCGCCAGGGTGCGCTCGCCGAGGCGGGCGACATCGTGCTGGCAATGAAAGACGGAGCGATCACCCCGTCGCACATCGTCGGGGAGCTGGGGGAACTCGTTGCCGGGACGTGTCGTCGGCGCGGCAGCGACGACCAGGTGACGATTTTCAAGAGCCTGGGGATGGCCGTCGAAGATGTCGCTGCGGCCCACCTGGCATACGCGAGGGCGGTTGAGCGGGGGGTTGGTTCCAGGTTCACCGTGAACCCGGAACCCTGAACCCTACTTGTTCTTCCGTCTCTCCGCCCAGCGCTTCTTCATCATCTCGGAGATGCGCTTCCGCGCTTCGGGCGACATCTTGCGGCGGCGCTGGCGGCCCTCGCCAGTAGCCGTCCCTGCAGGCGACGATTTCGGGGCGGCCGCTGGAGCGGTCGGGGCGCCGGACAGCTTCGACCGGAGCGTGGTGGCCTGCGAGGTCAAGGACGAGAGCCGCTCGCGCGTCATCGAGATCTCGCGCTCGAGACCTCCCAGCGCCCACCCGATCACCTCTGCTGATTTCAGGAGCACATCGTTCGTGTTCTTTTTCGGTCGCCCGCGCGGCATAGCTATCCTCCAGTAAAGTAAAAAAGACCTGCCTCGGTATCATAGTCCCATGCTTCGAACGTGGCCAGTGGTTGCGGCGCTGATGTGCGCCATGGCGGAAGCGGGCGTCGGCGCCCAGCCGGCGGATCTGCGATCGCAGGCCCTCGAACTCGCCTACAACCTAGATCACGAGCAGGCCGTGCAGCTGCTGCGTCGGGCCGTCGCGGCGGCCCCGACCGATCCCGCTCCTCACAGGACGCTGGCGTCGGTGTTGTGGCAGCGCATGCTCTTCACCCGGGGCGCGGTGACGGTGGATCACTACCTCGGCTCCTTCACGCGGAGCCAGGTGGACCTGGGGAAGCCGCCGGCCGATCTCGCTGCCGAGTTCAGGCGGTCGGCCGCACAGGCGATCCTTCTCGCGAACAAGCGCCTGAAGGCGGCGCCGCGCGATCCACAGGCGCACTACGACCTCGGGGCCGCGCTCGGTCTCGAGGCGTCCTATATTGCAACGGTTGACGGACGGCTGCTCGCCGGTCTCCGCGCAGCGAGTCGCTGCTACAGCGAGCACGAGAGGGTCCTGGAGCTTGATCCCTCGAGAGTTGACGCTGGCCTCGTCGTGGGCACCTATCGGTACCTCGTCTCCAGCCTGCCGGTCGGCATGCGAGTGCTGGCCTACGTGGCCGGCTTCGGCGGCGGGAAGGAGCAGGGGGTCGAACTCCTGGAACGGGCGGCCGCACGAGCGAACGATGCGCGAACCGATGCCATGTTCGCCCTCGTATTGGTTTACAACCGCGAGGGCCGGTACGAGGACGCCCTGAAGGTTCTGCGGCAGTTGCGGGAACTGTATCCACGCAACCGCCTGGTGGTCCTCGAGGAGGCCTCGACGGCTCTGCGGGCCGGACGCGCAGCAGATGCCGATGCGAAGCTGACGCAGGGACTCGCCGCGCTGTCGCGCGACCCCCGGCCAAAGGTCCCAGGCGAGGAGCAGCTCTGGCGGTACAAGCGTGGCGCCGCGCGAGCCGCGCTTGCTCGCGCTGACGCGATCGACGACCTGCGCGCGGCGACCGCCCCCGGTGCGCAGGCATGGGTCGAAGGTCGAGCGCGCGTCGAGATTGCCAGGCTGGCTGTAGGCCGGGGCGACCGCGCGTCAGCCCGGGCCGAGGCGCGTCAGGCGGAAGCGCTCTGCCGACAGGGGAACGATCCGATCTGCGTGGCGAGCGCACAGCGGGTCCTGAGGACCGTGAATGGCCGTTAAGCGGAAAACCTGGATCTGGGTGCTTGTCGGCATCGGCGTCGTCGGGATTCTCTTCGTCATCGCCATGGCGGGAGCGGGGATCTATTTTTTCTCGCAGAACATCGAGACGAGGACGGCGACGACGACGGTGGCCGCGAGCGAGTTCGACAGGATCCGGGCGCAGTTCACCGGTCAGAAGCCGCTGATCGAGCTCGACTCCAACGGCGATTTCCTCCGCTCGAATACCGATCGTCCGGTGCCGGCGAGCCCAGAGATGCCAGAGAACCTGTACGTCCTCGCGTTCGATCCAGACGATGGCGGACTCGTGCGCGTGACCATCCCATTCTGGCTGCTGCGCCTGAAAATGAAAGGCGCCACCATCAACTTCAGCGGCAACCAGATGGACCTGGAGGATCTGAAGCTCACGGTCGAAGACCTCGAGCGCTTCGGGCCGTCCCTCGTGCTCGATCAGCAGAACGAGGGTGGCGATCGTGTCCTGGTCTGGTCGCAGTAGCGTCCACTCGCAGCGACACCCTGTGCGCCCGGACCGGGCGCGACGCTGCTGATTCGCCCGGCCCGCTTCTTGCCCTCCAGCCGGTCTACGGAGGGTCACCATGAAACGTTTGTTCCTGACGCCGCTATTCGCCGCCCTGGTTCTCGCCACCGCCGTACCCGCGTCCGCGCAGTACGGGCGCCCTGACGCCGGCCGCCCTGCGTATGGCGCCAGAGGCTACGGCGAGGCTGGACGTATTGGGTACGACAATGGGTTTCACGAGGGGCTGCACGAAGGGCGCAAGGACGGCCGATCGCGCGACCGGTTCTCTTTCCGGGATGAGCGCGATTTCCAGCGCGCCGACAAGGGCTACAACCGCCGGTTCGGTGACGTGGACCGGTACCGGCAGTCGTTTCGTGCGGGCTTTGCGGACGGCTACGCCGAGGGGTACGGCCATTACGCACGCGCCAACGGCGCCAGCGGACGCCATGACGGCCGAGGACCCGACCACGGTCGTTCCGGGAATGACCGCTACGG
>DATLXP010000161.1:0-9375 GCA_035575695.1 Vicinamibacterales bacterium
CTCGCAGGACCGCAGGCGGCCCAGACCGACGAGAACGCGATCCGCACGAGCCTGAAGGCGTTGCGTGAGCACGACGAAAAAGCGCCGCTCGACATCCGCAAAACGTATGACGCGCTCGACGAGGTCCTCGACACGCGGCAGCAGGCCCGGTTCAGAATCTTTGAGGAACGGCTCGAGGCGCGGAAACTGGATCTGCTGATGCGCGCGCGCCAGGGCGCGGCGCGCAGCGGCAGTCAGTAGGGCTTCAGGCGCAGGGCTGGTAGAATTATCTGTATGCGCTTCTTTACAGTCGTCGCGATCTCCACGGTGCTCTTTGCGGGCCAGGCGGCCAGCGGGCCGACGCTGAGCAAAGCGATGGGTGACCGTTTCCAGGGCAAGCTCGTGCGTATCGTCCAGGGCGGGCAGACGCCCCGCGGAAAGTTACGGGCAGCGCAGGCCATCCAGGTCACGGACGCGGAGCTCAACTCCTATTTGCGCTATCACGCCAAGGGCCAGATTCCTGTAGGGATCGTCGACCCGTCGATCAACGCCGAAGGCAACGGCAAGGTGTCGGGCCGCGCGATCGTGGACCTGGACGCCGTGCGCAAGCAGAAGCAGCGTGGTTGGCTGGACCCCATGGGCTATCTGACCGGCCGGCTGCCGCTCACCGCGCGTGGCCATCTCGTCACGAAGAACGGCGTGGGACGATTTCAGCTGGAAAGTGCCGAGCTCTCCGGAGTGACCGTCCCGCGGACGCTCGTGCAGGAGCTCCTCAGCTTCTACTCGCGTTCGGACAAAGATCCTGACGGGATCAACATGGACGATCCCTTCAAGCTCCCAGTCCAGATCCGCGAGATCCGAGTCGCCGCGGGTTCCGCCACGATCGTTCAGTAGCGATGGAGAAGGGTGCGCCTCGCACCGTGCACCCGGCACGTGCACCCTCCATGACCACCGACTACCTCCAGACGCCTCTGCAGTACCTCAAAGGGGTCGGCCCCCGGCGCGCGGCTGACTTGCTGCGGGTCGGGCTTTCCACGATCGAAGACCTGCTGTATCGGTTTCCGACGCGGTATGAGGATCGCGGGGATTTCCAGCCGATCGCCAAATTGCGTCCCGGCGTATCCGCATCCGTCGTGGGGGAGGTCGTTGGTTGCGGCGTCCGTCCGACGCGAAGGCCCCGCTTCAGGATCTTCGAGATGCTCATGCGGGACGACACCGGGTCGCTTCGAGCGATCTGGTTCAACCAGCCGTTCCTCGCCGACGTCTTTCGCCCACATCAACGCGTCATCCTTTTCGGAAAGCTCGAGCTCACGTCACACGGCCTGCAGATGCAGAGCCCGCAGTACGAGATCGTCGCCGCCACGCAGGAGGACGTTCCGCATACTCCGGCGGACGAGGGACAGCCCGTGACGGCTGCCGACAACGAGACCCTCCATACGGGCCGCATCGTTCCCGTGTACGAGAAAACAGGCCAGCTGACTGCGAAGATGCAGCGGACGCTGGTCCATCACGCGCTGGCCCAGATGCCGCAGGAGGTCGCCGACCCACTCCCGCCTGCCGTCCGCGAACGGCAGGGACTGATCGACAGGCGCACGGCGTTGCACGACGCGCACTTTCCCCCCGAAGGGACCGCGGGGGAGGAGCTGAACGGCTTCCGGTCCCCCGCGCAGCGGCGGATGATCTTCGAGGAGTTCTTTCTCTTCCAGCTGGGGCTGGTGCTCCGCAAACGCCGCGCCGAGGAGAACCTCAAGCCCCGGTCGGTCGTCATCACCGATGCCATCCGCGAGTCTGCGCGTCGCGTCCTGCCGTTCAAGCTCACGGGCGATCAGAAGAAAGTCATCGCCGAGATCGTGCAGGACATGAAGCGCACGGTCCCGATGAACCGCCTGCTCCAGGGAGACGTCGGCTCCGGGAAGACGATCGTCGCGCTGATGGCCGCGCTCGTGGCGATGGAGAATGGCTTCCAGGTCGCGTTCATGGCGCCGACCGAAATTCTCGCCGATCAGCACTTCATCAACATCCGCCGGCTGCTCGAGTCCTCTCGCTTCCGCATGGCGCTGCTGACCGGGGCGACGCCGGCGAAGAAGCGGCGCGAAATGCAGGCGGAGCTCGGAGGCGGCTCCCTGCACCTGGTCGTCGGGACGCACGCGCTCGTCGAGGCGGACGTGGGCTTTCGCGAGCTCGGCCTCGTCATCATCGACGAGCAGCACAGGTTCGGCGTCATGCAGCGCGCGTCGCTCCGGTCGAAGGGCCACCATCCGGACGTGCTCGTCATGACCGCAACCCCGATTCCGCGGACCCTGGCGCTCACGACCTACGGCGACCTCGACGTGTCGATCATGCGCGAGATGCCCCCCGGGCGGTTTCCCATCAGGACCACCGCGAAGCCGGAGTCACGACGGGAGGAGATTTACGACTTCATCCGCGCGCAGGTGGACGAAGGCCGTCAGGCCTACGTCATCTATCCGCTGGTCGAGGAATCGGAGAAGGTCGATCTCAAGGCGGCCACCGAGATGGCCGATCACCTGGCACAGGACGTCTTTCCGCACTACCGCGTCGCGCTTCTCCACGGGCGGATGAAGCAGGACGCCAAGGACCGGGTCATGCAGGCCTTCGGGCGCGGCGAGTTCCACATTCTCGTCTCGACGACGGTGGTCGAAGTCGGCGTGGATGTGTCGAATGCGTCCGTCATGCTGGTGGAGCACGCGGAACGCTTCGGCCTCTCCCAGCTGCACCAGCTGCGCGGCCGCGTCGGCCGGGGTCCGCACCAGTCGTTCTGCATCCTCCTGTACCAGTACCCGCTGACCGAGCAGGGCCGCGAGCGTCTCAAGGCCCTGACCGACACCAACGACGGCTTCGTGATCGCGGAACGCGACCTCGAGCTTCGGGGGCCGGGAGATTTTTTTGGCACGCGGCAGTCGGGCCTGCCGACCCTGCGCGTCGGCGATATCGTCCGCGATCACACATTGATGGAAGCCGCGCGCGGCGAGGCGAATGCGGCCCTCGACGATCCGGCGCAACAGGCGGTGCTGGCCGCGTTCGTGCGTGAAAGCTGGGCTCAGCGTTTCGGACTGGTCGGCGTGGGATGAGGATTATCGCCGGCGATCTCAAAGGGCGACGGCTCGAGACTCCCGGATGGCCGGGCCTGCGGCCGACCTCCGACCGACTCCGCGAAACGCTCTTCAACATTCTCGCCCCGCGGATCGCCGGCACGCGCATCCTCGATGGCTATGCCGGCACGGGGGCCGTCGGTATCGAAGCACTCAGCCGCGGCGCCGCGCACGTCACGTTTGTCGAGCAGGACGCCCGTGCGCAGGCGCTGATTGAAGCCAACCTCCGTCGGTGTGGGGTGTCGGACCGCTATGCTATTATCCGCGCGGGACTTGCGGCTGCGACGGGTCGTCTCTCTGAGACCTTCGACATCGTCTTTCTCGATCCGCCGTACGGCGCGGTGGAACTCGCAACCGCGCTCGAAGCGGGCGCGTCGCTGCTGGGGGAACACGGGCTCCTCGTCATCGAGCACGCGACGCGCGATGCCGCTCCCGGGGCGACGCCCCGGCTCACGCGCACGAGAGCGCTGACACAAGGGGACAGCGCGCTGGCTTTCTACACACATGTCTGAAGTTGTCGCCATCTTCCCGGGCTCGTTCGATCCGCTGACGAATGGTCACGTCGACATCATTCAACGCGGCTCCCGGTTCTTCGACCGCATTGTCGTGGCCGTGCTCATCAACCAGGAAAAGGCTCCGCTGTTCACCGTTCCCGAACGGGTGGACCTCGCCCGCAATGTCTTCCGCGAGTGGCCCAATGTCGAAGTGGACACCTTCGATGGCTTGCTCGTCGATTACGCTCGCCGGAAGCATGCGACAGTCATCGTGCGGGGCCTCCGGGCGATCTCCGACTTCGAATACGAGATGCAGATGGCCCTGATGAACCGCCGGCTCAGCCCCGATGTCGAGACGGTCTTCATGATGCCGGCCGAGTCCTACACCTACGTCAGCTCGCGGATCGTGAAGGAGGTCGTGGCCCTCGGCGGGACCGTGACCGGCCTCGTGCCGACGCTGGTCGAGGAACGGCTGCGCGAGAAGAAGCTCTCGCGAGAAACCCTGAGGGCCTGATCATGCTCGCGGAACGCACCAAGCATATTGGCGTGTCGCCGACGATGAAGGTCGCCGCCGAGGCGCTCCGGCTGAAGGCCCAGGGCGTCGACATCGTCGACTTTGGCGCAGGGGAGCCGGACTTTCCAACCCCCACGCACGTATCGGCGGCCGCCCACGCCGCGATCGACGCCAACTTCACGAAGTACACGACCAATTCAGGCACCGACGAACTGAAACAGGCGGTCTGTGCCCGGTATCGCGCAGACTACGGCATCGAATACACCGCGGCGGAAACGATCATCTCCGCCGGCGGGAAGCAGGCGTTGTACAACGCGGCGATGTGCGTGTTCGGCCCTGGCGATGAAGTCATCACGCACATGCCTGGCTGGCCGACGCTGGTGGAGCAGATCAAGCTCGCCGATGCCACCCCTGTCATCGTCCGCACGCATGCCGACGACGGATTCAACCTCCGGGCGGACGCGGTGCTCGGCGCGCTCACCGCGCGTACGCGCGGCATCGTGCTCAACTCGCCGTGCAATCCGACCGGCGCGCTGATCGGCGAAGAGGACCTCGCGGCGATGGCCGACGAGGCGGCCCGCCGCGGCATCTGGATCCTGCTGGATCTCTGCTACGAGCGCCTCATCTACGACGACACACCGCACAACCTGCCTGGCATCCTGGTCTCGCGCATGAGGGACCGGACCGTGCTGTGCGGATCCGCGTCGAAGGCCTACGCGATGACGGGATGGCGTTGTGGCTGGGCGCTCGCGCCGGCGGCCGTCATCAGTGCCTGCAATGCCCTGCAGAGTCATTCGACGTCCAATGTGTGCTCGATCACGCAGAAGGCCACCGCCGCCGCCCTGACGGGACCGCAGGAGTGTGTCGAGGAGATGCTCGACGAGTACCGCAGCCGTCGGGATCAGTTGTGCGCCTGGTTGTCGGAGGAGCCTCGGCTGCGCGTGCAGCAACCGGCGGGCGCCTTTTATGTGTTCGTGGACGTCTCGGACGTCCTCACACCGGGGGGCATCAGGACGTCGGCCGAGCTCGCCCAGGCGCTGCTCGACCAGGCGCGCGTCGCCGTGACGCCCGGCGAAGCGTTCGACGCCCCCGGGTTCCTGCGGTTGTCGTACGCCACGTCCATGACAGAGCTCGAGCGTGGCGTCGAGCGGATTCTCCATTTCGTTCGCGCCACCGACCCGCACAAGCGCGCCGCCGCCAGCGCCTAGCCCCCGCGCCCGAGCGGATGTCCGGATGTCCATTCACGACCTGATCTCCGAGCTGGGCGCCGTCGTCGGTGGGGCGCACGTCCGTACCGACGAGGCGTCGCTGATCGCGTATGGCACCGACGCGCTCAAGCGCGGCCACCGGGCTGACGCGGTCGTTTCGCCGGCCGACGTCAGGGAGGTCGCCGGCGTCGTGCGCCTGTGCGCGGGCCGCAACATTCCGTTCGTGCCCCGTGGCGCCGGCACCGGCTACACGGGCGGGGCCGTGCCCCTGCACGGCGGCGTCGTGATCTCGCTCGAACGGATGAACCGGATCCTCGAGATCGACGAGCAGAATCTCCTCGCCGTTGTCGAGCCCAACGTGATTACCGGCGCGTTGCAGGAGGCCGTCGAGAAGGTTGGATTGTTCTATCCCCCCGACCCGGCATCGCTCGGCCAGTCGGCCATCGGCGGCAATGTGGCGGAGTGCGCGGGCGGCCCTCGGGCGTTCAAGTACGGCACGACCAGGAGATACGTCCTCGGTCTCGAGGCCGTGCTGCCCACGGGGGAAATCATCGAGACCGGCGGGAAGGTCGTGAAGAATGTCGTCGGCTACGACCTCACGCAGCTCCTCGTCGGATCCGAGGGCACGCTGGCGATCATCACGAAGGTCATTCTTCGCCTGATTCCGAAACCGGCGGCGCAGCTGACGTTGCGCGCATCGTTCGCCAGCGTGGAAGCCGCGGTGGCGGCCGTGGACGCCGTCATCCGTAGCCGGGTCGTGCCGGCGGCGCTGGAACTGATCGACGGCGAGTCACTCGAGGCGGCCGCGAACTATCTCCAGGTGCGCTCGCTCGCCCCGGAGGGCACCGGCGCCATCCTGTTGCTCGAGGTCGATGGCATGCCCGAGGCCGTGCGCGAAGAGGCCGCGCGCGTGGACGACGCCTGCCTGGCCGCCGGCGCAACGGAGGTCCTCCGGGCCAATGACGAGGCCGAGCGGCGGGAATTGTGGCGCGTGCGCCGGGAGCTGTCGTTCGCGCTCAAGACGGTCGCGCCGCTCAAGTTCAATCACGACGTCGTCGTGCCCAGGGGGCGGATCCCTGAGCTGTTCGCCCTCGTGCGGCGCATCAGGGACACGTACGCCCTGCGCATCCCGCTGTTCGGCCATGCCGGCGACGGAAACATCCACGTCAACATCATGGTCTCGCCGGATGACGACGCCGAAATCCAGAGGGCGCACGTCGCCGAGAAGGCGTTGTTCGAAGGGGTCGTTGCGCTGGAAGGATCGATCAGCGGCGAACACGGGATCGGCTTCTCGAAGGCACCGTTCCTCGGCATCGAACTGTCGCCGGACGAGATCGGGCTCATGAAACGCGTCAAGGCGGCCTTCGACCCGCACAACCTGCTCAACCCCGGCAAGATCTTCCCGCAGTGATACATTGGTGAAATCCATCATGATCAGGCTCGCTACCATTTCCCTCGTCGCCCTCGTGTCGCTGTCGCCGCCTCAGAATCCTGCCGACGAGGTCGCGGCGCTGAAGCGGGAGGTCGCGGCACTCAAGGAACAGCAGGCGCGGATGCAGCAGGATCTGCAGGCGATCAAGTCCTTCCTGCAGGCGGCGATGGGCGGGCGACAGCAGGGGCAGCCTCAGCCCGCACAGCAGGGCCCGGAGTTGCCCGGGGTCGTGGGGTCACTCGTGCCGACCGAGGGGGAGCCGTCCATGGGCTCGCCGACCGCGAAGGTGACGATCATGGAGGTCTCTGACTATCACTGCCCCTTCTGCAGGCGGCAGACGCAGCAGACGTTTCCGCTGATCAACGACGAGTTCATCAAGACCGGGAAGGCGCGCTACCTCTTCGTCGACTATCCGATCGCGCAACTCCACCCGCAGGCGGCGCGTGCCCACGAAGCCGCCGCATGCGCAGGCGAGCAGGGCAAGTTCTGGCAGATGCACGCCAGCCTGTTCGCGAGCGCCCCCGCGAAGGACGACGCGGCGCTGACCTCGCAGGCGCAGGCCGCCGGGGCGAACGTCGCCACGTTCAAGTCGTGCCTCTCGAGCGGCCGTCATACGGCGCCGGTGCAGGCCAGCGTCTCGCGCATGGAACAGCTGGGCATCGGGGGAACGCCCATGACGCTCTTCGGGATCACGCCGGCACCCGGCCAGCCGATGAAGATCGTGACGTTCGTGTACGGCGCCAGGCCGTACGCGGATTTCAAAGCCGCCATCGAATCAGTACTGAAGTAGGCCCGGCCCGTAGGCCCGAGCTTCAGCTCGGGCGGCCCGGTCCGTAGGCCCGAGCTTCAGCTCGGGCGTGTCCGCCCGTCAGAAACCTGGATGTAATCGAACAATTCGTCTCGGCTGTACATCCCCGATCCGATGAACGGATAAGCGACCGGTGCCGCCGCGAGCCCAGCGCGCACGGGATTGTTCACGATGTATCTCACGCTCTCGCGAATGTCTTCCGACGGACGGAGCACCCTTTCGTGATATCCGACTTGCCAGAAGGACCGCCCGATCAACCCCTGCCCGTAGTACCCAGACAACTGCTTGGCGCGCTGAACGAAGCCGGGCAGGCGGGCACCGGAATTGCGCCCATCCGCCAGCAAGTGCATGTGATCGGGCATCGCACAGTACACGACAACCGCGTACCCAGTCAGGGTGGCAGCTCGCAGAATCTGCGCACAAACACAATCGACAAGACCGGGGTTCCGCAGCAGCGGTGCCCGTCTCTCTGTGCAGAATGTCAGGGAGTATCGGTAGGGGCCGGTGTAGGGGAATTGCGGCAGTCGGCGCATCGGTTTCGGTTCCATCGCGCGCACCGTGGCAACGTCAATGCCGCCCCGTACGGAGTAGGCCCGAGCTTCAGCTCGGGCGTGTCCGGGCAACCCCGTTGGCGGACCACGATCATCCACAACGCCCGACCTGAAGGTCGGGCCTACGGCAACATCCGAAGGCGACGCGTCGGCAGAAACGGCGAAGACGCGATCTGACCGTCGAACTGACGCCCCCAGCGGCCGGGGATCGGCGTGCCGCAATCGGGACACGCGCCATCCGGCGTCAGGCGATACGACCGAATGGCATAGCCGTAACGCTCGATCAGCATCCCTCGGCAGCTGTGGCATCTCGTGTGTTCCAGATCACCGACCCGGCCGGGGATGTTGCCCGCGTAGACATACCGGAGACCGTTGCCACTCGCGATGGACGCGGCTCGCATCAGCATCTCCGGCGATGTGTTCTCCGGATCGTTCATCCGGTAATCCTTGTGGAACGCCGTGACGTGCCAGGGGATGTCAGGTGAGACGCTCGCGATGAACGACGTCAGCCGCTCCAGCTCGTCGTCCGAGCTGTTGAACCCTGGAATCAGCAAGGTGACGATCTCGAGCCAGACTCCCATGCCGTAAAGCGCACGGATCGTTGCAAGGATCGGTTCGAGGCGCCCCCCGAGCTGGCGATAGTGCGCGTCGTCGAAACTCTTGAGATCGACTTTGTACAGGTCAACCCACGGACGAATGTATTCGAGGACTTGCGGCGTGCCGTTGCCATTGGAGACGTACCCGGTGAGGAGACCTGCCTTTCGGGTCTCCTTGAAAATCTCCACCGCCCATTCGCTCGTGATCAACGGCTCGTTGTAGGTACTGACGACGACGCGTGCGCCGAGCGCTGTGGCCTCGGCCACCAGCTGCGCCGGGTGCGCGTCGATCGGCGGAACGATCGCGTGCGGATCGCGAAGGGCCTGGGAGGTCACCCAGTTCTGACAGTAGGCACAGTGCAGGTCGCAGCCCAGCATCCCGAAGCTGAAGGCGAGCGCTCCGGGCCGGGCGTGGAAAAACGGCTTCTTCTCGATCGGATCGCACTGCAGCGCGCCAACGTATCCCCACGGGACCCTGAGGATCCCGCCGCGATTGAACCTGACCTTGCAGACGCCCACCGCGCCGTCGGGGATCGGGCACTCGTGCCCACAGCCGTAGCACCGGATCCGGTCCCTGCTGATGCGTTCGACGAGCTCGGGCGCCGCCTCGACCGTTCTCACTTCGAGAAGTTCAGCCAGCGAGGGCATGCATCGATTGTACGATGGGGGCATGAAGACCGTCG
>DATLXP010000162.1:0-5115 GCA_035575695.1 Vicinamibacterales bacterium
GACACGCTGAAAGCCGCGCAGGCGGCCGACGCCATCCTTCTCGGTGCCGTGGGTGACCCGGCGTTCGACCGCGGTGACGCGTCCCGTCGTCCCGAGTCCGCACTGCTGGCGATCCGGCGCGAGCTGGGCCTGTACGCGAACCTTCGCCCGGCGCGCGTGTGGCCAGGCCTCGAAGACGGGGGACCGTTGAAGCCGTCAGTTCTTCACGGGACCGACCTGCTCGTGGTCCGCGAGCTGACCGGTGGTCTGTATTACGGCGAGCCACGCGGGTTCAGCGACGATCGCAGCACCGCCGTCAATACAATGCGTTACTCGAGGGGGGAAATCGAACGCATTGCGCGAGTGGCGTTCAAGGCCGCGCAGCGGCGCCGGCAGCACGTCACATCGGTCGACAAGGCCAACGTGCTGGAGGTGTCGAGGCTATGGCGCGACACCGTCACGGACGTGAGTCGAGACTATCCCGACGTCCGCCTCGATCACATGTACGTGGATGCCTGCGCGATGAAGCTCGCGCTGGCTCCCGCGTCGTTCGATGTCATCCTCACCGAGAATCTCTTCGGAGACATCCTGTCGGACGAGGCCGGGGCGATCGTCGGGTCTCTCGGCCTCCTGCCGTCTGCCAGCCTCGGCGACCGCGGCGGCCTCTTCGAGCCGGTCCACGGCTCCGCGCCCGACATCGCGGGCAAGGACATCGCAAACCCGATTGGCGCGATGGCGTCGGTGGCGATGCTCCTCGAGCACGCGCTCGGTCTGCACGACGAATCGGTCGCCGTCGAGGCGGCGATCGAAGCCGCCCTGCGGCGTGGGGTCCGAACGGCCGACCTGGCGGGGGAACGTCCCGTTTCGACCACCGCCCAGATGGCCTCGGCCGTGCTTGAAGACCTCTCCGCGAAATCGGCTACTCGACGGTGACGCTCTTCGCCAGATTTCGCGGCTGATCGACGTCGCATCCGCGCCGGACGGCGATATGGTACGACAGCAGCTGCAGCGGCACGACCATCAGGATCGGCGTGATCAGCGGATGCGCCTCGGGAACCGAAATGAGGAAGTCCTCTTTCGGGTCGAGGATCTCCCTGATGCCCTTCTGTCGCTCGGTCGCGAGCGCGATCACCGAACCGCCGCGCGCCTTGGCTTCCTGGATGTTGCCGATCATCTTCTCGAACACGTGATCGGCCGGCGCGATCGCCACGATGGGCATCTGCTCATCGATGAGCGCGATCGGCCCATGCTTCATCTCTCCAGCCGGATAGCCTTCCGCGTGGATGTACGAAATTTCCTTCAGCTTGAGCGCGCCTTCGAGCGCGATCGGGTAGTTGATGCCCCGCCCGAGAAACAGGAAGTCGCTGCGCTGGGAAAACCGCTTCGCGATCTCCTCGGTGAGCGGCTCGCACTTCAGCACCTCTTCGAGGAGGATCGGCAGCTGCATCAACCCCTCGATGTGGAGCCGCGCCTGGTCGGGCGTGATCGTCCCGCGAATCTGGCCGAGGTACAACGCGAGCAGGTGGAGGGCCACGAGCTGGGCCGTGAACGCCTTTGTCGACGCCACCCCGATCTCCGGGCCGGCGTGGGTATAGACCGTGCCGTCGGTCTCCCGCGTGGCCATGCTTCCGACGACGTTACAGATGGCGATGCTGCGCGCACCCTTTTTCTTCGCTTCGCGAAGTGCGGCCAGCGTATCGGCTGTCTCACCGGATTGCGTGATGACCACCGTCAACGTGTTCGGCGCGACGATCGGATCGCGGTACCGGTATTCGGAGCCGTAGTCGACGTCGACGGGCAGGCGCGTCACCGACTCGATCATGAACTTGCCGACGAGCGCAGCATGCCATGACGTGCCGCACGCGAGGATGACGACCCGCTCGACGTCGCGCAACACCTGGTCGGGGATCTGGATCTCATGGAGAAAGACCTTGCCCGATTCCACCGAGGCGCGCCCGAGGACCGTCTCCTTCACCGCCATCGGCTGCTCGAAGATCTCCTTGAGCATGAAGTGCCTGTACCCGGCCTTCTCGGCCATGACCGGATCCCACGCGACGCGCGTGCTCTTCTTCGAGACAGCCCGGCCGGAGTAGTCGGTGAACTCCACCCCGGACGGCGTGATGATGGCCATCTCCTCGTCGCCAAGGAAGACGACATCGCGCGTGTGCGACAGGATCGCGGGGATGTCGGAGGCGACGAAGAACTCCTGGTCACCAAGACCCACGACGATCGGCGGTCCGTTGCGCACGGTCACGATCTTGTTCGGATCATCGGCCGACATGAGGACGAGCGCAAACAGGCCCCGCATGTAGAGCAGCGCCCGCCGCACCGCGTTCTCCAGACCGTCCGTCTGCATCTCCCGCTCGACCAGGTGCGCGACGATCTCGGTGTCGGTCTCGGTGACGAACGTGTGCCCTTCCTTCTGCAGCTGCTGCTTCAGGTCCAGGTAGTTCTCGATGATGCCGTTGTGAACGACGACGATACGGCCGGTGCAATCACGGTGCGGGTGCGCGTTCTCCTCGGTCGGCCGACCGTGGGTGGCCCACCGCGTGTGGCCGATTCCATAGTCCCCTTCGAGCGGGTCTCTGGCAATGACGTCTTCGAGACGCGCGAGCTTGCCGGCGCTGCGGCGGAGCTCGATCTCACCGTGTCTGAGGACCGCTACCCCGGCCGAGTCGTAGCCCCGGTACTCGAGCCTTCGAAGGCCGTCGATGAGGATCGGCAGAACCTGCCTGTTTCCGATGTATCCGATGATGCCGCACATAACTGAAGTCCCTGGCCTTGTCGTTTGTCAGACGCGCGGCTTCTTGTGGCGCGACACCCAACCATCCTTGTTGATCTGCTTGCCGCGCGAGATGGCGAGCGCGCCAGCCGGCACATCGCTCGTGATCGACGAGCCCGCTGCGACATAGGCCCCCGCGCCGACACGCACCGGGGCGACCAGTTGCGTATCGCTGCCGATGAAAGCACCGTCCTCGATAACGGTCGGGTGCTTGGCCGTGCCGTCGTAATTGCACGTAATCGTTCCCGCGCCGACATTCACCTTCGACCCGATCGTCGCGTCACCCAGGTACGACAGGTGATTCGCCTTCGATCCGGCGCCGAGCGTGGTCTTCTTCAACTCCACGAAGTTGCCGACGTGTGCGTGCTCGCCGACGACCGATTGCGGCCGGATATGGGCGAACGGTCCGAGCCTGGCCCCCGAGGCCACATGCGAGTCGGTGATCACGCAGAAATTGCTGACCACGACACCGTCGTCGATACGTGAGTCGATGATCCGGACGCCGGAGTGGATGACGCACCCCGACCCGACGACTGTGCGCCCTTCGAGATAGACGCCGGGATAGATCGTTGTGTCGCCGCCAACCGTGACATCGGGGTCGATGAAGACGGATGCGGGGTCGATGATCGTGACGCCGGACTCCATCAACGCTTCGTTCTTCGTCATTTTCAGCACCGCCCCGATTTCCGCCAGTTCGAGGCGGCTGTTGACGCCGAGGATCTCCCTCGCGTCGCGCGCCACCACCGTCTCGACGGCCAGCCCTCGCGCGCCGTAGATCGTGACGAGATCCGGGAGGTAGTACTCCCCCTGCGCGTTGGCGGACCCGATCTGCTTCAGCACGCCGAACAGCGGAGCGATGTCGAATGCGTAGATGCCGCTGTTGATTTCGCGGATCCCCTTCTGCGCGTCGGTCGCGTCCTTGTGCTCGACGATACCGGTGATCCGGCCTTCGTCGCGAACGATGCGGCCGTAGCCGTGCGGGCTGTCCACAACCGCTGTAAGGACGGTTGCCGCGGCCGCATGTCGTTCGTGCGTGGCAATCAGGGTCTTCAGCGTGTCCGTGCGCAACAGCGGAACGTCGCCCGACAGCAGCACCAGCGTACCGGTGGCCCCGGCCAGCAGGGGTTCCGCCTGCAGGAGCGCGTGGCCCGTGCCTAGCTGCGGCTGCTGCAGGGCAAACCGCAGGCCCGTGCGCGCCTGCATGGCCTGCTGGACGTTCTCGGCTTCGTGGCCCACGATGACGGTGACCGACGCCGGGGACAGCGCATCCGCGGCGCGGATGACGTGTTCAATCAGGGTAAAGCCTGCTGCCCGGTGCAAGACCTTCGGCAGGGCGGATTTCATCCGGGTCCCCTTGCCCGCGGCAAGGATGACGACGTGCAGGTCGGTCATAGACCCAGTTTAGCGTCTCCCGGGCGCCCGGGCGTCCTGGCTTCGCGCTACCGCCGGCGGGTGCGGCGCTTCGTCGACGGTGGGGCGTCGAGCACGGCCCGAAAGCCGTCGAGAACCCGGACGTTCTCGAGGTCGGGATCCTGTCGTGCCTGGGTCCGGTTCTCGGGGTTGAGCTCGATCGCGCGCTGCAGGTGTTCGAGAGATTCATCGAGACGCCCGCGCATGCTAAGCGCCGCCGACATGATGTAGTGCGCGTGATCGTTGTCGGGGTCCGCCGTGACGGCGCGCTGCAGGTGGTGCAACGCCGTGACATGGTCCCCGGCGTTCAGTGAAACTGTCGCGGCGTACACCTGCTCGGCTGGAGTCTCCGGCGGCGGACTGTTGCGGGCCGTTTCCCGCTCGCAGACACGGAGATAGAGCCGGGCGCGTTCGAGAAGCTCCCGTTCCTCGGGGTAGCGTTCGATCACGGTGCGGAACAGTTCCGCAGCCCCGGCGAAATCATGACGCTGAAGGCCCTGGACGCCGCGTTCGTAGATGGCAACCGCTTCATAGAAGCCGGGTTTTCGCGGCGCGGCTGGCGGCGCGGGGGGTGGCGGTGCCGGCTGAGCGGCCTGACGCGCTGGGCGTGTCGGTCCCCCTGGCCTCGCCGCGCCAGTCTTTGGCGGACGCGTGGCGACGCCGCGTTTCGGGACCGGTCGTTTTGCCACGGCTCGTTTTGCCACGGCTCGTTTTGCAACGACGCGCTTGGCGCGCTTTACCAGCGGACGCTTCGCGGCTGGCTTGGCAGCCCTCCCCGGTGCGCGGCGCGGACGCGGCGCCGCCTTGCGGGTGGGTGCCTTTTTCTGCTGTGCCTTGGACCGGGCGTTGGTGGCCCGGCTCTGTTTTGCCAATCCTATCGCCTCCTGAGGAGCCTGTTCGGCGGCAAAAGTAACAAATTGCTGGTCTGACGGTCAAGAAGAAGC
>DATLXP010000163.1:0-10723 GCA_035575695.1 Vicinamibacterales bacterium
TCTCGCCGTCCTGCCGAAACTGCCGGAGGATCTCGAGTTCCGCTTCGTCGGCACCACGATGATCCTGCGCGACGTGCACGCGAATCTGATCGTCGACTACTTCGCCAAAGCGATCCGCTGACGCTGTCAGCGATCGAGTCCGGTAAGCCGCAACAGCACCATCTCGACCAGGACCAGCCCCGCGATCCAGCCTACCTGACGACGTACCTGGGTCAACGGACGTTCGGAGGAGCGGTGGTTGATGTACGCGAAGTACAACAGCAGGGCGCCATCGCGCTCAGTACCGCGGCACCGCCGGGTCGACGAGCACGGACCACGCGTCAATCCCTCCCCGCAGGTTGTAGAGGTTGCTGAACCCCTGCTGCAGGAAGTACTCCGCCGCCGACTGGCTGCGGATGCCGTGGTGACACTGAAACACGATCGGCGTCGCACGATCCATCGCAAGCAGGTCGTCGTGACAGCGCCTGTCGAGCAGGCGCGCCCCCTCGATGGTCGCGATCGCGCGCTCCTCGATCGTCCGGACGTCCACCAGCTCGAACGGCACGCCGCTGTCGATCATGGCCTTCACGTCCGGCGCCGACAGCTGGCGGATCGCGTTCATAGTTGATACACGAGGAATGCGCCCGGCAGCTCTGCGTTCGTCGCCGGCTTCGTCATGATGGGAACGTGACCGAAGGCCTCGGCAAATCGCGGATTCGCCACGAAACATGCGGCGCGCCAACCCGTGAAGCGCGCGAAGGCTCGCCCCATGTCGGAGTAGAGATCGAGGAGCCGATCCTGTCCAGCCTCGGCGCCGATGCGCACGCCGTAGGGCGGATTGAAACAGAACACGCCGGGCTTCATGTCGCGCGCGGCCGGCAGCATGCGCACGACGTCGTCCGGCGTCAGCGTGCGAACGTCCTGTTGGCCGATGACGATCGAGTCCTCGTGTGAGCGACCGGTCAACCCGGCGGCACGGAGGTTCCCCACCATGGCGGAAATCGACTCCTGCTCTACGTCGAGCGCGAGAATGCGCGGCACGGTACCGGGAAACAGATCAGGTGCGCCGTGCGGCAGACCCTCGAACGCCGCGAGGTGCCGGAAGGGTAGATCCGACGGGCGTCGAATCGCCGCCCCCACGGCAAGGCCCGCCGCTTCAATCGGAATCGTGCCGCCGCCCGCCATCGGGTCGACGAGCGGTTCGGTTCGCGCGTCCCAACGCGACAACATGATCAGCTGTGAGGCCATCGTCTCGCGCAGCGGGGCGAGTCCGGCAGCCACCCGCGCGCCGCGACGGTGGCGCGCGCCCAGGCCAATGTCGATACTCACAACCGTGCGACGCTCCTCGGGAGTGCCCGCGCGGCGCGCCACGAACACCACCTCTGGCGCCTCGGCGTCGATCTCCGCCGTCACGCCGCGTGCGACCAGGGACTCGACGATCGCGTTCTTGACGACGCCGCGAAGCTGGAGCGGTGAGGCTTCGAAGTCATGAGCTGATCCGACTTCGACGGAGAACCGGAGGGAGCGGCCTCCGGGGAGCCTGTCGTCTGCCGTCAGGGCGGGCAGCAATTCCTCGAACAGGGGCTCGAGGCGCACGACCTCGGTGGCAAACAGGTCCCACGAGATGCGCGACGACGTCCGGTGGTGGCAGGCAGCCACCCATGACATGCGTGCATCGAAAGGATACAGAAGAGTCGCCTCCCCCTCGCGCCTCGGCTTGGGCACCCGGACATCGAAGGGAGACCTCATCACGAGGCGCTTCAACTCCGCCTCCATGACGCGGTTGGCGCCCCCCGACCCGGTCAATCTCAGCTCGTCACACCGCACGGCCAAGTATAAAGGTGTCGATGCCTGGGTACGGGGGCCGGGGCGGCATCTCTTCTGCTATGGTGAGAGGTGTGAGCAAAACCGGGCGCGGGACTGAGTCGACACAGCCAAATGTGACACGTTCGTTACCCACCCGGGTACCTGAGGGGCAAGCTCAGCCACAGGATGCCGAGGCCATCGACCTCCGCGACCCTGCGCTCTACATCAACCGCGAAACGAGCTGGCTCGAGTTCAACGCCCGCGTACTCGCCCAGGCGCGGGACATGTCGCATCCCCTTCTCGAGCGCGTCAAGTTCCTCGCCATCGTCGCGAAGAACCTCGACGAATTCTTCATGATCCGCATCGCCACGACGGTCAAGAAGCTGCGTGCGGGGATCGGCGATGTCACGCCCGACGGGTTGACGACCGAGCAGGAGCTCCTCAAGATGCGCGACGGCGGGCTCCGGATGCTCGACGAGGTCGCGGCCTGCTGGAAGGAGCTCCAGGTGCTCCTCGAGCACGACGGCATCCACTTTCTCGAGATCGGCCAGTGGACGCCCCAGGTTAGAGCACACCTGGCGAAGCAGTTCTCCCGGGAGATCTGCCCCCTCCTGACGCCGCTGGCGTTCGATCCCGGGCATCCATTCCCGATCATTTCGAATCTCAGCAAGAACTTCGCGGTTGTCGTCAAGCATCGCGGGCGGACGAAGTTCGCCAGGGTCAAGCTGCCGGATGCGATTCCCCGCTTTTTCACGGTCCCCGAGAGCATCGCGCCTCAGAAGGGCGTGACGGTCGCCTTCATGGAGGATGTCGTCCGCGAGAACATGCACGAGCTCTTCCCCGACACGCAGGTAAAGGGATCGTACCTGTTTCGCGTGACGCGTGATGCCGACGTCATCATCGACGAAGACAACCCGGGGGACCTGCTCGAAAGCGTCGACAAGAGCGTCAAGCAGCTTCGCCACAGCGCCGTGGCGCTGCTCCAGGTCGAAGCCGCGCTGCCCGCGCGCGTGCTGAACATCCTCGTCGAAAACTTCGAGATCGACGACGAGGAGGTGGTCGTGCGCACGTCGGAGAGGATGGGGGTCGGGGACTGGATGCAGCTGCACGCGATCCAGCGCCCGCAACTCAAGGATGCGCCCTATTCGCCACGGCTGCTCTGGCGCACCGAGGATCCGGAGGTCATCTTCGACCAGGTGCGCTATCAGGACCAGCTCGTACACCATCCGTTCGACGCCTTCAGCGCGGTTGAGGACTTCCTGCGCGCCGCGGTCCGGGACCGCCATGTGCTCGCCATCAAGATGACGCTGTACCGGATCGGCGCCAACTCACCGTTGGTGGATCTGCTGATTGAGGGGGCGGAATCGGGCAAACAGGTGTCCGTCCTGGTCGAGTTGAAAGCACGGCTCGACGAGCGCGCCAACATCGTCTGGGCCAAGCGCCTGGAGCAGGCCGGCGTGCATGTCGTGTACGGTTTTACGGACCTGAAGACGCATTCGAAGCTGTGCCTGGTGGTGCGCCGCGAGCCCGACGGCATCCAGCGGTACGTGCACATCGGCACGGGCAACTACAACGCGCAGACCGCCAAGGTGTACACGGACCTGGGGATCTTCACGGCCGACGCGGAGATCGTGGCGGATGCGTCGGAAATCTTCAATTACCTGACCGGATACTCCAACCAGACGTCGTTCAGGCAGCTGCTCGTCGCGCCGCTGCAGCTTCGCCCGCGTCTCGTCGAACTGATCATGCGCGAAGCGGAGCATGCCCGCGAGGGACGCCCGGCGCACATCATCATCAAGGTGAACTCGGTCACCGACGACCAGATGATCCGCGTGCTCTATCGCGCGTCACAGGCGGGGGTCCGGATCGATTTTATCGTGCGTGGCATCTGCAGCCTGAGGCCGGGGGTTCCCGGTGTGAGCGACAACATTCGGGTGCGGTCCATCATCGGACGCTTCCTGGAGCATTCGCGGATCTACTGGTTCGGCAACGCCGGAGAGGATGAGGCGTACATCGGCAGTGCCGACCTGATGGAGCGGAACCTGGACCGGCGCGTCGAGGCGCTTGTGCCGGTACGCGATGCCGACATCAGAACCCACATCCGCGAGGTGGTGCTCAACGCCTACCTCCGCGATACGGCACGAGCCACGGTGCTCGATTCGTCTGGCATTTACGAACACCCGGCTCCGTCGTCAGGCCCCTCGAACGCCCAGGACTTCCTCCTGGGGCAGTACGCGGTCCAGGGGGAGTAACTCAACGCTCTGCGTGGAGCTCTCACGCAAAGCGTTTGAGCGAACGCTCCCGGGCCTTGCGCGCTTCGTCGTCGCGGTTTTTCGGAGGCGCGGTCGACGTGATCGCTTCGACGGGCCGACGCGCAGCGGCCGTCACCTCCTCAACCGCCAGCTCGAACGCGGCTTCATTCGCGCGTGACGGTCGGGTGGTCCCGCTCAGCTTCCGCACGAACTGCAGTGCGGACGCGCGCACTTCGTCTTCAGTCGCGGGCGGCTCGAAGTTCGCCAGTGTCTTGATGTTTCGACACATACACTACGTCCCATCCTGGTCCGGCCAGAGCCACGCGGCGCCACGGACCCCGCTGCTGTCGCCATGCCTCGCGCGAACAAGTCGCGTGCGCGGCCGCTCGGCCGGTATGCCGAACGGCGCCCAGAGCGGTGGCACGTTGACATAGAGGCGCTCGATGTTGGACAGGCCCCCGCCGAGCACGATCACGTCCGGATCGAGGAAGTTTATGACAGCCGAGAGCGCGCGCGCCAGCCGCTCCTCATATCGTGCGAGGACGTCCCGGGCGATCGGGTCCTCGTCGGCACTGGCAATCATGGCGGCGTCGAGGGGGGCGCCCCCGTGTTCCGCGTAGTCACGGGCAAGTGCGGGGCCTGAGAGAAAGCCCTCGAGGCAGCCGGTCCTGCCGCAATAGCAGGCCGGACCGGGCCATTCACCCTCGCGGGGCCCTGGCAACGGATTGTGACCCCATTCTCCGGCGAGCGCGTTGGGACCCGTCAACACCTGCCGGTGCACGACGATCCCTCCACCGCACCCCGTCCCAAGGATCGCGCCGAACACGACATCGGCGCCGGCGGCCGCGCCGTCACTCGCCTCCGACAGCGCGAAGCAGTTCGCATCGTTTGCGAGCCGCACCGGCCGTCCGAGCACCTCGGCCAGGTCCTCGGCGAAAGGCCTGCCATTCAGCCACGTGGAATTGGCGTTCTTGACGAGCCCCGTGACGGGCGAGATGGTGCCGGGGATGCCGACCCCGACGGTACCGCGGCTGCCAGATACCCGCTCGACATCGATGACCAGCGCCGCAATCGCGACCAGCGTCGCTGTGTAATCATGTCGCGGCGTCGACGCCCGCATCCGCACGAGCTCCTGGCCATCATTGGCCAGCGCGATCGCTTCGATTTTCGTTCCGCCGAGATCAACGCCTATCCGCATCGTCCGTGGTTACTTCGGCCCGGGCAGCAGCGTGACGACCGTGTAGCGGTCCATCGGGAAGTACTTCACGAAGACCTCCTTGATCTGCTGTGACGTGACGGCATCGATGCGCTTCTCCCGCTCGAGGACGTGCGACACCGGGTTGATGCCGAGCATCCTGGCCCCCTGAAGACGGCTCAGCCAGTATCCGTTGGTCTTCATGCCCGTCTCATGCTCGCGGCGCGCGCTTTCCTTTGCGCGATTGGTGAGGTCCTCTGTCGGACCGGCTTTCTGCATCCGCTGGATCTCCTGCATCACGCGGGCAGTCATCTTCTGCAGATTCTCCGGCGCGGCCGTGAAGCTCACCGCGATGTGCCCTCCCCCGCGCTGGAACATCTCCTGCTCCAGTCCCACGCCGACGGTATAGGTCTCGCCCAGCTCCTCGCGCAGGATGTCGCGGAGGGCGATCTCGAGGACGTCGGTGGCCGCGCTGATGCGCGTGAGCTCGTTCGAATCCTGCGGGGGATCCGCAAAGAACGCGATCTGCGTCGTGACCTTCGGTTCCCGCCCTTTCGCCACGGTGGCGTTTGCGTTCGCCGCGGGAAACCTGAAGCCGACGTCCTTCGCCTTGCTGGTGGCCTCTCCCGTCGAGGGCAGGGAACCGACGTACCGCTGCAGGAGCGGGAGCACGTCGTTGGTCTTGAACGCTCCCACCATGAGGAACGTGAAGTCAGCAGCGTTCGAAAACCGGTCGCGGTAGAAGGCCGCCATCGCGTTGCGGTCGAGTTTCGCGAGCCGTTCGAGTGTGATCGCCTGCGCGGTGTAGTGATCGCCCGTATTCAGCTGGGCGACTTTCTCCCCGAACAGCAGTGCCGGGTTCTGGTCGCGGTTCGCATAACTGGCGTCCAGCTGCTTGCGAATGACCCCGAAGGCTTCGTCGTCGTTGCCTGGCGAGGTGAAGTTCAGATGCAGCAGCTGCAGGCCGGTCTCGAGATTCGCGGGATTCGCCGATCCAGAAATGGCGTGCGCCGACAAGGTCATGGACGCGCGCGCCGTTGCGATCTTTCCGGCGAGGAGCTTCTGCAGGTCCACCGCGGTGTGTCCCCCGATGCCCGAGAGCTGGACCAGGGCCGGCGAGAGCACAGCGTCGAGGTACTTGTCGGATGGGGCGAGCGACGCACCCCCCGGCGCCACCAGACTGAAGAGCACCTGGTCATTCTTGTAGTCGGTTGGCTTGAGCCACGCCTCGACGCCATTCCCGAATCGCACCACGGTCACGCCAATCTCCGCGATCTCTCGCCGGTCCTTGATCGCGCCCGGTTCCGGTCGTCCATCCATGAGGGCCTTGCCGCTGGCGGCGTCCTTCCATGCCGTCACGGACACCCTATCGGCCTTCGTGATCGCGTCACGCAGCTCCGCCTCGGTCGGAAGCGTCAGCCCCTGTTTCTGCGGCGAGACACCGAGGATGGCGCGGCTGCCGTCGGCGAACAGCCGCGTGGCGGCACCTGCGACCTCCGACGCGCTGATCGAAGGGATGATCGCCTGGGCGAGCCTGAATTCGTACGCGATACCCGGCGTCGGCTCTCCCGTCAGAAAGTGGCTGATGTATTCCTGGGCGAACGACGAGCTCTCGCTCTTGTCCCGCTCGTTGTAGGCGCGCTCGTAGGAGGCCAGCCACCACTTCTTGGCGCGTTCGAGCTCCGATGGCCCGAATCCGAACTGCTTGACGCGGCTGCTCTCGATCTGCAGGGCAGCCAGCCCCTGCGCCAGTTTCCCCTCTTCGACCGCGGCGCCGAGCGAGAAGAGGGACACCGAGGCGTTCAGCGGTGACTCATACGCGCTGGCGCCCAGGAACTGCGCGTCCTTCTTTCGCGACAATTCATCGAAGCGCTCGTTCAGCATCTGCGAGACGAGCTGCTCGGTGAGGTTGCGGCGATAGTCGGCGACCGTGTCATCCGCGGCGCTCTTTCGCTTGCGCACGATCGAGATGGACGATTGCGTCGCTTCCGTGTCGCTGGCCACTTTGATGAGCATCTCAGGCTGCAGGGGGATGCCGTACGCGCGCGGCGGCGCTGGCGTCGACGGTTTGCGCAGAGGCCCGAACACCCGCTTCACCTGCGCCTGCATCTCTGCCGCGTCGATATCCCCGACCACGACGACCGCCATGCGGTCGGGCCGGTACCACTTCGTGTAGAACGCGCGCAGCTGTGCCGGCGTGAAACTCTTCAGCACGTCGGGCTTCCCTATCGGGAGCCGCTCGGCATACTTCGACTGGTAAAACAGGATGGGAATCTGCTGGTCGCGGATCCGAACCGCCGCGCCCAGACCGCCGCGCCATTCCTCGATGACGACGCCCCGTTCCTTGTTGATCTCCTTCGGATCCAGCGTCAACCCGCCGGCCACATCCGCGAGCGCCCGCAGCCCCTGCTGAACGATGCCGGCCTTGTCGGTGGGCACCTGGAACATGTAGACGGTCTCGTCGAACGACGTGTAGGCGTTGACGTGCGGACCCATGCGTGCGCCGGTCGACTCGAGGGTCTTGATCAGTTCCCCCGGCTTGAAGTTCCGGCTGCCGTTGAACGCCATGTGCTCGAGGAAGTGCGCGAGCCCCTGCTGCAGGTCGGTCTCGTCCACCGAACCCGCCTTGACCGCGAGCTGCAGCATCACCCGCTTCTCCGGCTTCGGGTTGCGGCGGATGTAGTACGTCAGGCCGTTCTGCAGCGTCCCCTTCGTCACCGCCGTATCGAACGGCAGCGGGTCGGCTGGGGTGAAGCCCGGCTTCGATGTCGGCGCCGGGACCTGCGCTACGCGCGGCCGCTCCGCCGGCGTTGCCAGCGCCGGGGTGACCAGCTGCACACATGCCGCGGCCACCAGGATGGGAAGAGAAATGCGGGTCAGCATAGCCGTCACTCTACCGCAGGCGACGATCTCGCGCGCCTAGGCTACTATTTTGCCGGAGGCCGCGCGTGTTGCATCTGCTCCTGATCCTGCTCGCTTCGACAACCCCACGGCCGCAAACGCCGGGGGATTGATCCATGACTGACACCGCGAAATGCGTCCTGGTGCCTGGCGCGCCGGCGCCCGTCGGCCCCTACTCGTCGGCCGTGATCGTCGGCGGCCTCGTCTTTGTCTCCGGGCAATCAGGCCGCGATCCGGCGACCGACCAGGTCTCGGAGGATGTCGAGATCCAGACGGAAGTCTGCCTGAAGAACATCGAGATCATCCTGGCGGCCGCCGGTTCGAGCCTCTCGAAAGTGGTCCGGTGCGGGGTGTTCCTCGTGGACATGAAAGACTTCAAGAAAATGAACGGTGTCTATGCCCGCCTGTTCGGCGGCCATCGTCCGGCCCGCACGACCGTGGCGGTGTCAGCACTGCCTGGCCCTGGACTCAGGGTCGAAATTGACGCGGTGGCGACCCTGTGAGTGACACGCGCGACTATTTCAACGAGGTCAAGCCGCGGTCGCGACCGGCGTGACGGGCATCCGGATCATCGAGGAAGGCGCGCTGCGCGCCGTCATCACACCGGCGCGTGCCGTGACCGTCATCCGTGAGGCCTTCCGCGCCGATGGCGAGAACCGGACGACGGTCCCACCGGTCATCAACCTCGACATCCCATCGGCACGCGGTGAGTTTCACGTCAAGACGGCGTACATCCAGGGGGTGCGCCACATCGCCGGTGAAGGTCGCATCGGGGTTCTACGACAATCCATCGAAGGGGCTCCCGAGCGGATCCGGGCTGGTCGCCCTGTTCGACGCCGAGACGGGGCTCCCCGTGGCGCTGCTCCTCGACAACGGGTTCCTGACCGACATCCGGACGGGCGCGTCGGGCGCCGTGGCGGCCGATCTCCTGGGGCCACGTCGCGTGCACACCGTCGGCGTGATCGGGTCGGGCGTCCAGGCGCGCCACCAGGTCCGGTGCCTCAGGGTCGTGCGCGAGTTCTCTCGAATTGTCGCGTGGAGCCCGACGCACGCGCGGCTGGAGCGTTACGCCGAAGAGATGCAGGCCGAGGGTTACGACGTGACGCTGGCGCCGGATGCGAAGTCCGTGTGCGAGGCCGCCGACGTGCTGATCACCGCCACCCCCGCGCGTGTGCCCGTGGTGCGGGCGGAGTGGCTGCGCGCCGGCGTCCACGTCAACGCCCTGGGATCCGATTCGCCGGGCAAGCAGGAGCTCGACGCCGCCTGCCTGGAAAAGGCAGACGTCGTGGCCGTTGACCGCCTGACACAGTGCGCATCCTTCGGCGAACTGAAGCACGCCCTGGACGGCTCGCTGATGTCGAGTCGCGAAGCCGTGGAGCTTGGGGACATCGTCGCAGGCCATCACCCGGGCCGCACCAGCGATGCGCAGCTGACCATCGCCGATCTGACGGGGGTGGGATTCCAGGACACCGCGATCGCCTCGGCTGCGTTCGACGACCTCCTTGAAGGGGCTGGTCACCCCCCCTCGTAGGCCCGACCTTCAGGTCGGGCGCCCGGGTCCCCCATCACGCATCGGCGAACACGGCGCGTGAGGGCAACCGCAGCGTGGTGTGCTTCAATAGTTGAGAATGGCACGCTTCAAACTGCTGATCGAATACGCGGGCACGAAATACAGCGGCTGGCAGATTCAGAAGAATGCGCGGACGGTGGCGGGCGAGATCGAGCGCGCGGTACTCGAGGCGACCGGGCGGCGTGAGTTCGAGCTGTACGGGTCGGGACGCACCGATGCGGGCGTGCACGCCGTGGCCCAGGTCGCGCACCTCGACATGTATACGGACCTCGCGCCCGAGCTCCTCCGCCGGAAGATCAACGACGAGCTCCCTGCCGACATCCACATCAGGGCGGTGACGAGAACGCCGCACAAATTTCACGCGCGGCACGATGCGATCGAGCGGAGCTACATCTATCAGATCTCGACCAGGCGGACGGCGTTCGGCAAGCCCTATGTCTGGTGGATCCGTGAGCCGTTGTCGGTCGAGGCCATGCGGGAAGCGGCGGCGGCGTTCGTGGGCCTGCAGAACTTCGAGGCGCTCACAGCGGATGATCCTGACGACAAATCCACCAAGGTGCTGGTCGATGCAGTCGAGATCCAGCAGTCAGGCGCGCTGATCCTGATCCGCGTGCGGGGCTCGCATTTTCTGTGGAAGATGGTCCGTCGGATGGTGGGAGTGCTCGCGGCGGTCGGCCGCGGAGAGATCCCCGCGGCACGGGCTGCGCAGTTCCTCGAGCCGTCGGTGAGGATGGACGCGAAGTCCACCGCCGCCGCGCTCGCCGCCCCGGCTGCAGGATTGTTTCTCGAAGCGGTCAGGTACCCGGGAGACCCGGCGTTCGGCCCGCTGAAGCCGGTCCTGATGATCGAATAGCGCTACTTCTTTTTCTTCTTCTTCACACCGAGCTCGTCGAGCTTCTTGATCACGTCCGCACCGGCCGTCTGCACGGGCACGCCACGACCGGTCGTCCCTTTATCGATGAAGAGGATCCTGCCGTTCGGTCCGATGTAAAAGGTGAACCGGGACGCGAACTGTCGATC
>DATLXP010000164.1:0-20490 GCA_035575695.1 Vicinamibacterales bacterium
GTGCCGATGCTCGTGCCCGCGATCGGCACGGCGCTGTATCTCTGCGGCGTCGACCGGGCGGCCGGCCTGGCGCAATGGGACGCGATGCATCCCGAAGTGTTCTATTCGTCATTCGCCGCTGCGCTCGGACTCAACGTAGCGGCGGTTGTCGAGGGCGTCTACCGGTACGGCGTCAACCACGACGCGAACGAGCGACGACGGATCCGGGTGGCGGTGTATACCGCGGTCCCCGGCGTCCTGGCGTATGCGGTCAAGGACGGCGTGCCGATCGTGTCGCTCCTCCTCGATCGATCGGTGCCGATGTTTCCCCCTGGCGTGACGGTTCTGCTCCAGGCGATGGTGCTGCTGCCGGCGTTCGGCCTGGTCTACGCTGTGGGGGTCGAGCGCGTGCTCGGGCCGCGTGTCGTACTGCGGCGGAGCCTGCAGTACGCGCTGGCGAACCGGACGCTGAGGCTCCTGCCGCTCGTGCCGCTCGCCGCCCTCCTCCTGACGCTGGCGGTCGACCAGGACAAGACCATCGCGCAGGCCGCGACAGGGCAGCCCGCGGTATATGTCCTGCTGCTGGCGGCGGGGTGGGGCGTGTCGGCCTACCGTGACCAGGCGCGGCTGTGGCTCGACCAGCGATTTTTTCGTGAGGAGTACGACGGCCGCAAGATCTTGATGGCACTGGCGAACCGTGTGCGCTTCGAGACGGATCCCGCCGACCTGGCGACCATGGTCGTGACGCAGCTCGATGAGGCCTTGCATCCGGAGCTCGCCGCCATCCTGGTGAGCGGGGTCGAGGATGGACGCCTGGTGCCTGTGACGGTGCTGCACGGCACCGCTGACTCGCTGCCAGGCAGTGCCGACTCGCTGCCGGGCAGTGCCGACTCGCTGCCGCTCGATGGCGGTCTGGTGTCGATGCTGCGTTGGTCGGACCAGCCGCTCGAGATCTTCTTTCACGACCCGCGGTCCCCCGCCCGGCGCCTGCCCCACGAAGAACAGGCATGGCTCGAGCGTACCGGCGCGGTGCTCCTCGTGCCGGTCGTGGGCGTCGACCGTGGCCTGATCGCGCTGATCGCACTGGGCGAAAAACGATCCGAGGAGGCATACACCGACGAAGACCGCCAGCTTCTGGCGAGCATCGCGGCTCAGATGGGTCTCGGCTTCGACGTCGCGCGGCTACGGCGCGACGGAGGGACCCCGGTCGACATCGCCAGCGACACGACCCGCGTGCTCCCGGCCGCCGTGCAGCCGATGACGGAGTGTCCGAAGTGCGGGCGGTGCGAGGACGCCGGAACGGCGCTCTGCCCCGCCGACGGCGGCGCGATGAAGCCCGTGCCATCGGTCCCCAGGCTCGTCGACGACAAGTACCGGATCGAACAGCTGCTCGGGCGCGGCGGGATGGGTGCCGTCTACCGCGCACGGGACGTGCGTCTCGATCGCCTCATCGCCCTGAAGGTCGTGCGGGCGGAGCTGCTCGGGGATCCCGACGCGCAGCGCCGCTTCCGGCGGGAGGCGCAGATCGTCGCACGGCTGCAGCACCCGTGCATCGTGTCGGTGTTCGATTACGGCACCTTCGCGGGCGGCGGCGCCTATCTCGTGATGGAACTGGTGCGAGGCGAGGACCTTCGCCACGTGCTGCAGCGCGAAGGCCGGCTCGATCCGACGCGGTCGCTCAGGATCCTTGCTGCCGTGTGTGGCGCGATCGAGGCCGCGCACCGCGAGGGGGTACTCCACCGTGACTTGAAGCCTGAGAACATCCTGCTGCCGACGCGCGAGGTCGAGGCCAAGGTCCTGGATTTCGGCGTGGCGAAAGTGATGGCGGACGAGCGCCGCGACCTGGAGTCGCCGGGAGGCACGATGCTGACGGCGGCCGGCATGATCGTCGGAACCCCCTCGTACATGGCCCCCGAGCAACTGCACGGCGTGCCGCCAGATGCGCGCACCGATGTCTTCAGTCTGGGCGTGATCGCGTTCGAAATGATGACGGGGAATCTGCCGTTCGGCCGCGGATCGCTGGCTGACATCGTGCTGGCGCACGCGCGCGGGCTGGAACAGGTGCCGCATGCCGGCCTGCCCCCGGACCTCGACGCCGCGATTCGCGCCGCGCTCGCGTCAGACCCCGACAAGCGGCCTCCGTCGGCGCAGGCGTTCGCGCAGCTGCTGGCGTCAGCGCACTGATTACTTCAATGCCTTGAGGCGCTTGTCGATTTCCGCCATCGCCAGCTGCAGCTGCTGCTTGCGAACCGGATGCGACGCCGCTTCGGCTTGCTTCTCGAAGTTCAACCTCGCGAGCTGAAGCGAGAGCACTTCCCTCGCTTTTTCCGGGTCGATCTTCGGCTGGTTGCCCGAGCTGCGACGTTTGTCGGCCTCGAGCTGCTCCATGCGCTCCTGGATGCGCGCCTCGGCGTCGACGAGCGCTTCTCCTGAATCACCCATGACAGTCGTTAGTCCCCGGTCTGAAGTCGTCGGTTCGTGAGTCGACTTCCATTGTAATCACCAATCCTTCTCGTTCCGCAACGATAAGATTGTGACGTGGCTATTCGGGGCCGCGTGCTCGACCTCTTCCATCCTGCCGTCGCCGCGTGGTTCCGGGATTCCTTCGAGGCCCCCACCCCCCCGCAGACGAAGGGATGGCCGTCGATTGCGCGCGGTGAATCAACGCTCATTCTTGCGCCGACCGGCAGCGGCAAGACGTTGTCGGCATTTCTCTGGTGCATCAACCGGGTCATGTTCGACCCCGCGCCGGATCCCAAACATCGCTGCCGCGTGATGTACATCTCGCCGCTCAAGGCGCTGGCGGTGGATATCGAGCGCAACCTCCGGGCACCGCTCGCCGGGATCGCCCATCGCGCCGCCGAGCGAGGGGACGCCTTTCACGCACCCAGGATCCTGATCCGCACCGGGGACACGCCGGCCGCCGAACGCGCGCGGTTCATGCGCGAACCGGCCGACATCCTCATCACAACCCCCGAATCCCTGTATCTCCTGCTGACATCGAACGCGCGCGACGCGCTTCGGTCCGTCGATACGGTGATCGTTGACGAGATCCACGCACTGCTGCCCACCAAGCGGGGCGCACACCTCGCGCTCTCGCTCGAGCGCCTCGAACGCCTGGTCGAGACGCGCGCCGACGGCCGCGCGATTCAGCGCATCGGACTGTCGGCGACACAACGCCCGCTCGACGAAGTTGCGCGTTTTCTCGGCGGCACATCCGCCGCGGAGGCCGCGGTGGCGGCTGGCCGGGGGGCCAAAAGTGCACGGAGAGCCCCTGCGGCACGGCGTGCCAGGGATGCCAGAGGGGCGCGAAGCACCGAGGGTGCCGCGCATGCGATCCACGACGAGTTCGGGACCGAGTCGCACGCGGCCGCCGCGTATCGGCCGGTCACGATCGTCGACACCTCCGAAAAGAAAAAGCTCGAGCTTCGCATCGAGGTGCCTGTCGAAGACATGGCGAAGCTGGGGCAGCCCGAGGAGATCACCAGCGGGCCGGCCTCGCAGAGCCCGGCACGACAGTCGATCTGGACGGCCATCCACCCGCGGCTGCTGGAGCTGATTCTCGCCCATCGATCCACGCTCATCTTCGTCAACAGCCGCCGCATCGCCGAGCGCCTGGCATCAGCGCTCAACGAGCTGGCCGGCGAGGTGCTGGTCCGCTCGCATCACGGCTCGCTCGCGCGCCCGCAACGTGTCGATGTCGAGGACCGCCTGAAGGCCGGGCAGCTTCGCGGGCTCGTGGCCACCTCGTCGCTCGAGCTCGGCATCGACATGGGCGCCATCGACCTCGTCATCCAGATCGAAGCCCCCCCGTCGGTTGCGAGCGGCATGCAGCGCATCGGCCGCGCCGGCCACACGATCGGCGCGGCAAGCCGCGGCGTGATCGTGCCGAAATACCGCGGGGATCTGGTGGCGTGTGCCGCCGTCACCAGAGCGATGCACGACGGGCGGATCGAGTCCAGCCGCTATCCCCGGAATCCGCTCGACGTCGTCGCGCAGCAGATGGTCGCGATGGTGGCGATGGAGCCATGGGACGTCGACGACCTCTACGCCACGCTGCGGGGCGCGGCGCCGTGCGCCGACTTGAGCCGGTCGGTGTACGAAGGCGTGCTCGACATGCTGTCGGGGCGCTACCCGTCGGACGACTTCGCCGATCTGCGTCCTCGAATCACCTGGGACCGCCTGAAGGGCACGCTCACGGCCAGGGACGGTGCACGGCGCGTCGCCGTCATCAACGGCGGCACGATCCCCGACCGTGGTTTGTACGGGGTCTTCCTCGTCGGGGAGCGGGGGCCTGGCGCGCGCGTGGGTGAGCTCGACGAAGAGATGGTGTTCGAGAGCCGGCCTGGCGAAACGTTCCTGCTCGGCGCATCCACCTGGCGGATCGAGGAGATCACGCACGATCGCGTCATCGTGTCTCCCGCTCCGGGGCAGCCCGGAAAGATGCCGTTCTGGAAGGCGGACGCAGCCGGCAGGCCCCTCGAGCTCGGACGCCAGATCGGCGAGATGGTCCGCACCCTGCGCGCCCTTCCCCCGGCCGCCGCGGTCGATCGGCTGATCAGCCATCACGACCTCGAACTGCAGGCGGCGGAAAACCTGATGCGCTACCTGAACGACCAGGCGAGTGCAGCCGGAGCCGTCCCCGACGACCGCACGATCGTCATCGAACGCTGGCGCGACGAGCTCGGCGACTGGCGGATCTGCGTACTGACACCCTTCGGCGGGCGGATCCACGCTCCCTGGGCCATGGCGGTCGTCGAACGCGCGCGCGCGACGACAGGCATCGATGTCGAGATGATGTGGGCCGACGACGGGTTCGTCGTGCGGTTCCCGGAAACGGAAGAACCGCCCGATCCCGCGCTCATGTTGCCGTCGTCCGACGAGGTCGAAGCACTGGTCGTGCGCCAGCTTGGAAGCACGGCGCTCTTCGCGGCGAAGTTCCGGGAGGCGGCCGCGCGCGCGCTGCTGCTCCCGAAACGAAGGCCGGGCGGGCGGAGCCCCCTGTGGCTCCAGCGCAAACGCGCCGCCGACCTCCTGGCAGTCGCCTCCAGGTTTGGATCGTTCCCGATGCTGCTCGAGGCCTACCGCGAGTGTCTCAGGGACGTCTTCGACATCCCGGCGCTCGTCGACACGCTGCGGCGTATCGAGCAGCGCCAGGTGAAGACCGTGACGGTCGATTCGACGGTCCCCTCCCCATTCGCCTCTGCGCTTCTCTTCGCATACGTCGCCAATTACATCTATGCCGGTGACGCGCCACTCGCCGAGCGGCGCGCGCAGGCCCTGTCGATCGACCAGGCGCAGCTGCGAGAGCTGCTCGGGGATGTGGAGCTTCGGGAGCTCCTGGATGCCGACTCACTCGCGGAGATCGAGGCGCAGGTGCAGCAACTCGATCCCGGCTATCACGCGCGATCGGTCGACGGCGTGCACGACATGCTGCTGCGCCTTGGCGATCTCACGCTGGAGGAGATCGCAGCACGCACGCGGATCGATGCGCCGGCTGCGGTCGAGGAGCTCGGCCGCACGCGCCGCATCATCGTGATCAGCATCGGCGGCGAACAACGCCTGTTGCCGGTCGAATACGCCGGGCGCTATCGCGACGCACTCGGCGTTCCGCTGCCAGCGGGGCTCCCTGAGTCGCTGCTCCAGCCGTCCTCGACAGCCCCGACCGACGTCGCGCGTCGGTACGCCAGGACGCACGGGCCCTTCACGACGGACGAATTCGCGGGTCGTTACGCGCTCGGACGAAGCACGGCGGCGGCGCTGCTCAAGGAGGTCGCGTCCTCCGGAACGCTGATGGAGGGTGAGTTCCGTCCGGGTGGATCGGGGCGTGAATGGTGCGACCCCGACATCCTGCAGTCGATCAGGCGCCGGTCGCTTGCGCGATTGCGCAAACAGGTCGAGCCGGTCGAGGCCCAGGTCTTCGTCCGACTTCTCACGAGCTGGCAGGGGCTCATTCGCAAGCGGCCAGGTCTCGACGCCCTGCTCGATGCCATCGAACATCTGCAGGGGGCGCCCCTGCCAGCGACGGTGTTCGAATCGGAGATCCTCGGGGCACGCGTCCTGGATTACAACCCCGCGGATCTCGACGCGCTCTGCGCCGCCGGCGAGGTCGTCTGGTGCGGCGTCGAGCCGATCGGCGACCGCGACGGACGGCTCGCGCTGTATCTCACCGATCATCTGCCGCGACTGAGGCCGCTGCCACCCGCGACCGAGCTCTCGGGCCGGGAACGCCCGATCGTGGATCATTTCGAGGCTGGCGGCGCGTCGTTTTTCGGCGCGCTCCATGACGCGGCGGGCGGAGGGTTTCCAGGCGACACGGTCGAGGCCCTGTGGAACCTGGTGTGGAAGGGGCTCATCACCAACGACACGTTTCACGCCCTGCGGGCCTTCACACGACCGCCCGAACGGCGCGGACGGAAGGCCCGGCCTGCGGGGCGATCGTTCCGCAGCCGCCGCGTTTCGCCCCCGTCGGCGGAAGGCCGCTGGTCCCTCATTGCCGAACGCATCGGCACACCGGCATCCCCGACGGAATGGTCAACCGCCGTTGCACAGCAACTGCTGTCGCGGTACGGCGTCCTCACGCGCGAAGTCGCGGGAGCGGAGGGGATCTTCGGTGGTTTCAGCGCCGTCTACGATGTGCTCAAGGCAATGGAAGACGCCGGGCGGATCCGTCGCGGCTATTTCGTCGCGGGCGTCGGCGCCACCCAATTTGCCCTTCCGGCAGCCCTCGAACTCATGCGAACCTTGCGCGACATGCCCGAGGAGCCCGAGACCGTGGTGCTGTCGGTCACCGATCCGGCGAACCCGTTTGGCACGATGATGAAATGGCCGGTGACGCCGGATGGAGAGCCTGGCGGACGCGGGGCCACGCGCACGGTCGGCGCGCAGGTCGTGATCGTGAATGGCACGCTGGCCGCCTACATCCCGCGCGGTGGGCGCCAGATTCTGGCCTACCTCCCCGAACACGAACCGGCGCGATCGACCATCGCACGGCCGCTCGCGGAGCGCCTCGCGTCGATGGCGCGAGGGGAGGATGGCCGCGGCGGATTGCTGGTCGCCGACATCAACGGCATGCCCGCGGCCGGGCACGCTCTCGCCCCGTATCTCATTGAGGCCGGGCTCTACCCGTCGGCGATGGGGTTCATGGCCCGGCGCGCAATCGAACCGCGGACCCAGGGACATAAGGACCCGAAGACCGAGGGACCTGTCGCGCCGAAGCCGAAGGCGGAGGCGGATGCCTGAGGGAGACACCATTTTCAGAGCGGCACGCACGCTCCACCGCGCCCTCGCCGGTCAGCGCATCGTCCGATTCGAATCGATGTTCCCCCACCTCACCCGCGTGCATGACGATGCCCCTGTCACGGGCCGGACGGTGGAGGGTGTGCGAGCGGTGGGCAAGCACATGATGATGGATTTCAGCGGCGACCTGGTGCTGCGCACGCACATGCGCATGAACGGCACCTGGCACATCTACCGGCCGGGGGAAACTTGGCAGCGACCCCGTCACGCCATGCGGATCGTCATTGCGACGAAGGACTTCGTGGCGGTCGGCTTCGACATCCCCGTCGCGGAGATGATCGCGCAGAGGGATGTGAAGAGGCACAGGGAGCTCCAGCGCCTCGGCCCTGACCTGCTCGGTGAGGACTTCGACATCGACGAGGCGACCCGGCGGATCCGGGAGCGCGGCAGCAGCGAGATCGCCGACGTGCTTCTGAACCAGCGCGTGCTCGCCGGCATCGGGAACGTCTACAAGTCCGAGGTGCTGTTTGCCTGCGGTGTCAGCCCATTTGCCGCGGTCTGCGACGTGACGGACGCCGAGGTGGCGTGTCTCGTGGCGACGGCCCGAAAGTTCCTGCGCGCGAATGTGTCGGACGGGCTTGCCCCCATGACGACATACACGGGCTTCCGACGAACGACCGGACGATCGGATCCCAGGGAACGGTTGTGGGTATATGGTCGTGCGGGCGAACCGTGCCGAAAGTGTGCGACCCCGGTTGATATCCGCGCGCAAGGGCGCGATGCGAGGCTTACGTATTGGTGCAGCCATTGTCAGCGATCGACATCCTGATCTGGGCCTCGCTCATCGCGGGGGCCTGTGCTTCTCTGGCGGCGCTGTGGGGGTATTACGGGGTGCTGCCTGGGTGGCTCACCGGCCCTGAAGTGTGCAAGCTCGAACAGGGCGGATGCGCCGCTCTCTTCAGAACCTCTCGGGCCGCGCTTCTGGGAGTGCCGAACGCCGCGCTGGGTATCGCCCTCTACGTCGTCCTCGCATGCGGTCTGGTGTGGAGCTGGCCCGCGTGGCTGCTCTTTGGAATGGTGGTGCCGGCTGCGGCGATGAGCGCCTTCCTCGGCTGGAGCCTGCTGTCACGCGGACTGCAGTGCCGGATCTGCTGGGCGGGGCACGTCGCGAACTTCGTGCTGCTGATCTGCCTCGGCCTGAGATCTATCGCTGCCGCATGACCGTGCGGACCACGCCGTCACTGCCCACCACACGGTCGACGAAGATGCGCGGGTTCGCCGAACGGACCGTCGCGGCCGGCGGGGCCGCGACGTCGGCGGTCGCCAGCTGCAGTGATGCGTCAACGATGGGGGTCGCGAGCGCGCCCTCGCCCGTCGTCCCGAGCAGGTCGCCCGGCTGCCCGGCGGGGCTATGCAGCGGACAGGGTTCCGACGGCACCGCGCCAATCGGGAAGACGTCCTCGTAGACCTTCGCACGGGGCGCAACGGCCGCGCGGGGCGTGGCCACCGGGAGCGCCGACGCGATGGAGACACCGTCGGCATCGACGAGGTCCGTTGCGACCGTCGCGACCGGGACGGCCGCCGGCATCGCGTGATACCGGCAGGCATCCGTCGCCCGAGACCCGCTCAGCGGGCAGATGGCAACCTTCTCGAGGTCCCCCGGCATCTCATACCAATCGGGCTTCGCGCCGGCCGTGGCGTCCTTCATGAACGTCGCCCATGCCGGTACCGCGACGGTACCGCCGAAACCCCTGGCCATGATCGGCGCGGGACGATCCAGGCCGAACCAGACGCCGGTCACGATGTGCGGCGTGTAGCCGACGAACCAGGCGTCGGCATAGTCGTCTGTCGTGCCCGTCTTGCCTGCTGCCGGCAGCTTGAAGCCAGCGGCGCGCACGCCCGTCCCGGTGCCGCTCGAGATCACGTCCGAGAGCATGCTCGACATCATGTAAGCGGTGCTCGCACTGATGGCCTGCACGTGCCGCTCCTCATGAAAGTACAGCGCGGTCCCCTGCGCATCATCGACGCGCGTATAGAGGCGCGGCATGGACGTGATGCCGCGATTGGCAAACGCGGTGTAAGCCGAGGTGAGTTCGAGGAGCGTCACTTCGCCAGTCCCGAGGGCGAGCGACGGCACCATCGGCATGGGCGATTCGATGCCCAGCCGCTGCGCGTAATACGCCGTCGTGCTGGTGCCGACCTGCTGCATCAGTTGCGCGGCGGCGCGATTGCTCGACACTTTGAGCGCCCGGCGCAGCGTGTATTCCGTCTGCTCGTGGTCTCCCGAGGGAAGCCACGATTCGCCGGCGGTCAGAATCGGCGAATCGAGATCCTTCAACATCGTGCCTGGTGCGAACCCGCGTTCGAGCGCCGCCGCGTAGAGCATCGGCTTGAATGCCGAGCCCGCCTGCCGGCGCGCCTGCGTCGCGCGGTTGTACTTGCTGGCGCGGAAATCACGGCCGCCCACAAGCGCGAGCACGTCACCGGTCTTGGGATCCATCGCGACCAGGCTGCCCTGAAGGTCGCGCGCTTTAGGACGCGACGCGGCAATCTGCGCGATGCGCGTGTTGATCGCCTTCTCCGCCGACTGCTGGAGACGCGGGTCATACGTGGAATAGACGCGGAGGCCGCCTCTCAGCACACGCTCGTTGCCGAACTGCGCGACAAGCTGGCGCCGCAGTTCCTCTTCGAAATACAGCCCGACGCCCGAGCCGCCGCGGGCCACCAGGTTGCCTTCCGCGCGATGGGATGCCGCGGGAATCGGAGCGGCGACGGCCGTAATGTACTGGGACTCCGCCAGGCGCCCCTGGTCGCGCATGAGACGGAGCACGAGATCGCGCCGCGCCTTCGCCCTGACCGGCGACACGCGCGGGGCGTCATGCGAAGGGGCGCGCACGATAGCGGCCAGCAGCGCCGCTTCGTGGGCCTCGAGGCGCGAGGCCGGCTTGCCGAAGTAGCCCTGCGATGCGGCCTCCACACCGTAATAGCCTTCGCCGAAATAGACAGCGTTGAGATAGGCCTCGAGGATCTCCGATTTGGAGTACCGCTGCTCGAGCCTGGAGGCAATCATCGCCTCGCGGATCTTTCGCTCGTAGGTGCGCTTCGGCGACAGCTGCTGCGCGGCGCGCGCCAGCTGCTGCGTGATCGTGCTGCCGCCCTGCACGATCTTGTTGGCACGCACGTTGTTCCACGCCGACGCGGCAATACGCACGGGGTCGAGCCCGCGGTGCTTATAAAAACGCTGGTCCTCGACCGCGACGATGGCGTCCAGCATCGCGGGGGCCACGCGGTCGAGCGTCACGTCCACGCGCTGTTCGAGAAAAAATGTGAAGGCTGGCTTCCCGGTTCGGTCGAACACGGTGGTGGCCTGGGGCTTTGGCGTGAGCTCGGCAAGCGCATCGGCGCGCTCGAGCTCGGATGCGACGGCGTGCGTGAAGACCACAACGTGGAACGTGGCCATCCACAAGATCACGGTGGCGACCAGAACCGAGCCCATCACTATCGCACGTCGCATCATGGCCTTGACCGTCATCCAGCAACGGCAGTGCCAGTCGAGTCAGAGATCGTAAATGTTGTATCTATTGGATTTAGGACGTCTATCTAGCAGGCCTTCAAGGCGGACGGACCGAAGTAGGTAGTCAGCTTCACATCCGAAGACGTGCAGGGTGTGAATAAAGGTTGAAACCGGGAGGGCGCGCGAACCCGACGAGGGTGATCCCGGCCTGTTCGGCCAGCTCAACCGCAAGACTCGACGGTGCTGAGACGGCGCAGATCACCTCGATGCCCGCCAGCCACGCTTTCTGCACGATTTCGTAGGAGACCCGGCCGCTGACGACGAGCGCGTGACCGTCGAGAGGCAGACGTCCGTCGAGCAGCCTGTCGCCAACGACCTTGTCCACGGCGTTGTGGCGACCGACATCTTCCGCAGCCGCCACGCAGTCACCTCCGAACGTGAAGATGGCGGCACCGTGCAACCCACCGGTTTCATCGAAGAGCGGTTGCCGGGCTCGCAACTGGCCGGGCAGTCCGTGAACGACGGCGCGGTCGATGGTGCCTGTCTGCGGCAAAGCGGACGCGCGGGTCTGAAGAGATTCGATCGTCATTCTGCCGCAGATGCCGCAGGACGAATTCGCCACGACATGTCTCCGCTCGGCCAGCCTCCCGGGCAATGCGACAGCGGCCTCTCCGAGCAGGAAGACATTCACGACGTTGTGCCCTTCCGGGTGGTCCGGATGTCGACAGTGCTCGACGGCCCCGAGCTCGTCGCCGCTGGTGATGACCCCTTCCGCGAGCAGAAATCCAGCAGCGAGTGGACGATCCGCGCCAGGCGTCCGCATGATGACCGCGAACGCCTGGTCGTGCAGCCTGATTTCGAGCGGTTCCTCGACGGCCGCGACGTCCTCCACGTCGATCGCGCCACTGTCCGTGATCCGGCGGAGGCGGACGGTCTTTCGAGGGGACGCCCCGAGTCCGGCAGAAGGGGACGGCTCGGGTCCGTTAGACATGATTGCGGAGCATCAGCTCACGCGGGTGTGGCTCGAGGTATACCTGCCCGGCGAGATACTCGATGGCGTGGACGCGGACGTAGTGCCGGACCAGCGTGATCGGCACGATGAGCGGAACCAGGCCGGCGCGGTACTCGCCGATGCACGCCGCCAGTTCGGCGCGAGACGGCGCATCGACCAGTTTCTTGAGGTGTCCCGCCATGTGGTGCAGGACATTCGTGTGGCGCTGCCGCGTCGACAGGATCGCCAGCGTGCCCATGAAGGCATGCTCGTACTCCGTGCGCAACTGGGGGCGCGGCACAGAACCGGCCCGGGCGACCAGCCGTCCAAGATCGTTGTACGCGACCGTCGAGTGCGCGAGGAGGGACATCTTGTGGGAGGTGTGAAACCGCACCAGCGAGGCGACAGACCAACGGCTGCTGAAGAGATCCTTCAACCGGCGATAGGCAAAGACGCGCTCGATGAAATTCTCACGCAGCTTCGCATCGCAGAGACGTCCCTCTTCCTCGACCGGCAGCAGCGGAAACCGCTCCATGAGCGCCGCGGCGAAGATGCCCCGGCCATCGCGCACGGGGCCCGCCGAACCATACGTCTTGACGCGCTCCATCCCGCAACTGGGTGAGTCCTTCTTCAGCACGTATCCGCAGAGACCGGCCGGCGAGAGTTCGTCCAGCCGACCAGCGGCCCATGTCGTCATGCCGTCCGTATGGTCGATGGCCGTTCGTGTCGTGACCATGCGCAAAGTCCCGTCGTCCCGAACGAGGCGCAAGGTTTCCCGCGGCGTGCCAAGACCCATCTCGACCTCGGGGCAGACCGGGACGAACTCCACCTGCGGCCCGAGGATCGTGGTGAGGAACTGATCGCGTTTGTGGCCGCCGTCGAACCGCACTTCCTGCCCGAGCAGGCATGCGGAGATACCGATGCGGATCAGTTCCAACGCAGGCCCTTGAGCTGATCGAGGTTCACGTTGCCGCCACTCAACACGGCCGCCACCCTCGCTCCCCTGGGCGCGTCAATCAGCCCATCCAACAATGCGGCGACAGGCGCCGCGGCCGCGCCTTCCACCACGAGCTTGGCGTGCGACATGATCCAGATCATCGCCTCGAACATTTTCTGGTCTGGAAGGGTCACGATCCCGTCCACGTATCTCCGAACGACTTCGAACGTCTTCTCCCCCACCCGCTTCACGCGCAAGCCGTCGATGATGCAGTCGACACGGTCCAGCGTGACGACACTGCCGTGACGGACGCTGTCGTGCATCCCGGGTGCGCCGGATGACTCGACACCGATGACCTTCACGGACGGCTTGAAGGCCTTCATCGCCATCGACACACCGGAGATCAGCCCCCCGCCGCCGATGGGAACCACGACCACGTCGACCTCGGGCCAGTCGCGGATGATTTCCAGGCCGAGCGTCCCCTGACCGGCAATGAGGTCGAGGTCATCGAAGGGGTGCACGTAGGTCAACCCCCGATCGCGCACGAGCTCTCTGGCCTTCTCGTTGGCCTCGTCCCAGATCGTGCCGTGCAGTACCACGTCAGCCCCGTAGGCGCGCGTGGCCGCGATCTTGGACGGCGTCGCGTTCTCGGCCATCACGACGACCGCCTTGATGCCGTGGATCCGTGCGGCGAGTGCCACTCCCTGCGCGTGGTTCCCCGCCGAAGAACAGACGACACCACGTCGCCGCTCGTCGTCGGTCAAGTGGGTGAACTTGTTCAGCGGTCCACGGATCTTGTAGGAGCCCGTGCGCTGAAAGATCTCAGCCTTGAGGCGCACGTCGAAGCCGGTCGCGTCGCTGAGCATCCGCGATGTGAGGAGAGGGGTGTGGTGAATGTGCGGCGAGATCTTCGCGTGGGCCGCTTCGAACGCTTCCCGCGTCAGCGGAAGGTTCACGGCTTCACCGCGGTCACCATGATTTCGACGACCGCCCCGGGTGCCACGAGCCCCGACCCGACGGTGGCGCGCGCGGGAAAATCCTTCTGGAAGAAGGCTCGATATTCCGTGTTCATGTCAGCGAACATGGCCAGATCCGTGAGATACACGAGACTGTCGACCACGTCCGCCGGAGTGTAGCCGGCCGCCTCGAGGATCTTCCCCAGGCGCGCGAGGATCTCCTTCGTCTGGGCCGCGGCGTCACCCGCGTTGCCTGCGTTGTGGCCCAGCAGGCCCGAGACATACAGGCGGTTGCCGGACCTGATCGCCTGGCTCAACACGGGGTTGGCGCTCTGCCCGACGACCTGGCGCGGCGCAGACGACGCGGTGAAGGTCATCTCGACCGCGTACTGGCTGCCGGCCAGGTCTGCCTTCACCGTCGCGCGCGCCGGGGGATCCGCCTTGAAATAGCCGCGATACGTCGCGTTCATCTGCTGGAAATTCGCGGTGTCCGGGAGATAGACGCGGGCGCTGACGATGTTCGAGTAGTCCATGCCTGCCGCGCGAAGCACGTCGCCGGCATTGTCCATGACGACCTTTGTCTGCGCGGTGATGTCCCCGACCGCAACGGAGTTGTCACGGCCGTGTCGAGGGACGAGTCCCGACATGAACAGGGTGTCCCCCGTGCGGATCGCGTAGCTGTACGGGTTCGGGGACGACGCCCAGCCTTCGGGCCGGACCACGGTCCGTTCGGCGCCGTTCGGCACCGCGATCATAGATATTTCGACGAGCGATCCGAGCAGGAGGTCCGTGATCACCGTCGTCCGTGTGGGCGGATCCTTCGGCCAATAGGTGCGGTACTCGGCGTTCATGGCGGCGAAGTCGGACGCCGATTTCAGATACACGGTGACCGCGACCACCTGTGGCAGCGAGGAGCCCGACTGGTCGAGCACTCCTCGCATCCGCTCGATCACGCGCCGTGTCTGCGCCGTGACGTCCCCGGAGACCGCACCGGTGTCGTCCTGGGCAAGCGTGCCGGACAGGTAGATCAATCCGGCCGCCTTGATGGCCGGGCTGTACGGGCCGACCGGGGCGGCCCCGGTATTCACGATCTGTTTGGATGTCTGCATGGCCGCCATGGACACGGCCACGCACGAGGCGACCGCGAAGAAACCGATGAACATGGGGTGATTGTACATGGCGCGCAGACAGGGTTCAGGGTTCAGGGTCATGAACCGAGAACCGAGAACCCTGAACCGCCGGCGCGCCCGTCGTCACTGCGATAGAATGACCTTCCGGCGCGGATCGGACCCTGGCATCACGCGCCCTGGAGGACTCATGAAACGTTTGCTTACCCCCTGGCTGGTTGCCCTGCCGCTCGCGGCCCTCTGTGTCGTCTCCGTCGCGGCCGAAGTCAAGACGCGAGAAAAGACGCAGGTCAAGTTCGAAGGCATGCTCGGCCGGATGCTCAACATGTTCGGCGGCAAGAGCGCCCAGGACGGCATCATCTCGGCGACGGCCGTGAAGGGCAATCGCAAGGTCACGCTTGGCGACAGCGCGGGCAGGATCGTGGACCTGGGCGAAGAGAAGGTCTACGACCTCGACATGAAGAAGAGGGAGTACCGGGTCACGACGTTCGATGAGCTGCGCCGGCAGATGCGCGAGGCGCGGGAGAAGGCCGAGAAGAACGCGAGAGAAGCCCAGAAGGATGCCCCTTCGGAAAAAGGCGAACCCGGCAAGGAACTCGACGTCGATTTCGATGTGAAGGAAACCGGCCAGAAGAAAGCGGTCGCCGGGTACGACACGCGCCAGGTCATCATGACGATCACCGTCCGGGAAAATGGCAAGAGCCTGGACGAGGGCGGCGGCCTGGTGATGACCAACGACATGTGGCTCGGTCCACAGATCGCGTCGTGAAGGAAGTCTCCGATTTCGAACTTCGCTACTGGAAGCAGCTCCAGGGAGGCGACGCGGCGGGCGTGTCGGCTGAACAGATGGCGGCCGCCATGGCGCTGTATCCCCTGCTGAAGCCGGCCCTCGACCGCCTGCGGCAGGAGAGCGGGAAGCTCTCGGGCACGCCGCTCGCCACGATGATGACCTTCGAGGGGGTGAAGTCGAGGGCCGCCATGACATCGGACAGCAGCCAGGGTTCCAGCGGGAGCGGGCTCGGCGGGATGCTGGCGCGCAAGATGATGAAGAAGGATCCGAAGCAGCGGGCGACGATTTTCACGACCCAGCATGAAGTGCTGGAGATCGCGACGAACGTTGCGGCGTCGGACCTGGCGATCCCGGAAGGGTTCAAGGCAAAGAATTAACCGGCACACGGGGCAGGTAGATGACAAACGTCGTCCCCTGCCCCTCTCGACTGTCCACGTAAATCCCGCCGCCGCTCTGTTTCACGATCCCGTACACAGTCGCTAGCCCCAGGCCTGTGCCTTTGCCCTGCTCCTTCGTGGTGAAGAACGGTTCGAAGATCTGCGCGCAGACGCGTTCCGTCATGCCGGTGCCTTCGTCCGTGACCTCGAGCGTCGCGTACTCGCCGGGCTGCAAACCGGGTCGCGAGTTGTGCTCCGCATCGATCGTCACGTTGGCCGTGGAGATGCTGAGCGTGCCCCCGTCCGGCATCGCGTCGCGGGCGTTGACCGCGAGGTTCATCAGCACCTGTTCGATCTGGCCAGGGTCCGCCAGGACGGTGTAGAGATCGGGTTGCAGATCGATGCGGACCTGGAAGTCTTCACCGACCAGTCGCGCGAGCAGGCTCTCGAGACTCCAGATGACGGCGTTCAGCTCGATGTGCCGCGGCTGCATCACCTGTTTGCGCGAAAACGCGAGGAGCTGGCGCGTGAGCGCGGCGGCCCGCTCGGCGGACTTGCGAATCTCTTCGACGTCGGCGCGGCGCGGTCATCCGCGCTGAACTGTTCGATCAGCAGGTCGGAGTAGCCGAAGATCGCCGTCAACACGTTGTTGAAATCGTGGGCCACGCCCCCGGCCAGCCGTCCGACCGCCTCCATTTTCTGCGCCTGACGCAGCTGCTCTTCGCTGCGCCGCAGGGCCTCCTCCATGTCACGGCGTTCGGTGACATCCCGGTAGTTGACCACGACCGCCCCGACGGCCGGATCCGCGAGCCTGTTCACGCCGACCGCTTCGGCCCAGCGGCAAACGCCATCCTTCCGCAGGAAACGGAACTCGGCATGGAGGACTTCGTCCGGATGGCCGACGCAGTACGCAAAGCGCTCGGCCATGGCCGGCAGGTCCTCGGGGTGCAGAAACTCGTCGACACGCCGCCCGAGGCGCTCTTCTGGCGAGAAACCCACGATGCGCGCGACCGAACGACTGTCGTAGAGAATCGTGAAGTTCTCGTCGAGCAGCGTGATGGCGTCATAGCTGTGTTCAACGAGCGCCCGGAAGCGTGCCTCGTCGTTCATCTGTGCGCCCAGAGACGTAACCGCCATGGGTGTCGCTCCTCAGCGTGATTCTACTCCGGTGTATGCTTGCGCCGCCCGTCCAGCCGGACCTTCTCAGAGGGAGCCTTCATGCGCCGCCGCCGTTTTCTGACATCTCTGCCCGCCGCGGTTGCGGCGGGCCTGACCGTTCCGGCCCTGGCCGGCCAGGACCAGGCGCAACGCGTCAGCCGCGACACGCTCGACTGTGCGGAGACGGTCTTCGGCATCGACTTCACAAACCCCGAGGAAGAGGCGGCGCTCGACGGCGTCAATCGCAACCTCGACGCATTCGAACGGCTGCGCGCGCTCGACATTCCGCTCGATACTGAACCGGCGATCACCTTCCGGCCGTACCTGCCCGGCAAAAAACCGAAGCCGGGCGCAACGCCGGGCGCGAAGATCAAGGTCGCGTTGAAGACGCCCGCCGCTCGCCGGAGCTCGATCGAGGAGGTCGCCTTCTGGCCGCTGACGGCGCTTGCGCCACTCCTCCAGCGCCGCGAGATCTCGTCCACCGAGCTGACGAAGATGTACCTGGCCAGGCTGAAGCGCTACAACCCAAAGCTCAATTGCGTCGTGACGCTCACCGAAGATCTCGCGCTCGCGCAGGCCGCGCAGGCGGACCGCGAGATCAAGGCGGGCACATATCGGGGACCCCTGCACGGGATCCCGTGGGGAGCCAAGGACCTGTTTGCCACCAAGGGCATCCCGACCTCGTTCGGGGCCGGGCCCTTCCAGCACCAGATCATCAACCACGACGCCACGATCGTCGAGCGCCTCCGCGACGCGGGGGCCGTCCTCGTCGCGAAGTTGTCCCTCGGAGCGCTGGCGCAGGGGGACCGCTGGTTCGGAGGGCAAACCAAGAACCCGTGGACACCCGACGACCCTCAGCGAGCTGGCTCGAGCGGGTCATCCGCCGGCCCTGGCTCCGCCACGGCGGCCGGGCTCGTAGGCTTCGCCATCGGCACCGAGACGCGGGGCTCCATCATCTCGCCGGCCGCGGTGAATGGCGTCGTCGGGCTCCGTCCGACGTATGGACGCGTCAGCCGGTACGGTGCGATGGCGCTCAGCTGGACGATGGACAAGGTCGGACCGATGTGCCGGTCCGTCGAGGACTGCGCCCTCGTCTTCAACGCCATTTACGGCCCTGACGGGCGCGACGATACCGTCATCGATGCGCCGTTTACCTGGAACCCGGATCGCCCGCTCGCGGCGCTCAAGATCGGATACATCAAGGCCGAGTTCGAACTCTCACCGCTGGCGACCGGACGTGGGGGTGATGCCCCGGGACGGGGACGCGGGGAGGCGGCAGGGAGCGCGGCGGACGCGGGCCGGGGTCGTGGCAGCGTACCGCCCGAGGAACAGAGGAGGCGCGCCGAGGAGCGCATCACGCTGCTGAACCGCGCGCTCGATGTGTACCGCCGGGCAGGAGCGACGCTCGAACCGATCGAAGTTCCCGGCACGCGGATCGCGAACATGATCGCGTTCATCCTGACGACCGAGGGTGCCGCGGCATTCGACGATCTGACGCGCAGCAAGGAGATCAACGATCCATCGCTCGGGAGCTGGCCCAACGCCTTCCGAACCCACCGGTTCGTACCGGCCGTCGAGTACATCCGCGCGCAACGCGCCCGCACGCTGCTGATCCGCGAGATGGATGTCCTGATGTCGACCTACGACGCCTTCATCACCCCAACGAACAGCCAGAGCCTGGGATTGACGAACCTGACCGGCCACCCGGCCGTCGCATTGAAGGCCGGCTTCGTTGCCGGGGCCCCGCTCGAGATCATGGTGACAGGACGGCTGTACGACGAAGCCACGACGCTGCGTGTCGCGCTCGCATACGAGAGGGCGACCTCATGGCATACGCAGCACCCCCGACTCGACTGACCACGCCGCGAGTCGAGACGCCGTCGCGGTGCGCTCAGCGCCGCTCGGTCTTTGCAAGGGCCGCCAGCGCACGGCTCCGTTCGTGGTCGAATCCGATGGATGCCGCCAGCCTCTGAAAATCCGCGCGAGCACTGCTGCTCAGATCAGCCCCCGCTACCCGTGCCAGTTCAGACAAGAACTCAGCCCGTTCGTAATCGCTGTCGAGCCCCTGTGCCGCTTTGAGCAGCGACCGCAGACTCTCGTCGCTGTCGGCGTGGGAACGCAGCACGGCAGACATCGCGCGGCGCTGCTCGAAATCGCTGTCGATCAACGCCAGCGCCGCGAAGAATGTGGCGCGCGCGCTGTCGAGCGACTGGGTCTTGGCCACCTGCGCGAGGAGCGTGGCAAGCTCGTAATCGGAGTCGATGCCACGGCTCGTCTCGAGCAAGCTGTTCAGAACCGGCGGGGTGAGCGTCCCGCGCGAGAGTGCGGCGGAGAGCACGCGCCGCATTTCAAAGTCGGACTCAATCCCCCGGGCCGCATCGAAGTAGGCCTTGCGGGTCGACTCGGAGGTCATCAGCTTGTCGCCCGCGGCAATGAGGAGCGACGCCAGCTCGTAATCAGAATGGACTTCGCGACCCGCCTGCTCGAGGACCCGCGGGGCGGTCGCCTGATCGAGCGATGCGTTGTTGACGAGTTCAGCGAAGTAGAGGCGTTTCGCGTAGCTGCCGTCGATTTTCGAGATCTCGGTGAGCACGGCAGAGGGGCCCCCGTTCCTGAGCACACGCGCGACCCTGGCCTTGGCGCCAATCCCCGTCTGGCGAATGAACTTCGGCAGCGACTGCTCGAGCCACTGGCGACCCTCGGGCTCGAACGGCCGCTCAGCAGAACCTGCCCAGTACCGGCGCGAGATCGTACCTGACCCGTCGGCCGTGAACTCGGCAGACTTGCCGCGGAACCACCCGCCGTCGCTGATCTTCAAGCGTGAGCCGGGGGCCATCCGCTTGACATCCCGATCGTCGTCCGAGAACTCGAACTCGCCGGTGTAGTTGACCTCGAGCCTCTCGCCATTGCTGGACCACGAGAGGTTGCCGCTCGTCTGCCCGGAGGCGTTCGAAGAACTCGACACGCCTGTCGGCGCACTCGGCGCGCTCGGCACACTCGGGGGACTCGGGGGACTCGGGGGGCTGGGTGCCTTCCGGGCGTCTTGTACCAGCGGGACCTCAGGGCTCGAACGCACCCCTGCTGTCACTGGCGCAAGCGGTGCTGCCAGGATCGCTTCGGGAGCTGGGGGCGCCATGCGCTGGATCGCCCCCAGCAACACCGCCGCGTCCCGGCTGACGGCCGTCAGCGCAATGCCGGTCATCAGTACCAGCGCCGACGCACCGGCCAGCCACACGGGGCCACGGCCGGCGTGGGACGGAGGCGACGTGAGCAGCAACCGGCGCACACGCTGTAACAACGCTCCGCCATTGGCCGCGAGTGCAAGGTGCACGGGCGCGGCACGCCGACCTTCGAGATCCGCCAGCGCGCGGGCGTAGGCGACCGGATCGCCACACAGACTCACGGCCAGATCGTCACAGCAG
>DATLXP010000165.1:0-1541 GCA_035575695.1 Vicinamibacterales bacterium
TGGAGTCGCGTCGAACACGAGAAAATGTCGATGTTCACCGTGCCGGTCTCGGGCCAGGTATGGAGGATCGCGTGCGATTCCGCCAGGATCAATACGCACGTCAGCCCCGCCCCTGGAAAGTTGTGCGACACCGCATCCACCACCGTCGCGCCGGCGGTCTCCAGGGCGGCCACGAATGTGGCCCGGACGGATTCGGCCCCCAGGGATGGCATGGCTGCGCACCCGCTGAGGTCGGCTGAATAGAGCATCGGCTGTTCACGCAAGGGCATGGTCGATGCTAAGGTATCGCACAAAGATCCGCTAAAGTGTGCAAAAGAGAACAGCGCGGCCGCTATCCGGTACGGTAGAGTGTCGGAGTGAGACTGCGGTAGAGGTGTCGTCGTGAATCCATCCAACAGGAATCCCCATATGAGCCGCCAGCACGTGTACCGGACGATGATTGCCGCGTTTCTGATCGCACTGTGCGCGGTTGCGCCCGCGTCGGCGCAAACTCCGCCGCCGGTTGGCGCTGCGCAGAGTTTTGCGGTGCTCGGGGGCACGACGGTGACCGCCGCGGGCACCGGCACGGTCATCAACGGGGACGTGGGCGTGTCGCCAGGGACGTCGATCACCGGTTTTCCGGCGGGTGCCGTGGTCGTGCCTCCCTTTTCCACGCACGTCAACGACGGCGCCGCGATCGCCGCGCAGACGTCAACCACCGCGCTGTTCAACACCTTGGCCGCCACGAGCGGTGGCACGGCGCTCGGCGCGGAGCTCGGGGGCCTGACGCTGGCTCCCGGCACGTTTACGATCGCGAGCTCGGCGAACATTGCATCGGGGACGACCCTGACCCTGACGGGTAGTGGGGTCTTCATTTTCAAAGTGGGAAGCGCGCTGACCGCCAACGTACTGTCGAACGTCGTCCTCCTCAACGGCGCCAACCCGTGCAACGTGTTCTTCCAGGTCACCAGCGCCGCGACGCTCAACGGCACCACGTTCGCCGGCAACGTCGTCGCGCAAACGGGAGTGACGCTGGGCGTCGGCGCCGCTCTCGAAGGCCGGGCCTTGACGACGGCCGCTGGTGCGGTGACGCTCAGCGGCGGTAACAGGATAGGCGGATGCAGCGCTGCCGCCGCCCCTGTTCCTCCACCGGTGGGCCCCGTGATCACCATTCTCCCCGCGAGCCTGCCGAACGGCACCGTAGGCGTCGCCTTCAGCCAGACGCTCACAGGCAGCGGCGGGCCGGCGCCATTCACATTCCGTGTAACGGCCGGGACGCTGTCCCCGGGTCTGACGCTCACGCCGGCCGGTGTGCTGGCGGGCACGCCGACGGCCGCTGGAACGTCGACCGCCACCATCCGGGGCACGGCTGCCAACGGTTCTTTCGCGGAGCTGTCACTGGCGGTGACCATCGTTCTCCCGGTGCCCGTACCGACGCTGCCGCAGGTGTTCGTTGTCTTGCTCGCCTCCGGGCTCGCGGCGCTTGGGTACGCCCGGCTGAGGCAGCGCGGTTTCGCCGGGTAATCGGCGACCGGCCGCGTCACGAACTGTCACGTCCAGCG
>DATLXP010000166.1:0-12378 GCA_035575695.1 Vicinamibacterales bacterium
AACAGGCCGTGATACAGGCGTGGACGGCGGTTGGCGTCAATTGAGCGTCGCGCACATGACAACTGCCATCAGTACGCTCGCGCTGGCCCTTCTCGTCTGCGGCCCTGCCGTTGCGCAGCAGGCGCCAACCATGGACCCGCCGTCACGCCCCGCGAAGGACCGCGGGTTCGTGTCCCTGAACGGCGGCATCCAGGCCGCCGCAGGGACGTTCAGCGATACGTTCACGTATCAAGTGAACGCCGAAGAAGCCACCACAGTGGTTCGCTACGGCTCGAAGGCGGCCCCGTTCGTGGACATCGCGGCCGGTATGCACCTCTGGAAGAAGACCGTCGGCCTGGCGGTGGCGGTGTCGCGCGCCTCGGTGTCGGCGGGGGCCGATACGGATTCGCAGATCCCGCACCCCTTCTTCGACAACCGGGACCGTCAGGTGTCGGGACCCACAGGAGACCTGGCGCGCACGGAAACGGCAGCCCACGTGCAGCTCTACTACCTGAAACGGTACGGGAAGTGGCGGACCATGCTGACGGCCGGCCCCACCTACTTCAACGTCGAACAGGACGTCGTCACGAGCGTCGCGGTTGTCGAGAGCTTTCCGTTCGACACGGCCACATTCCGGAGTGCGACGACCAGGCGCGGCAAGGGATCCGCGGCAGGATTCAATGTCGGCGCTGATGTTGGATGGATGTTCTCGCGATCGCTCGGCGCCGGTGTGCTGGTGCGGTACTCACGCGGGACCGTCGAGTTCAACGTGGGAGACGGACACACGGTCTCGACCGATGCGGGCGGTGTGCAGGCAGGGGCCGGGATCCGTCTGACGTTCTGAGGTGTTCCGTTCCCGCGTCCTGACGTTCGTGCGGCGTATCCCGGCGGGCCGGGTGGCCACGTACGGGGATGTCGCCGCGGCCGCTGGGAACGCAAGGGCCTGCCGCGCCGTTGGTAACATCATGCGGGAGTGTGCAGCGTCCGACGTGCCGTGCCACCGGGTCATCGCCGCCGGCGGACGACTGGGCGGTTTTGGCGGCAACCTCGAGCTCAAGCGTGCGCTGCTGCGTGCCGAGGGGGTGCGCGTCGTCGGCGCGCGCGTCAGGGATTTTCAGGAGCGCCGTTGGGGGGTCCGGGCAACCCGGCGGAGCTCGCGTGCCGTCTAACGTGACGATGCCACTGTCGGGTTTCAGAACAACCGGCGACCGATCCGCGACGCCAGACGGGACCCACAGACGGCAACGGCGCGAATTTTATCGTTATTCGTGGCATTGCCCTTGCTCACCCCTTGCCGAGCCGGCCACGTGGACTACGTATATAATTGCTGAGGTGGGCCGGACGGATTCGCTTTGAGGAGATGGACATGAGAAATCAGTGGGTTGTGGTGGGAATCCTGGCGGGAACGCTTTTCGCCGGTGATGCGCTCGCGCAGCACAAGACGCCGAACATGCAGCCGACGACGGCTCCGGTCCCGTCGGTGCCGATGGGCGAAGTGGCATTGGGCTCCGTGCGCATCGGCCGGGGCGCCATGGCGGACGGCAAGGCGCTGGCGGCAGGGACCTACCAGGTCCGCGTGACTGCGCAGGAGGCGAAGCCGGAGGCCATCGGCACGACCGAGCCGCTCGAGCGCTGGGTCGAGTTCATGCAGCGTGGTGAGGTCAAGGGGCGCGAAGTCGTGAGCATCGTGCCGAACGCCGAGGTCAAGCAGGTCGTGAAAGACCCGCCGCCGCGTAACGGCAGCTACAAGGTGCAGCACCTCGTCGGAGGCGACTACATGCGCGTGTGGGTCAACAGGGACGGTAATCATTACTTGATCTACCTCCCGAAGGGGATGATGGCGACGAGGTAGCCCAGGAGCCTTCGGGCTCCGACGCCAGCTCAGCCAAACGGGCGGTCATCTTCTGATGACCGCCCGTTTTTTCATGTCGTCATCACGTCGAACTGCTCGTGATGGAGATGCGTGTCGGGCCGCAGGGTCACGGGCCTCCCGAGCACGTGATTGATCTCCCGGAACACGCCGCTCTCCTCTTCCTTGAGCGCGCGGGCGATGTCGGGGTTGACCCGCAGGATCACACCGTTCCCTTCGATGTCGCTGCCGATTTTCCTGAGCTCGGTCAGGATCTCGAAGCAGACCGTGGAGGCCGATTTGATGGAGCCGTTCCCGGAGCAGTACGGGCACGGTTCGGTGAGCTGCCGTTCCAGGCTCTGCTTGACGCGTTTTCGCGTGACGATCACCAGGCCGAAATCCGACACCTGCAGCGCCTTCGACGGGGAACGGTCCCGGCGCAACTCCTTCTCGACCTCCTGGAAGACCTTCTGCCGGTTCTTCTTCTCCTCCATGTCGATGAGGTCGAGCACGATGATGCCCCCCAGATCGCGGAGGCGGATCTGCCGGACGATTTCTTTCACCGCTTCGAGGTTCGTCTTGACGATCGTGTCTTCGAGGCGTCCGCCACTCGTCTTCTTCCCGACATACCGGCCGGTATTGACGTCAATGGCGACGAGCGCCTCTGTTGGATTGATGACCAGGTAGCCGCCCGACTTCAGCCACACCTTGCTCCGCAGCGCCTTGTCGATCTCCGCCTGGACGCCGTACTCCTCGAAGATCGGAAACTCCTTCGCATAGAGCTTCACGCGGGGCAACAGGCTCGGCATGATGCGCTCGACGAGCGTCACGACTCGACGGTGTTCCAGCTCGCTGTCGAGCCTGATCGCGGAGTAGTCGTCCGTGAGGAGGTCCCGCAGGAGCTTCGTGACCAGGCTCTGTTCCTGGAACAGAACGGCCGGCGACCGTCGCGATTCCATCTTCTGCCGGATCTCGGTCCAGACCTGGTGGAAATAGGCGAGGTCCGTGACGATGTCGTCCTTGGAGCGTCCTGACGCGGCCGTGCGGATGATGACGCCCCCGGTGAAGCCGTGTTCCTCTCGGAACTCCTTCACGATGCCCCGCAGCCGTGCACGCTCGTCGCGTGATTCGATCTTGCGCGAGACGCCGACGTGCTCGACGGTCGGCATGAAGACGAGGAAGCGTCCCGGCATGGTGACGTGGGAGGTGAGCCGCGCCCCCTTGGTGCCGAGCGGTTCCTTGACCACCTGGACGAGCACTTCCTGCCCTTCCTTGAGCAGGTCCTCGATACGCGCCTCCGGGCGGTCCCCCTTATCGTCGCGGCGGTCACCGCGTCCCTGGCCACGCCCGTCCATCGGGCGCCGCTCGGGCGCTTTTTCGGCGGCGGCGACCGGGGCTGCCTCTGCGGCCAGCAGGGCGTCTGACAACACCGGCTCGACGACGTCTGCCGGTACGGGCGGTGCGCTGGGCCCTTCGTCGTCGTCGGCACCCTCCGCACGGTCGAACTCCGCGGGGGTGACGACTTCCGAGACGTAGAGAAACGCGTCGCGCTCGAGCCCTATGTCAACAAAGGACGACTGCATGCCGGGGAGCACTTTCGAGACCCGGCCCTTGTAGACATTGCCGACCACTCCGCGCTGATTCTCGCGCTCGATGAAGATCTCGACGACCTGATCGTCCTCCAGGATGGCAACGCGCGTGTCGTGGCCTCCCGAGGAGATGATCATCTCCTTGTTCATGTGTGAAGCTCCGGAAAGTAGGTGGAGACGCCGGATGGTGCCCCGCAGACACGCCGGCTCGACGGGCGTAGAGCCCGGCGAGACAGCCTGCGAGCAGCATGATCAGCACCAGCGTCAGCACGTGTGAACCTGAAAGAACCGATTAGTTCGTGAACCGGCGCATCCTGACGTTCAGGATGAGGCCGAAGGTTGCCATGGTGGCGATGAGGGACGAACCGCCGTAACTCATGAGCGGCAGCGTGATCCCCTTGACCGGCGCGAGCCCGGCCGACATCGCGACGTTGTAAATCACCTGGAACGAAAAGCCTGCGATGATGCCCCCCACCAGATACGCGCCGAGGCGGTCCTTGGACAGCCGGGCCGTCTCGAGCGATCGAAGAATGACGAAGAGATAGAGGCTCAACGCGACGAGCACGCCGACGAAACCCTGCTCCTCGCCGAGAACCGAGAAAATGAAGTCGTTGTGCGCGACGGGCAGAAACTTGTATTGCCCCTGCGTCCCCTCACGGAATCCCTTGCCGACAAGCCCGCCCGAGCCGACGGTGATTCTCGCCTGGATGGTCTGGTAGCCCGCCCCCCTGGGGTCCTGGCTGGGATCGATGAACGTCTGGATGCGGGACTTCTGGTAGGGCTCGAGCGCGAACGTCCATGCGATCGGCGCCACCAGGACGCCAGCCAGCACGATGGCGCCGAGCAGCTTCATGCGCAGGCCGCCGAGATAGGCGATGCCGAAGAAGACCGGCATCAGCGTGACGGCCGTGCCCAGGTCAGGCTGCTTGGCGATCAGGAGGAACGGCACGATCATGAACAGCCCGCCGATGAGCAGGTCACCGGTGTTGCGCGCCCCTCGGCGATTCTCGCCGAAGAACATCGCGAGGATGAGCGCCAGCGACAGCCGCGCGAACTCCGACGGCTGAAGGTTGAAGGGACCGACGTCGATCCAGCGTTGCGCCCCGAACTGGGTGGAGCCCTTGAAGAGCACGAACACCAGGAGCCCTGCCAGCCCGAGGTAGAGAAAGAGCGAATGCTCGGCGAGCATCCGGTAATCGAGCACCAGGCACAGGATGAGGGCGACCATGCCGAGGATGAGCGCGTAGACCTGGGTGCGGACCTGCGGACCGCCGTGGCCAGTGCCATCGGGCAGGTTCACGTAGGTCGTGCTGTAGATCATCGCGATCCCGATGCCCGCGATCAGCAGGATGGCGGTCAGCAGCGCCCAGTCGATGTGGAAGTAGAGCCGGCGTTCAAACACCGCTATCGCCCCCCTCCACTGCGCGGCACCGGCACAGCCGCGGCGGCGACGATCGCATTCGTGGCCGCGGGAGGCGCAAGCTGCGGCAGCGGCCGGCCTTCCTTCTTGGCATAGTAGGTCTCGATGATGTGTTTCGCGATCGACGCACCGTAATAGCCGTGTTCGGCGTGTTCGGCGAAGATCACGCCGGCCAGCTCCGGCTTGTCCCTCGGCGCGAGGAACACGAACCAGCCGTGGTCGCGAACGTCCATCTTGCCGCGCATGCGCTGGGCACCGGTCAGTGAAATGACCTGCGCGGTCCCGGTCTTCCCGGCCACGTGGCGCCCGTCGATACGCGCGCGCCCCGCCGTACCAGCGCCGTTGACCGCCAGCCACAACCCGTCGTGCAGCGCCTTGATCGTCCCGGCTTTCATCGGGGACGTGGACTGGGGCGGCGGCGGAGCGACCCGCTCCCATCCCTTCCCCTTGTCGACCGCCTTGAGCACATGCGGCGTGTGGCGCGTGCCGCCGTTCGCGACGGTCATCATCATGACGGCCAGCGAGAGCGGCGTGACGTTGACCTGCCCCTGGCCGATCGCCACCGAGATCGTCTCCCCCGCGTACCACTTCTCCTTCTTCTCGCGCCGCTTCCACTCGGTCGACGGCACCAGGCCCCGGAGCTCGTTCGGGAGGTCGATGCCGTTCACCTCTCCAAGACCGAGCCTCGACGCCCACTTGTGGATCCTGTCAACGCCCAGCATGTTCCCCAGCGTGTAGAAGTAGACGTTGCAGGACTTCTCGATGGCGTGACGCATGTCCACCGACCCATGGCCGCTCTTCAGATGGCACTGAAAGTAGCGGCCGTAGAAGAATGCGCCCCCGCTGCAGTGGACGCGGAACTCCGGCTTCGCGATGCCCTCCTCCATGGCGGCCGTCGCAACGACGATCTTGAAGGTGGATCCTGGTGAGTACGTGGCCTGCAGCGCCCGGTTCTGCAGCGGCTTCGATTTGTCGGTCGTGAGGAAGGCCCAGGTCGCCCGATCGATCCCTCCCGCAAATTTGTTGGGATCGTACGCCGGCAGGCTCACGAGCGACAGGACCTCGCCGTTGCGTGGATCGAGCACGACGGCCGCACCGTTGTAGGGCTTTCCGGAGTTGATGACGCCGAAGTGGCCGAAGCCTTCTTCGGCAGCCCGCTGGAGGTCTGCGTCGATGCTCAGTTGCAGCGGGTTGCCGACGGACGGCTGTTGAGAGCCCAGGTTGCGAACCTCGCGTCCCAGGCTGTTGACGATGACCGCCTTCTCCCCTTCGACGCCCATGAGCAGCGTGTTGTAGGACTGCTCGATGCCCGCCTGCCCGACGATCGCCCCCGCCTCCACCCCCGCATACTCGGCGCGCTGCAGTTGTGCCTCGCGCACCTCTCCAACGTAGCCGAACAGGTGCGCCGCCAGGTCGCTTGCCGTGTACTTTCTGGATGGGACGTCCTGCTGGATGATGCCGGGCAGCTCGAGCTGACGCGCGCGGACGGCGGCCACCTGCTCGAACCTGGCGTTCTCGATCAACACGATCGGACGGTAGCTCGGCTCGCGGCGGCGCCTCCGGACTTCCTCCGTCAGCTGCGCTTCGTCCACGCCCGTGGCCTGCGCCAGGATGCGGAGCGTCCGGTCGATGGTCTTGGTCTGCTCGCGGACGAGCGCGATGTTGGTCGTGCTCTGGTTGTCGACCAGGATCTGGCCGTCCCTGTCGAAGAGCACGCCCCGCGGCGCCGGGAGCGGCAGACGCTGGAGATAGTTGTTGTCGGCCATCTCCCGAAACCGCTGGTGGTTGGCGATCTGGAAGACCCAGAACGAGATCGCGAGCCCGGCGAAGATGATGGCCAGCACGTACTGGAGCACGGACACCCGCAGCAGCAGGCTCCGCTTATCGTCCGCCAACATCGGTTCAGACATACAACTCCGACCTGCGCCAACTACGCTAGTATCGCCGCCGCCCGAGCGACATGCGCGTGTCCCGCTTCTGCATGAGCCCGGGCACCATCTCGGTAATCTGGAACGCCAGGATGCCCACCATCCCGTTCACCGCCGCCTGCGTCAGCACCGCCGCATACTGAAACCGGATGCCGTGGCCTTCCACGAGCGCATACAGCGACTGAAAACACAGCTCCTGCAGGACCGACGCGCTGACGAACATGACGAAGCGCGGGATCGGCTGCGACACGATGAACTGCGCGCCCAGCACGCCGACGAAAAACCCGATGAGCGTCTTCGAGATCCCGCCGATGCCGATGATGCCCCCCGCGAGCGAGTCCTGGGCGAGGCCGCCCACCATGCCGGCCAGCAATCCGGTCATCGCGCCGAACGCCAGCGCGACATAGACGACCGCGACGAGCACGAAATTCACCCGCGTCCCCGCCTCGAGCGAGACCCCGCCGAGTGTCGTCTGGAACAGCAGCGCGATCACGAGCGCGACGAATACTCCCGCGGCCTTCACTTCACCGCTCCCGCGGGTGCCTCCGGTTTGTCGTCGACGGCCATGGCCGGACGAGCGGGCACGAGCACGACCAGCACCTCTTCGAGGCTTGAGAAGTCGACCGTGGGCCTGACGGTGATCGCCCGATGCAACCCCGAGCCGCGCTCGCACGTCTCGACCACGCCGACCGCGTATCCCTTCGGATAGATGCCATCGACGCCGGAGGTGACGATCAGGTCGCCGGCTTTCACGTCCGCGAGATTCGAGACCAGCTCCATCGCGAGCGGGGGCTGGCGATCCACGCCGGCGATCAGCCCGCCCGCGCGCGTCCGTTCGGTCAGGGCGCCGGCGGCGGCGTTGCGGTCGATGATCAGCTGCACGCGCGCGGCGTGCGCCGAGGGCTCGCCGATCACGCGCCCGACGATGCCGAGCGGGGCGATCACCGCCATGTCGGTCATCACCCCGTCCGCACGCCCTCGCCCGATCGTGATCTGCAGGATGCCGGTATTGGGATTTCCGGCGATCACGTCGGCGGCGATGGTCTGCAGGGGCGTGGTCTGCTGCAGTCCCAGGAGCTCCTGCAGCCTGGTCGTGCGGCCGGCGAGCGCGCGCTGCTCCTGGAGGCGGACGTCGAGCTCCGCGATCTGCCGCTTCAGCGCCGTGTTCTCATCGCGCGCCCCCCGGAGCGCGCCGTAGTTGGTCCACACGTCGCTCACGCCACGGACGAACGACGACGTGGCCGCCTGCACGCGTGCGAACGCGCCGAACGACACCGCCTCGATCGCCCGCACCCCCGTCTTCGTCTGTACCTGCACCGACACGAGAATCACCTGCGCCACGATGGCGATGAAGAACACGGCGCCGGTGCGTTGCTTGATATCCAGCAAGGCTCGCTAGTCGATGGAGATCTTGCGCAACAGGTTGAAGTCAGAGAGCATCTTGCCTGCGCCAAGCACGACAGACGACAACGGATCCTCCGCCATCGCGAGCGGCAAGCCGGTCTCTTCGCGCAGCCGTTTGTCGAGGTTCTTCAGGAGAGAGCCGCCGCCCGTCAGCACGATGCCCCGGTCGACGATGTCGGCCGAGAGCTCCGGCGGCGTGCGCTCGAGGGCGACGCGCACGGCGTCGACGATCACGTTGACGGTTTCGGCCAGCGCCTCGCGGATCTCTTCGTCGGAGATCGTGATCGTTTTCGGCACCCCCTCGATCAGGTGGCGCCCCTTGATCTCCATCGTCATCCGCTCCTCGAGCGGAAACGCGGAGCCGACCTCCATCTTGATGGCTTCGGCGGTGCGCTCGCCGATCAGGAGGTTGTAGGTCTTCTTGACGTACTGGATGATCGCCTCGTCCATCTCGTTGCCCGCGACCCGGACCGCCTTGCTGTAGACAATGCCGGCCAGGGAGATGACGGCGATATCGGTGGTGCCGCCGCCGATGTCCACGATCATGTTGCCTGACGGCTCGGTGATCGGCATGCCGGCGCCGATGGCCGCCGCCATGGCTTCCTCGACGAGATACACCTCGCTGGCCTTGGCGCGGTAGGCGCTGTCCTTCACGGCGCGCTTTTCGACCTGCGTGATCTCGGACGGCACGCCGATGACGATGCGCGGACGCACCCAGACGTTGCGGTTGTGCGCTTTCTTGATGAAGTAGGTCAGCATCTTTTCGGTGACTTCGAAGTCCGCGATGACGCCGTCCTTCATCGGCTTGATGGCGACAATGTTGCCCGGCGTACGGCCGACCATTTCCTTGGCGTCCCTGCCGACGGCCTCGATGCGGCCGGTGACCTTGTTGATGGCGACGATGGAGGGTTCGTTGACGACGATGCCCTTGCCGCGTGCGTAGACGCAGGTATTGGCCGTCCCGAGGTCGATCGCGAGATCGCTTGAAAACAGTGAGAAGAGTGATCGCAGGCTCAAATGTCGCTCCCAGCTACGTAAGTGCCGTTCTTGCCGTGTTCCTTGACCCAGTACATCGCCTTGTCGGCGGCCTGGATGAGTGATTCCGCAGAGGCGGCGACATCGGGGAGCGTGGCCACGCCCACCGACACCGTCAGCCTGATATGCAACCCGTCGGGCTGTAGAAACCCGTGCCCGGCGACCCGTTCCCGGACGCGATCGCCGACCGCCGCGGCCCCTTCGCTGCCCGTGTCGGGCAGCACGACCGCAAATTCATCTCCGCCAAAGCGCGCGACCATGTCGGTTTCGCGCGCGCTCGCACGAATGACCGCTGCGGCTTCGACCAGGGCGCGGCTGCCGAAGAGGTGGCCGTGCGTGTCGTTGATCGACTTGAACCCGTCCAGATCCACGAACAGCAGCGACAGCGGCCGGCCGCTGCGCGAGGCGCGCTTCGCTTCCCGCCGCAGCACCTGCGAGAGGTACCGCGAGTTGTACAGCGACGTGAGGTCGTCGGTGACCGACAAGGCCTCCGCGCGTTGCACGCGCATGGCGTTGTCGAGGGCCGCCGCCCCCGGCTCGATGGCCGCCTCGAAGGCGGCGCGGGTCGCGATCCCGAACCGCGGCACCGTCGCAGACGGCCGCCGGTCGAGTGCGACGAGCGCACCGATCGTGCGGCCGCGGCACTCGAGCGGAAACCCGACCGCCGCCACCCGCGACCCGTTGTGCACACGCCGATCCAGTGAGACGTCAGCGGAGGCGAACGCCTCCCCCGAGCGGATCACCAGGCGCGCAATCGCCTGTGCACTTGGTTCGATCGGCGCTGTGAGTCCGCGCGTCGCCATCGGCCGCATCTCCCCCTGCCCGTCGGCCGCCAGCACGAGCCAGGCCGGCGCCGGTATCCATTTCGTGACGCGCGCCAGCACCGCCTCGGCGACGCGCTCCGGGTCGAGACTGGAATTGACCGCGCGCACCATGTCCGCGAGGGCATCGGCGCGGGAAAGGTGGCGTCGAAGCGGCCCCTGACACTGCCGGAGCCGCGCCGCAAGGTCCGGACGCGAGATCGCCGCGGCGCTCCTGCTCGTGGATCGACGGGCGCCAGTTTGCCGACCAGCCCGGGTCAATCGGCCCTGCGTCCCATTGGAATGGCGGATCCCTCTAAGTCCTTCTATCCACCGAAAATATAGCACATCGGCCCCCCTCGAACCGTGGCATAATCGGCGTTTCCACCGCCCCAAAAAGAGGCTCCGATACCATGACGATGCTCGATAGGATGCGCCGCCACCGGAACTGGCTCAAATGGAGCCTGGCCCTGGTGGTTCTGGCGTTCATCCTGCTCTACATTCCGGATTTCTTTCGCGGCTCGGCCGATGGCGCCGGGCTGAACGACGCCGTCGCGACGGTCGACGGCCAGGACATCACCGTCAGCCAGTTCCGCCGGGCCTACCAGCGCCAGATGCAGCAGTACCGCGCGTCGTACGGGGCGAACATGGACGAGCGGATGCTCAAGCAGCTGGGCATCGACCAGCGCATCGTGCAACAGCTGGTCGAAGAAGAGGCCGCCGTTTCGGAAGCGCGCCGCCTCGACATCACCGCCAGCGACGCGGAAGTGACCGAGCGTATCCTCGCCATCCCCGCCTTCCAGGAGAACGGGCAGTTCATCGGGTACGACAAGTACCGGCAGATGCTGCAGATGCAGGAACCGCCGGTCAAGGAGAACGAGTTCGAAGAGCAGGTGCGGCGCAGCATCACCGTCGAGAAGCTCCAGGCCGCGCTCACCAACTGGATCACGGTCCCCGACGCCGAACTGACGACCGAGTTCAAGAAGCGCAACGAAAAGGTCAAGCTCGCGGTCGTGTCGTTCCCGGCTGACAAGTTCCGCGAAGGGGCGCAGGCGAGCGATGCGGAAGTCACCGCCTGGTTCGAGGCCCACAAGAACGATTACAAGGTGCCGGAGAAGCGGAAGGTCCGGTACGCGCTCATCGACATGCAGGCCATTCGCGACCGCGTCCAGGTGTCGCCCCAGGACGTCCAGCGGAATTACGAAGACAACCAGCAGCAGTACGCCACGCCCGAACAGGTGCGCGCGAGCCACATCCTGCTGAAGACCGAAGGCAAGGACGACGCCGCGGTGAAGACGCAGGCCGAGGAGCTCGCCGCGAAAGCCAAAGGCGGGGCGGATTTCGCGGAGTTGGCGAAGAAGTTCTCGCAGGACGACTCGAACAACAGCAAGGGAGGGGACCTCGACTTCTTCGGCAAGGGGCAGATGGTCCCTGAATTCGACGCCGTCGCCTTTACCATGAAGCCTGGTGACGTGAGCGACGTGGTGAAGACGCAGTTCGGCTATCACGTCATCAAGCTCGTCGACAAGCGCGCCGCATCGCAGCGCCCGCTCGCCGAGGTGCAGGCGCAGATCACCGACCAGATCAAGTGGCAGCGCGCGCAGGATGAAGCGCAGCGCACGGCCGACGACGTGGCCTCCAAGCTGAAGAAACCTGCCGACTTCGACACCGTGGCCAAGCCGCGCGGGCTCACGGTGGCAGAGTCCGGCTTCTTCTCGCGCGACGAGCCGATTGCCGGCCTCGGCATGGCGCCGGCCGCCGCCGAGAGCGCATTCGAGCTGAAGGACGGCGACGTGAGCGACGCGATCCGCACGCCGCAGGGGTTCGCCTTCCTCACCGTCACCGGTAAGCAGGACGCCTCCGAGCCGAAGATCGATGACGTGCGCCCGCGCGTGCGCGACGACGTGTTGAAGACCAAGGCCGTGGACGCGGCGCGCCAGCGGGCGTCGGCCGTCGCCGCCTCGATGAAGTCGGGGGACTTCAACGCGGCCGCCAAGGCCGCGGGGCTGGAAGTCAAGACGACCGAACTGATCGCGCGCGGCGCGCCGGTCTCCGACGCGGGCGTCAGTCCGGCGATCGACGCGGCGGCGTTCGCGCTGCCGTCGGGCGGCGTCAGCGATGCGATCACCACCGACACCGGCGCGGTGGTCGTGAAGGTGCTGGAACGGAAAGATCCGACGGCCGACGAAATCAAGGCGGGGCTGTCGCAGACGAGAGACCAGGTGCTGAGCGAACGCCGCGGCCGCTTCTACGCCGCCTACATGACCAAGGCTCGGGAGCGGATGAAGGTCAACGTCAACCGGCAGAGGATCGCGCAGGTCGTGGGATAGCACAGAGCACGTGCGATGTGCGACGTGCTATGTGCGCACGTGCG
>DATLXP010000167.1:0-4178 GCA_035575695.1 Vicinamibacterales bacterium
GGCTATACGATCAGCCACGGCGCCGTCGTGGCGAGCGGCGGCACCATCACCATTCCAATCGAAGCTGACGAGGAGGGGCCAGCGCCCAGTACCATCAGTGGGGTAGCGGTCGTCGGTGAACAGGCATTCGAGCTCTCCGCCCCACTGACAGCGGGCGCGGGTCAGCAGGCGGCGCAGCCGACCGCGTCATTCACATCGGCCGCCTCAGCTGCATGGCTCGACCAGCCGTTCACCATCAGCAATCAGGATCGTCCTCTGTCGCTCGGACTGGTGCTGCTGTTTGCGCTGGCTGGCGGACTGCTGCTGAACATCATGCCGTGTGTGCTGCCCGTGATTTCGATCAAGGTCCTCGGATTCGTACAGCAGGCGAAGGCATCACGATCGCGCGTCCGCCTGCTTGGGTTCGCGTTCTGCGCCGGGGTCCTCGCGTCGTTCTGGGTCCTGGCGGCGGCCGTGTGGGCATTGCGGGCCGCCGGTGAGCAGATCGGCTGGGGCTTTCAGTTTCAATCACCACGGTTCCTCGTGTTCATGACGATCGTGCTGATGGTGTTCGCCATGAACCTGTTCGGCGCGTTCGAGATTTCCGGTCCGGCGATCGCGGGCGTCCCGGCGTCAGGCGGCGCTGTCAGCGGGGCGTTCTGGCACGGTGCCCTGGCGACACTGCTCGCAACCCCTTGCAGCGCGCCGTTTCTCGGAACCGCGCTCGGATTCGCGTTCGCCCAGTCCACGCCGGCCATGTTCGCCACGCTCACGGCCGTGGGCGTCGGCCTCGCACTCCCCTACCTGCTGTTGTCACTCAATTCGGGCTGGCTCCGATTCGTGCCGCGCCCAGGCGCGTGGATGATCCGTTTTCGCCAGGCGATGGGCTTTCTGCTCATCGCCACGGCGGTGTGGCTGCTCTCGGTGCTTGGTGCGCAGCGAGGCCCATCGGCGATCGTGGCGGCGCTGGCGCTGATGACCGCCGTGGCATTCGCGATCTGGCTGAGCGCCGGCGAGGGACCGCGGCTGCGGCGGCATCGCCTCGCCGGCGCCGCGGTCGGCCTTCTCGTGACGTCGCTCGCGCTCGTCTGGACGGCGAAGCAGCTGGCCGACAACGTGAGCGTCACCGTCGCGGCGGCACCGGTGAGCCGCGACGGGCAGCCCTGGACGCGTTTCACACCTGCGGAGCTTCAGCGCCGCGTGGAGTCGGGCGAGCTGGTCTTTCTTGACTTCACGGCCGACTGGTGCTGGAACTGCAAGGTCAACGAGCGCGTCGTCCTCGACACGCCGTCCATGCGCGCGGAGTTCCAGCGTCGTGGCGTCACGCCGATGAAAGCGGACTGGACGATGCGCGACCCTGACATCACGCGCCTGCTCGCGAAATTCGGCCGCGCCGGCGTGCCGTTTTACGTGGTTTTTCCAGCCGGCAAATTGACCGAGCCGATCGTGCTGCCGGAGGTGATCACCAGCGCCTCCGTCATCGCCGCGCTCGAACGGGCGGGCGGGTCCGGCGCCGCCGACAGAAACTCGGGTTCATGAGAGGGACACAATGCGCATGACTCTTCCAATCGCAATACGAATCTCGGCGCTGCTGCTCGCCCTGGCGTCAGCCGCGCCTGCTGGTGCCACGACTCGTCAGCAACCCCCTGTTCCTCCGGCCGTTCAGTCTCCGGCCAGTCCGACGTCGGCTGCCGCCGTCTCTGAGTGGCGCGACAAGCTAACGGCGGCCAAGGCGCTCACGGACGAGACGCAGCGGCGCGATGCCCTGCTGGCGTTGATGCGCGAGGCGCTCAAGGACCGCGACGTCCAACCCTCGGGCACGAAGTCGCCGGGCCAGGTGCATCCCGACGACAACCGTCCGGTGCCGGCCGTCAACTTCGACATCAACCTGCAGAAGAAGACGGCCTATAGCGCGAATCCCGAGGCCTCGACGCGCTCCCTTGCGACCAACTTCGGCTACTACTTCACCGTGAAGGGAGTGGCCTACGTCGTGCTTGGTCCGGCGGCGCTCGACCCGAGGGGCCCCGTGTTCACGCGCCTGTCCTCCGGTCACGAGCTCTTCCACGCGGAGCACCACGTCGGCGACCCGCGGCCGATGGAAGATCGCGAGCTCGAAACGTGGGTGGCGATGTTCGTCAAATACTTTCAGGACATTCACACGTTCAGGCAGAAATGGGTGCCCATGGTGACGTACTACGAGCAGGCGACCCCGGTGGAGCAGAAGATCGCGCTCGACAAGCTGGTGGCCTACTACAAGGCTCCCCCTGGGTCCGTCGAAACGAACTCGGACAGCGCGGCGGTCGGCGCGGGGTTCAGGGACTGGCTCGCTCGGCGAAAGAAGGATCCGGAAACTACGTCCTCCAAGCTGGTGAAAGACCTTGAAGCCGCCATCGCGCCTGCAGAGCCGGCGAAATTTCCATAGTTCAGCCCTCCACCCAACCTAGTAGCCGTTCGCGGTGTCTAACGGCCCGTATGCACTCGCCATTCGTGCGCCTGTTCGCCCGTCTTCCCGTCCTGCTGGTCGTGATGGTCATGGCCGCTCCCGCGGCGGCCCAGGTGGCCTCTCCCCCGGTCGCGCGAGCCGAAACGGTCCGCCTGTTTCTTGACTGTGGCCATTACTGCGACGAGACCTTCCTGAAGAGGGAGATCACGTTTGTTGACTACATGCGGGACCGGAAGGACGCGGACGTCCACGTGCTGGTCACCGCGCAATCGACAGGTGGAGGCGGAACGGAGCTCACCTTCAAGTTCATCGGGCTGGGAAGGTTCGCCGGGGTCGAGCAGACGCTGAAATATATCTCGCCGCAGGCGGCGACCTCCGACGAGCTCCGCAAAGGCATCGCGGACCTCCTAAAACAGGGCCTCGTGCGCTACGTGTCGGAGACCCCCCTGGCTCGGCACCTCAAAGTTACGTTCGCCGATCCCGGGGCGGGAGCACCAAAGGCCGCGGACGCGAAGAAGGACCCCTGGAATTTGTGGGTCTTCAGAACGAATTTCGGCGGCCGCTTTAACGGTGAGAGGTCCACGAAGTCCCGGTCATTCCGTGGCTCGGGGTCAGCGAATCGCACGACTGATGACTGGAAGCTCTCGGGCTCAATCAGCAGCAGCTACAGCTCGAACGAGTTCGAGTTGAGCGAGACCCAGACCTTCAAGTCGATCTCCCGCAACTCGGACGCGAGCGCGCTGGTGGTCAAGAGCCTGACAAGCCACTGGTCGGCAGGACTTGTAGGGTCGGCATCGAAGTCGATTTTCCTCAATTACGACTTCCGGGCGAGAGTCGCCCCGGGGATCGAATACAACGTCTTCCCGTACTCACAGTCGACTCGACGAGCGTGGACGGCTCAATACACAGTCGGCCTCAACCGATTCGACTATAAGGAAATTACGATTTTCAATAAGGAGAAGGAGACGCTGCTGGATCACAAGCTCGGCACGTCGCTCAGCCTCCGGCAGCCGTGGGGCACGGCGTCAGCGTCGGTCGATTTCACGCAGTACCTGAGCAAGCTGGACAAGTATCGGCTGACGGCGTTCGCGGCGACGAACGTCCGGCTGTTCAAGGGGTTCTCATTCAACGTGTTCGGGGAGGCGTCACGGACACGTGATCAATTCAATCTACGTCGCGGCAACGCCTCGCCGGAAGAGATCCTGGTGAGGCAGAGGCAGCTTGCAAGTGGCTACAGCTACTTCATGAATTTCGGGATCAGCTATTCCTTCGGCTCGATCTTCAACAACATCGTGAACCCGCGGTTTGGGGGCGGCGGGGGGGACTTCTTCTTCTTCAATTAACACGTGCTGCGTGCGACGTGCTGTGTGCGGCACGTGCGACGTGATGACGTGCGTGTGCGGACGTGCGATGTGCCGTGCTACGTGCTTTTCTCACGGCCCGCCGGCACGTGGCCTGTGCGTCGCACATGCACATAGCACGTCAGCACGCGCACGTCCGCACGCAGCACGTGCAGCACATAGCACGTCGGACGTCGGACGTGCGTCATCTCCTCCCCACCTCGTCCCAGATCCGGACACTGTGCGTTTCCTTCAGGAAGACCGATCCCACGACAAAGGTCAGCGCCGCCACGCCGATCGGATAATACAGACCTGCGTAAATATCACCCGTCTTTGCGACGATGGTGAGGCCGATCAGCGGGAGTAACCCGCCGAAGACGCCGTTGCCGATGTGGTACGGCAGCGACAGGGCCGTG
>DATLXP010000168.1:0-17241 GCA_035575695.1 Vicinamibacterales bacterium
TAGAGGTCCCGCACCTGCACGGCCACGAGCAGGAGGCCGAAGCCGATGATCCAGGCCCAGTCCGCGACATTCCCGTCGATGCGGAACGCCCCGAAGTGGGCGAGCAGCGCGACGATGTAGAGCACAAGGCAGATGACCCAGGTAATCTGTTTCGGAGCGGTCGCTCGTGTTGTCATGCGGCAGAGTCTAACAGAAGCAATCCAGCTACAATTCCGCATGGCCTCCAGGTCCCGTCCCGTCGTGTCGCTCGTCGATGAGCGCAAGCTGTCCGACTTCATCGAGCCCCCGACCGGCGGTGGCGTGCTCGAAGCCAGTGGTGTGATTGCCAAAGACGGCGATTACTACGTCGTGTTTGACAACGTGCGTCGGATCGCGCGCATCCATGCCGATCTGCAACCGGGTTCGGAGGAGCATGCGTGGTTCGGCCGGGCGCGCGACAGCGAAGGCTACGAAGACATCGCCTTCAGCTCCAGAACGAAGCGGTTCTACCTCCTGATCGAAGCGCAGAAACACCCCGACGGCACCTACAAGGCCCGCATCGACGAATGCACGGAAGACGCGACATTTGCCCGGCGACGCTGGGTGGATTTCTCGTTCGACAAACGCAATAAAGGATTCGAAGGGCTGAGCGCGGTGCACTGGGAGGGGCGTGACTATCTCCTCGCGCTCTGCGAAGGGAACCGGTGCCGCGGCGGGCGCAAGGGGAGGAAGCCAGGCGGGGGGCGCATCCAGGTCCTGCAGCGCGCGGGCACGGTCTGGAAACCTGTCGCGTCGATCGCGCTTCCGCCGAGCGTCACGTTCCAGGATTACGCGGCCGTCTCGGTGCGAGGCGCCCGCATCGCCGTCGTCTCGCAGTGCACCTCACGGCTCTGGATCGGGACCCTGCGGTTCCGCGACTGGACGATTCAGGGCAAAGGCGATATTTACGACTTCCCCCGCACCGGCAAGGGCAAAACGAAGTACTGCACGCTGGAGGGACTGTCCTGGCTCTCGCCGCGGCGGTGCCGCAAGCGGGACCAGTCGATTCATGTCTTTCGGCTCCCAACGCGAAAGCGAGCTCGTCCGTAACTGCGATGTGGGCTCAGGCCCTGAGTTGAACTATCCTGTGGAAGAGCTATGAACACCGAACAGAACCGACGCGTACCGGCCAAGGACTCCAAGAGGAAAGTGCTCGCGGGCGTCGAGGTCCGTGATCGCGACATCGAACCCACCAAAGGGCTGAGGTCCGTCGCAACCCTCCTCCGCGTCATGGCTGGTCTGCTCTTCCTGCTGATGCTCATGCAACTCGTGCTCGGGTTCACGAGCGCTGTCGATATCTCGTACGGCGTGCTGGCGGCTGACGCGGTGCGGCTGCTGATCTTCGCGGGCCTGCTGTGGGCCGCGGGGGACATGGCGAACCTCTTCGTGAAATCGCACCACGACGTGCGAGCGATGCGCATTCTTCTGGCGCGTATCGCCCACAACATGGGTGCGGACCCCTCCGTGTCGACGGCGACGGCCGCAGAGGTCGATCGCTCGAGCGAGCCTGACGATGTCAGGCCGTGACGCTGTTCCGCGCGTCAGTACACGCCCCTCGTCCAACCTGCGGATTGCGCCGCTCGTCCTGATCCCTTTTCTGCTGTTGAGCGACGGCGAGCCGAACCCGTTCAAAGGGCAGAAGCTGTACGTCGATCCGAACTCGGCTGCCAAACGGCAGGCCGAAACGTGGAAGCGGTCGCGTCCTGTCGACTCGGAGTTGATCGGCCAGATCGCCGAGAAGCCGGTCGCGCGCTGGATCGGCGGGTGGGGTGGCGACATCCGTCGCGAAGTGAACCAGGCGGTGTCGACGATGACAGGATCGGGCGCGTTGCCCGTGTTTGTCGCCTACAACATTCCGTACAGGGATTGCGGGAGCTATTCGGCGGGCGGATCCGCGACGGCCGCGGCCTACCGCAAGTGGATCAAGGATTTCGCCTCAGGTATCGGTGGCCGCAACGCCATCGTCATCCTCGAGCCTGACGCGCTGGCCGGCATGGACTGTCTGCCGCCCGCCGGGCGACAGGAGCGGGTCACGCTGATCAGCGAAGCCGTGCAGACGCTGCGCGCGCAGCGTGCGTCGGTGTATCTCGACGCAGGCCATGCCAACTGGCATGCGCCGGCCGAAATGGCCAAACGCCTTCAGCAGGCGGGTATCGACCGGGCGACCGGCTTTTCGCTGAACGTGTCGAACTTTTCCCCGACGCAGTCGAATGTCGCATACGGGGAGAAGCTGTCGCGACTTGTGGGGGGGAAGCACTTCATCATCGACACGAGCCGCAATGGCGTGGCGACCAATTCGAAGGAATGGTGCAACCCCGCCGGCCGTGCGCTCGGCGTCGCGCCGACGACCGACACGGGGCATCCGCTCGTGGACGCCTTTCTGTGGGTGAAGGCCCCTGGGGAATCGGACGGCACGTGCGGTGGGGGTCCCAGGGCGGGCTCGTGGTGGAGCAACTACGCGCTGGAGTTGAGCCGCATGGCCGCGGCACTGAGCGGCCGCGAGCGATAGTCGCCGCCTCTCCGAACGACGATCCACGACCCCTGCGCGGTTTGATTGGTGCCGGAGGTGGGGGTCGAACCCACACTTCCTTGCGGAAACGGGATTTTGAGTCCCGCGCGTCTGCCAGTTTCACCACTCCGGCTCAAGGGTGAGACCCCAATTATAGAGTGTCCGGCACCCGCGTCGCCGTCGCCATAGAACCCATGCGTTAAACGCATGGGTTCTATGCAAAAGTGATGCGCTGCGCGCATGGATCTCAGTCGTATCATCTACCGCATGTTGACGACCGACCTCCCCGCGACCCGCACCCTGACGCTTGTGCTGCCCGAATCCGACTGGCGCGCGCTCCGCGAGGCGGAACCCGATGCCGTGGGATGGCTGCAGCTCCAGGTCCGCCGCCGGCTCACCCCGTCAGCGGGCGAGGGACCCGCGGAGCCGAGCGGTGACTCCGCCGACACACTGTTCGACGACTACTGACCAGGCCCGTCTGCGCCCTTACCGTGGGGGGGCCAGCTTCAGCCGCGGCAGCGTGCGACGCAGCGCGTCGAACATGTGCTGCACCATGCGCGGGACGCGCGCACCCTTGACGTACACCCATCCGGTCTCGCGCACCATCGCCACGCCGTCGATCCGCTTCCATCGCAACGTGCCGCCGCGCGCCTCTCTCGCGAGCGACTGGTAGGGCAGGACCGTCAATCCCATCCCGATCATCGTCAACGCCTTCAGGATCTCGACGTTCTCAGTCTCCAGCACCACGCGCGGGCGCACGGCGTTTCTGTGGAACATGTCGTCGATGACCCGGCGTGTGCTCGATCCCGGTTCGAAGAGCACCCAGGGCAGGCCGGCGAGGTCGGCCGGCGTGACGCGGCGCAGCTTCGCGAGCTTGTGCGACGGGTGCATGCGCGAGGAGCAGCTCCTCGCGCATGACCGGAAGCTGCACGAGATCGGTGCGGTCCACCGGCAGCGTCAGCAGCCCGATGTCGAGCGCGCCGCTCCTGAGTCGCTCCAGGAGTTGTGGCGTTGGGCCGGTCGTCAGCGTCACGTCCACCCTGGGATGTTGCCGCCTGAACTCCTTGAGGAGGGCAGGGAAGACGTGCAGGCAGACGGTCATCCCGCCGCCAAGGTGCAGGGTGCCGGCGAGCGTCTGCTGCTGATCGACGATGCTGGCGGTGGTGTCTCGGACGTCGGCCAGCACGCGGCGGCTGAGATCGAGGAGCGCGGTGCCGGCACTCGTCAGGCGGACCTTGCGTCCGAGCCTGAGAAACAACGGCTCCCCAAGTTCTTCTTCGAGAAGAAGCACCTGGCGGCTGATCGCCGATTGCGAAACGTGCAGCGCGCGTGCCGCAGCCGTGAAGGACCCCGTCTCGACGACGGCCCGAACGATGTCCAGTTGTCTGATGTCCATTGGTTCACCTCGTCTTCATTGTTGTGCCTTCTCTCTGCTCGCTCGCCGTGACATAATCGCGCGCGCATGAGCAAACTGAATGTCGTCGTACTCTACGACCGGTGGGAAGAGCCTGAAGATCCTGGAGCATCGACCGACAAGGCGCCGCTCACGCGTACCCTCGACAAAAAAGAAGTCGAGGATGAAGTCGCCGAGACGCTCGGCAAGCTGGGGCACGAGGCGACGCTGCACGTGCTCGACGGATCGATCAAGAGCCTGAACGCGCTCGCGAAGATCGAGTGCGACCTGTTCTTCAACCTGGCCGAGTCCTTCGGCGGGAACGACACCTCTGATTACTGCATCGCCGGGTACCTCGAGCTGCTCGGCAAGCAGTTTACCGGCTGCGGATCGCGCGGGCTGCTCTACGGTCAGGACAAGGCGGTCGCGAAGAAGATCCTCGAGTTCCACGGCATCCACACACCGGTGTTTGCGCGGTCCTACCGCGGCCGCCTGGATTTCTCGCACGACCTGGTCTTTCCCGTGATCGTGAAACCGGCGCGGGAAGACGGCTCGATCGGTATCGAGTTCAACGCGGTCGTCAATTCCATCCGCGAACTCATGGAGCGCATCGACTGGCTGCATGCGAATTTCGATTCGCCGGTGCTGATCGAGGAATACGTCGAAGGACGCGAGATGTACGTCGGCGTCCTCGGCAACGAAAACGCCGAAGCGCTCCCGGTGGTCGAGCTCGACCTCTCGAAGCTGCCCGAAGGCACGCCTCGGATCGCGGGGGCCGAAGTGAAGTGGGGCAAGGGCACAGGCGCGTACCGGGACACCAAGTCCGCCATTGCCGACGATCTGCCCGAGGAGACCGCAGCGCTGCTGCAGCAGACGGCCGTGGCGGTGTTCCAGGCGCTCGAGCTTCGCGACTACGCCCGTATCGACATGCGTCTTCGACCTGATGGACGGGTGGCCGTCATCGAAGCGAACCCGAATCCGTGGCTCACCTCGAAGGCGGAATTCGCGATGGCGGCGCGCAAGGGCGGCCGCAATTACACCCAGTTGATCGAGGAAATCGTCGGCCTGGCGATGGCTCGATATTCATAAGCCCCACTCTCGGTCAAATAGCCGCAAACGGTGTGTTCTCAGTGGGTTACTCCCTCAGGCGGAGCGCTGTCCTGGCTGCGGCCGAACCACGCCGCGCGCCCGACCTGAAGGTCGGGCCTGCCGCGGCCCGTGGACGTCCGTACGGCGAAATCGTGAAAAAGTGGCCAATTTTGGCACGTTTTGCGTTGCTTGGGTCTGCTGTTCCGGCTATACTCAGAGGACTGCTCAGCGCTCGCATACCTAGCCTATTACCTTCTCTCAGTTGGGGGACTCGTGACATTTGAGGTCGGCGACAAGGTCATTTACCCAAACCACGGACTCGGCGTCGTCCAGGGCATCGAAACCAAGACAATTCTCGGCACGACCTGTGGCTTTTACCACCTGCGCATGGTGGCGAACGAAACCACGGTGCTCGTGCCGGTCGACAACGTCGACGGCGTGGGTCTCCGCCGCGCCATCAACGACGAAGAGATCGATCGCCTCTTCAACCTCCTCGGGGACGGCAAGATCGACAATCACCAGAACTGGAAGGGGCGCTTCAAGGACAACTCCGACCGGATGCGAACCGGCTCGATCTACGACGTGGTCGAAGTGCTGAAGAGCCTGACGTTCCTCGCGCGCTCGAAAAACCTGTCGTTCCGCGAAAAGCGGATGCTGGACCGCGCGAAGTTCCTGGTCATCTCCGAGATTTCAGAAGTCTCCCACGAGGTCACCGCGTTCATCGAAGAGAAGGTTGACCGCGCGCTCGAGCGTTGCTTCACGATGAAGAACCGCTCGATAGCCCGCGCGAAGGCTGCCAAGGCGACGGCGACGACTCGCGTCCCCGCGCGCCGGACCGCCAAGGCCTCCTAGTCTGATCGTCGCCGCACTCCGATCGATCGCCACGTATCTCGCGGTATCCGCGTACGTGGCGATCGCCGGCCCCCCGTTTCTCCTCATCGCCATCCTTTTCAAGCAGGTCCCGCTGCTGTACCGCGTCGGCCTGGGGGGTGTCCAGCTCGGGCTGTGGTTGAGCGGCGTCAAAGTGACCATCCAGGGGGGGGACCACCTCCAGCTCCATCGTGCGGCCGTCTATGCCGTCAATCACACCAGCAACGTCGAACCCCCGATCCTGTTCTACGTCCTCTCGCCGCTCTTTCCGCGGCTCCGTATCCTGTACAAGGCGGAGCTCAGAAAGCTCCCGATCCTCGTCCGCGCGTGGGACCTCGCCGGGTTCGTGCCGCTCGAACGCGGCAACCCGGAGCAGAGTCTGCCGGCCATCGATCGCGCCGCCGAGGCGCTTCGCGAGGGCAACTCCTTCCTGATCTTTCCGGAAGGCACGCGGAGCCGGACCGGCAAGCTCCTGCCGTTCAAGAAGGGAGGGTTTATCATGGCGCTCAAGGGGCAGGCCCCCGTCGTGCCGGTCGCCATCCTGGGCGCCCGCGAGGCGATGCGGAAGGGGAGTTTTGTGATCCAGCCCGTCACCGTGACGGTTCGCTTCGGTGAGCCTGTCGAAACGGCCGGGTTGACCCTGCAGGATCGCGACAGGCTGGCGTCTGTCGTGCGCCGGCAGGTCGAGGCGCTGATCGCGGAGGGCTGACACATGGAGATCCTGGCATCGCTTGGACGCACGATGGGCTTCTCGTTCGCGGCGGGCATCAATCTGTATGCGACCGTCGCGATTCTCGGCCTCGCCAGCCGGTATCAGTGGGTGAGCCTCCCGGCGCAGTTCCGCGCCTTCGACAACGACCTCGTCATCGGCGCGGCCCTCGTGCTGTACGCCGTTGAATTCGTCGCCGATAAGATCCCCTGGTTCGATTCCGTGTGGGACACGGTGCACACCGCCATCCGCCCCGTGGGTGGCGCGGTCATCGCGGTGGCGACGCTCGGCGAGGTCTCTCCCACCACCGAAGTGATGACGGCCCTGCTGGGAGGGACGCTCGCGGCCGGATCGCATTTCAGCAAGGCCGGCACGAGAGCGATCGCCAACACCAGCCCGGAGCCGTTCTCCAACTGGTTTCTGAGTCTTGCGGAAGACGCGTTTGTCGTGGGCCTCGGCGTGCTGGCCCTGAAGTACCCGGTGGCCGCCGCAGCCGTGGTGGTCGCCGGCGTGATCGTCATCGCCATCTTCGCGGCCGTGCTGATCAGAGCGATTCGCAGGCGGTGGGGCTCCCCTGCGCCTGACGCCCTACCAGGCCGCTGAAGAATGCCGACCATTTGCCATGCAGGTTCAGCCTCCCGTCGTGAAGAGGATCGTCCAGGGTTTCACCGCCTGGCCGTCGAGTGACAGGACGCCTTCCAGCAACTCGACCTTGACCTGCTGAAAGCGTTCGAGCGGTTGCGCGAAGCGAATCTCGACCGCGTGCGCGGCATCGTTGTACGTGACGGTGAACATCGGCGCGGCAGGCGCCGCCGCTCCTGGCGCTGACACGTAACTCACTTTCACGCGGCCCGGGACGGTCTGAGGATCGACGTCGCGTGAGAACTGCATCCGGACGGGCGCGGCGCGCTCCACCTCGCGATCGTCATCGACCGGCGCGCTGAAGATCACCTCGGGCACCGGCAAACGCGGCAGTACCGGAACGGCGACTTCCACGGCGGTCTCGGCCGGCGCCGTGGCCAGCTGCATGGCGCTCGACGTGATGTAAGGCGTCGAGCCGAGCATCGACACGACACCCCGCACCTCGAGCCATCGTCCGGTGTCCACGCGGGCGCCGGGATCGAGGTCGAACCCTTTACCTTTCGGGCGCATGCCCGTGACCCAGACGGCCCCTTCGGCGGACTGCAGCACGAAGTCCCACTTTGTCTTGCCGAGCGCCTGGGGCAGGTCGCCATACAGGTTGCGGCCCCTGAAGCGGCCGACGACCTTCACTTCGCGCCCGTCGTAGCGGCCTGGCGCGAGCGCAATGGCGCGAACGGTGGGATCAGCAGCACCAGCCGGCCGCCGCGTCGCGCCGAGGACGACGTACACCTCATCGCGCCGCGGCCATCGTCCGCGCGTCGTCGCGTCGAGCAGTGCCGCGAAATCGTATCCGGTGAATCGGCCGTCTGATGACTCGACCCGCCCGAGGTCCCAGAACTCGCCGCGAATCTCCCCCGTGCCGGCCGTCGCGCGGTCCTTCCAGAACACGAAGATCGGACGCGGCGTGCCGACGAGACGAGTGAGGCCCGTGTCACCCATCGTGTCGTGCTCGATGACGACAGACTTTCCGTGATAGAACACTGCCGAGGCGATGAGGGCGTCGGCCGTCGTCGCGACGCGCGCCGTGCCCTGCACCGCCCCCGTCGCCGCCGCAACACCGACGCAGAGCGCGCCTGCAACGATCGCGAGGAAACTACGCAAGCTTCTTCTGGCCGACCCTGGCGAGGATGATCCCCAGCGCAAAGAACAGGAGGCCGCCGGCCACAAGACCACCGGTGCCGTCGTGAATGGACGGCAGGAGGCCTGTGGCCGCTTCGGCATCGGCGATCAGTCCGTTCCCAAACAGCACCGCGTAAAGAATGCCAGCGAGCGAACCGCCAGCGATCAACCCGGAGCTGAAGAGCGTGCCGGACCCGACCTCCGACTCTTCCGCCTGGCCCGTCTTCTTCTCGACGTAGGCGCGCACGAGGCCGCCGGCGAAAATCGGCGCCGTGGTCGCGATCGGCAGGTAGGAGCCGACGGCGAAGGAGAGCGAGTGGATGCCGCACAACTCCAGCGTGATCGAGATGAAGACCCCCACCAGCACGAGTCCCCAGGGCAGGTTCTGGCTCAGGAGCCCCCTGATGATCGTGCTCATGAGCGTCGCCTGGGGCGCGGGCAGGGCATCAGAGCCGATGACCATCACCTTGTGCAGGTACAGCGTGGTGTAGCCGATGATGAGCGCGGACACGATCACGCCGATGATGAGGCCGTACTGCTGGTAGAGCGGCGTCGCCCCGACGATGTATCCGGTCTTGAGGTCCTGCGAGGTGGCGCCTGCGTTGGCAGCCGCGATACAGACGACCGCGCCCACGCAGATCGCCACGGGAGCGTACCAGTCGCCCGTCCAGCCGAGCGCGACGAAGATGGTACACGTCAGGATCAGCGTGGCGATCGTCATGCCGGAGACCGGGTTCGAGGACGAGCCGATCAGACCGACGATGCGCGACGAGACGGTCACGAAGAAGAAGGCGAAGATGATCGTGAGGATGGCGGCCAGCACGTTCCCCTGTGTCGGCATGCGGGGCGCCACGATGAGGAAGATGGCGAGCAGCAGGATCCCGCCCAGGACGATCGTCATCGGGATGTCGCGCTCCGTGCGCACCTGCCCGCTCGTGCCGCGCTGGCTGAAGTCTTTCACGCTGTCGCGGAACGACGAGACGATCGTCGGGATGGTCCGTGCGAGGGTGATCAATCCCGCCGCCAGCACCGCGCCCGCGCCCGTATACCGGATGTAGGCGCTCCAGAGCTGACCGGGAGACATCTGGTCGATGCGCAGTCCGCTGGCCGGCACGGGCGGAAACGGCACGGTCATGTAGTTGCCCATGATGCTCAGCAGCGGCAGCAAGACCAGCCACGAGAGGACGCCGCCGGCGAACATGACCCCGGCGATGCGCGGACCGATGACGTACCCGACGCCCATGTACTCGGGCGAGATGTCGAGACTGAGCGTGGCGTTCGGGAAGAGGCTCGTGCGCCCCATGGATCGGCCGATGGCCGTCGGCGTCAGCTGGACGATCCAGGACAGGGCCTTCCAGAGTGCCCCGACGCCGAGGCCCATGAAGACGGTTTTCGCGAGGGCGCCGCCACGCTCACCCGCCACCAACACGTCGGCGCACGCGGTGCCTTCCGGGTAGGGCAGCGTCCCGTGTTCCTTGACGATGAGCGCGCGCCGCAGCGGCACCATCATCAACACGCCGAGGATGCCGCCGGCAAACGCCAGCATCGTGATCTGGAAGTAGTTGAAGTAGTCCTGCCCGCGTTGCCCGAAAAAGATGAGCGCCGGGATGGTGAACACGACGCCCGCCGCCACCGACTCGCCCGCCGATCCGATGGTCTGAACGATGTTGTTCTCCAGGATCGTCGATCCCCCGAAGCGCTTGAGCACCGAAATCGCGAGGACGGCGATCGGGATGGATGCGCTCACCGTCAGGCCGGCGCGCAACCCCAGATAGACCGTCGATGCGCCGAACAGGAGCCCGAACAAGGCGCCGAGGATGATCGCCTTGGTCGTGAATTCCGCGGGTGACTGGCCGGCCGGAATATACGGGTGAAACGCGGGCGTGACCGCCGGGCTGCCCGGGGGCGGCGTGGAGGGGTGTGCCATACGGGGGCGGATGTTACCAGCTTCCAGCTGCCAGCTGCCAGCTCGACGCACCCTCGCCAAGCTGGAAGCCGGAAGCTGGGAGCTGGAAGCTGGAAGCTGAGACGCTACAATGCCGCTTGTGAAGCGGGAGCACAAAGAGCCGGCGCACGCGAGTTCTCGCGAGAGCGCCGAACCGGTGTCTGAATTGACGACGAACCGGCTGTCGGTCTACCTGCGCTGCCTGAACGCCCTCGATGCCACCGGTGTGCGCACGGTCTCGTCGCAGGCGCTGGCCGAGCAGTTTCACCTCAACGCGGCGCAGATCCGGAAGGACCTCGCGTATTTCGGCGAGTTCGGCGTGCGCGGTGTCGGCTACTACGTCAAGGAGCTGCGCCGGCATCTGCGGCAGATCCTCGGCATCGACAGGGGCGTCTGTGTGGCCATCATGGGTGCCGGGAACCTGGGGCTCGCGCTGGCCGACTATCCCGGCTTTCGCGACGAAGGGTTCGAGATCGTCGCGATGTTCGATACCGCGCGCGAGAAGGTCGGCCATCGCTCCCGGGAAGGTGTCCCGATTTATGATGCCCGCGACCTTCGCAAGGTGGTGCGGCGCGAACGGATCCGCATCGCGGTGATCGCCGTGCCTGCCGGTGCCGCCCAGTCGGTCGTCAATACGGTGGCGACCGCGGGGATCAAGGCGATCCTGAACTTTTCTCCGGGTGCGATCAAGGTGCCCGCCGGCGTGAAGGTGAAAAACATGGACCTCACCGTCTCGCTCGAAAGCCTCTCGTTCTTTCTCGCACAGGGGAGTGACGCGTCATGAAGACCCGGCTCAGTCACACGGCACCCGACGGGAGCGCACGCATGGTCGATGTGTCCGGCAAGGCCGTCACCTCGCGCGACGCCGTCGCGTCCGGCCGGATCCGCATGACCCGCGCCGCCGTCCGCGTCGCGACGTCGGGTGTGAACCGCAAGGGGAATCCCGTCCAGACGGCGCGTCTTGCGGGGATCATGGCGGCTAAGCGCACCGCGGAGTTGATCCCGCTCTGCCATTCGCTGCTTCTGTCGCACGTCGACGTGGAGATCACGCCCCGCGCCGACGGGTTTTCGATCGTCTCGACGGTGCGCACCAGTGGCCAGACGGGCGTCGAGATGGAGGCGCTGATGGCGGTGTCGGTCGCGGCGCTCACCCTCTACGACATGGTCAAGGCCGTGGACAAGACGATGGAGATCGGCGAGATCCGTCTGGTCGAGAAGCGTGGCGGGAGGTCCGGCGAGTTCAAGGCCAGTCGTCCGCTGAAGGGCCGGCGGCCGACGCGGTGATCGTCCTCTGACGTTCGATGTGCGACGGTGCTACGTGCTGGGCGTGCGACGTGCGGACGTGTCACGTTCGGACGTTCGACGTGCACGTGCGACGTGCACGTGCGACGTCAGCGCCCACGCGTAGCATTCTCACGTCGCACCCTCACGTAGCACGTAGCACGTAGCACGTGGCACGTAGCACGTAGCACGTAGCACGTAGCACGTAGCACGTAGCACGTAGTGCGTAGCACGTGGCACGTCCGCACGTGCGCACGTGGCACGTCCGCACGTCGGACGCCCAGCACGTAGCACTCCGCACCGTCGCACGTATACAATCCGCCCCGTGACCGAACCCGCGTCTGACTTGCGCACGATCGCCGACCTGCCGTTCCACGTCATGGGCCGGCATCCCAAGCCCCTGCTGATCGGCCGATCGATCGGCGGCACGATCCAGGGGATGAGCACCAAGGAGGCATTCGAACGGATCCGCGAACTGGCCCTGGGCTTCGCCTCGCTCGGCGTGTCTGCCGGCGACCGCGTCGCGATCATTTCGGAGAGCCGGCCGGAGTGGATCCTGTGCGACATGGCGATCCTCACGCTCGGTGCCGTGACGGTGCCGATTTATCCGACCCTGTCGGGAGCCCAGTCGCGCTACATCCTGGACGACGCCGGTGCGAGGCTGGCGGTGGTGTCGACACGCCTGCAAGCCGAGAAACTGCAGGAGGTCAGGCACCTGCTGCCGGCGCTCGAGGCGGTGATCGTGCTGGATGAAGCGGAGGCCGCGAGGGCGTCCGTGCTCGGGCTTGACGAAGTCGCGCGCCGCGGTCACGCACAGATCAACTCGGAGTGGGGCAAGGCGAAAGAGTACCGGGATGGCGCGCGAGCCGTTCAGCCCGGGCAGCTCGCGACGATCATCTACACATCGGGGACGACCGGCGAGCCCAAGGGGGTGATGCTCTCACACGCCAACCTGCTGTCGAACCTGCTGGCCGCCAATCACGTGCTCGACCTCGGTCCCGACGACGTGGCGCTGTCGTTTCTGCCGCTCAGCCATGCGTTCGAGCGGATGGCGTCGTTCCTGTATCTCTACACGGGCGTGACGGTGATCTTCGCGGAGTCTTTCGACACGATCGGCCGCGATATCGCCGCCGTCCGGCCGATGATGGTCACCGGCGTGCCGCGTGTGTACGAAAAGATGCAGGCACGCATCCTCGAGAAAGGGCAGGCCGCCGGGGGAGTCAAGGGGGCGCTGTTCAAGTGGGCGATCGACACCGGCCTCACGCGTGCGAAGGTCGCCTTCAGCGGCAGGAAGGTGGGAGCGCTGACCGCGCTTCAGGCGAAGCTCGCCGACAGGCTGGTCTTCTCAAAAATCCGTGCGGGGGTGGGCGGGCGGCTGCGGATCATCGTCTCCGGCAGCGCGCCGCTGCCATTGAGCGTGCTCGAGTTTTTTGCCGCCATCGGCCTGCCGATCACCGAGGGCTACGGTCTCACCGAGACGGCGCCCATTCTGACCGTCAACTCGCCGACGGATCTGCGCGCCGGCACTGTCGGTCGCGCTGTTCCTGACGTGGAGCTGCGCATTGCCGAGGATGGCGAGATCCTCGCGCGCGGCGCCAACATCATGGGGGGCTATTACAACAAGACTGAAGCGACCGCAGACGTCTGGCGTGACGGGTGGTTTCACACCGGCGACATCGGCACCCTCGACGCGCAGGGGTACCTCGCCATCACCGACCGCAAGAAGGACCTGCTCGTGACCTCGGGCGGGAAGAAGATCGCGCCTCAGCCGATCGAAGCGATCCTCAAACGCAGCCCCCTGGTCGCCGAGGCTGTCGTGCTCGGCGACCGGCAGAAATATGTCGCGGCGCTCATTATCCCCGAGTTCGTGGCTCTCGAACGCCGGCTGAAGGACCTGGGGCGCCCGCCGGCCGAACGATCGGACCTCGTCGCACGCGCGGACGTTCTGGCGCTCTATCAGGAGATCGTCGACGGCCTGAATCGAGAACTGTCCCAGTTCGAACGCATCAAGCGCATCGCCATCCTCGCCCATGAGTTTTCGATCGATTCCGGCGAGCTGACTCCGACACTGAAGGTGAAGCGGAAGGTGGTGGAGGAGAAGTACCGCGGGATGATCGAGACCCTCTACCGGGAGTGACGTGTCACATATCTTTGGGCGGCGGCTCGATATGAATGATGGCGTCGGCGATCTGCGGGAAGGCGTCGCGGAGCCTGTCCTTCACCACGTGCGAGAGGCGATGTGCTTCGTGCAGCGTCGTGTCGCCGCGAAACCACACGTGCAGGTCGAGAAAAATATGGTCGGCCGACCCGCGCGAACGGATCTGGTGACAGCCGACGACTTCTCCGACCCCCATGACGACCGTGCGGATGTCCTCTTCGACGAGCACCACCCGGTCCGACAGGATCTGCGACGTGTCGCGCGCCACGTGCCACGCGGTCCTGGTGATGAACGCCGCGATGAAGACCCCGCCGAGCGGGTCAAAGATCGGATAGCCAAGCTTGACGGCCGCCAGCGACGCGATCACGGCGCACGACGTCAGGACGTCGCTTCGCGTGTGCATCGCATCCGCCAGCAGGAGCTCGCTCGTCAATCGCCTGGCCGCCCGTGATTCGTACCGCACGACCACCAGGTTGATGACCAGCGTCACGGCCATGATGCCGAAGCTGAGCGCGGTCACGCGCGTCGGCTGTTCCGACGCGAGCCTGGCCACCGCCGCCCGCGCGACTTCGATCACGGCGAACAGCAGGAAGACGACGATGCCCGCCGCGGCCAGCGTTTCGTACTTCCGGTGCCCGTACGGATGGTCTTCATCCGGGGGCTTGCGGGCCGCACGCGTGGCGACGAGCCCCATGATGTTCGAGGCGGAGTCGGCGAGGGAGTGGAAACCGTCCGAGATGATGCTGACCGACCCGGTGGCGTAGCCGAACACCAGCTTCGCCCCGGCGACGGCCAGGTTCAACAGGAGGACGCGGAAGAGAACGCGCGAAACCGCGCTGGCTCTGCTCAGAACGTTCGTGCGACCGGTACCGGCCACCAGCGGAGTTGCACGCGACCGATGATGTATTTCTTCGGTACGAAACCCCAGTGCCGGCTGTCGGAACTGTTGTTCCGGTGGTCGCCCATGACGAAGTAATAACCTTCGGGAATCACCTGCGGCCCCCAGTCGTCGTGACTGCGGAACTCCTCGGGCACGAACGCGTCGTCCACGAGCACATCGTTGCGGTAGACCTTGCCGTCGACGATCCTGACTTGCTCCCCTTCGGCCCCGATCACGCGCTTCACGAACGACTTGCTCGGGTTATTCGGATAGTAGAGCATGACGATATCGCCGACCTGGGGCTCGCCGATGCGATACGCGAGCTTGTTCACGATCAGGCGGTCCTGATCCTCGAGCGTGGGCGCCATGCTCTGACCTTCGACGCGCGCCACCTGGAAGCCGAACGTCACGATCAGCGTTGCGTACACCGCCGCGGACGCCAGCGTCTTCAGCCATGCGATGAACTCGTCGGCGATCCGGGTGCCGAGCGAGGTGCCGTCAGCGGCGCGCTCGACAGGCAGCGGTGCGAACTGATCGTGCACGACCGGCCTCGGCTCGGGGTACACGTCCTCCTGCGCGCCCAGCGTCGTGGTCAGCGGATCGGCGACCGCCGTGGCAAATGGATCCGCCACCGGCGGGGCGAACGGATCGGCCTCTACGTCCGGCGGCGTCTTCAATGGATCGTGCGAGTCGTTCATAACCTGAGGTACTCCCGGAGCCGCTTCGTTTGAGCACGGCTCACAGGGATTTCCGTGCCTTTCGCATCTTTCATTTTCAGCAGAAAATTTCGGCTGAACCAGGGCACGATCTCCTTGATCTTGTTGATATTCACAAGATACGACCGGTGCACCCGCCAGAATACCGCAGGATCGAGCCTGGCCTGCAGTTCATCCAGTGTCCGATAGTTAGACGTTCCCGACAAGCTGTTCGTTACAACCGTGATGACATCGTCTTCCACCGAGGCGTGCACGACATCGTCTGTCTGGACGAGGAGGAACCGATCCCCTGTCTTTACGGCCAGTTGCTCGCGTCGATCCTGCCGGGCGGAGATGAGCTGGAGAAGCCGTTCGAGGTCGGCGGGACGCTGCCCGGTGGCCTGCCGGTCCACCTGCATGCGGCGCCGGACACGGTCGACAGCGGCGCCGAGGCGTTCGACTTCCACCGGTTTCAGCAGATAGTCCACGGCGTTGACTTCAAATGCCTCGATCGCATGGCGGTCGAAGGCCGTGACGAAGACGACCTGCACCTCGACCCCGTCGTCGAGCAGACGACGCGCCACCTCGAAGCCCGTCAACCCGGGCATCTGCACGTCGAGCATCACCAGGTCGGGCTCGAGGCGGCGGATCGCGTCCAGGGCTTCAGGACCGTCGGCGGCCTGTCCGACGATCTCGACCCCGCCGACCTGCCCGAGCAGATAGCACAGCTCCTCTCGCGCCAGCTGCTCGTCGTCGACGACGACGACCCGGACGGCTCCTCCGGGCTCCGGCGCATCGGCGGCCATCAGGCGATGCTCCTCGCGGGCACGCCGAGGTGGGGGATGACGATCCGGGCGCACGTCCCCCCGCCCGGAACGCTGTCGAGCTGCAGCTGGTAGTTGGCGCCATAGATGACCCGCAGCCGTTCGTTCACATTACGCAGTCCGATGCCGCTGCCAGTCATCTTGATGCGGCTGGCATTGTCACGGCTGACCCCGACGCCATTGTCGATGACGTCGATCACGGTGTGGCCGTCCTGCAGCGAGCTCTTGATGGTGATTCGCCCCTGTCCGATCTTGGGTTCGAGGCCGTGCTTGATCGAGTTCTCGACGAGCGGCTGCAGCAGCATGCTCGGCACGACGACGTCGAGCGTTGCCGGATCGATCTGCTTCTCGATCGTCAACTTGGTGCCGAACCGCATGTGTTCGATGTCGAGGTACTCGTCGATGGCCTCGAGCTCCTCCCGGAACGGCACGAAATGTTCCTGGCTGTTCAAGAGGCGCCGAAGCAGACCCGACAGCTTCACGATGAGGATGCGTGCCGTCTCGGGCTTCGACCTGATGAGCGACGAGATGGACGTCAGCGTGTTGAAGAGAAAGTGGGGATTGATCTGGCTGGCGAGCGCCTGGAGGCGCGCCGCCATGAGGAGCTTCTCCTGCTCCTGCAGCCGGTGTTCGATGCGCGCGCTGTTCCAGATCTTGATGGGAATGGCCACGCAGAGCACCGAGGCGAGGGCCACAAGCGTCAGCATGAGGAGGTTGGGCGGCGCGTGGAAGAACAGCCGCTCGACCCCGAAGCGGTGCCCGAGCGCCTGCCGGATGACTTCGAGGCCGATGGGGGTCGCGAGCAGGATGACGACCCAGTCGATCTCGAACCGGCGGACGAACTTCCACACGTTGCGGTGAAGGTCCGTGAAGAACAGCGGCGAGAAATGCCAGATCGCCTCCTTGGGACAGATCTCCCGCAGGCCGCCGCCCGCAAAGCCGCATCCGATCGCGAAGGGGAGGGCGATCCACTCCCCGCCGGCCAGGGCCGTCAGACCTACCATCGATCCCACGATGGCCCCGGCGTAGGGCCCGGCAATCAGTCCGGCCAGGAACGCTCCCGGCAGGGTGAGGTCGGATGGCTGGAACTTGAGCAGCAGGCGGACCGC
>DATLXP010000169.1:0-4363 GCA_035575695.1 Vicinamibacterales bacterium
CACAACGACGAACGCTGCCGGCCGCTACGAGCTGGATTCCCACCCTGCCGCGCCCCTGGGGCATTTCCCGACCGCCGGCGCGAAAATTACCGCTGGCGCCCGAGGCTATCAGGTGAATCAGCAGTACCTGATGTGGGGAGCAGTCGACGCTGTGAAGGACCTGCGTCTGCAATTGCTGCAGACGATCGATGCTGGTCAGTCGCTCTCCGTGTCGATCGAGCCCGATCACTCCATCTGTTCAGACCAGGAGGACTGGCTTCTTCTTGAGCAGCGGTGCGTCAACTTCCAGGTGCGAACGGCCTCGGCAGGAACACTGACGGTTGCGGCGCGCTCCACGGAGGATGGCGCTCCCGTACCCATCGTCTTTTCTGCAACAACGGGCTGGTACAGGGGACAGAAACCGGGTCCGGGAACTGTCTCGCTCTTCGAGGTCCGCGCCGGAGAGACGTACAACCTCTATGTCGGCATCCCGCATGGAAAAGCCCCACAGCGATACACGGTTTCGACATCAGTGCAGTAGCGGGACGGTTGAGCGCCGCCGGATGGTTCCCGGTTCAAGGTTCCCGGTTCTGGGTTCTCAGTAGAAAACGGCCGGCCGCCTTTTCGGGTGGCCGGCCGTTTTCTTGTACGCCGGAAGCCGGAAGCCGGAAGCCGGAAGCCGGAAGCTGGAAGCTGGAAGCCGGAAGCCGGAAGCTATATGATGTCCGACACGCTCGGTGCCCCGGGCACAAAGTCTCCGTAACCTTAAGAAAAAGCGCAGCTTATGATTAGCGTCGCCGCGATACGGATGCAGCAGTTCGGCGTGCAGTTTTATCAGGCGGCCCTGACGGCCAAGGACATCGACAAGCTCGTCCGATTCGAAGTCCTCAACTACGGCGAGAAGCCGACGGGGGTGCGAGGGCGTCGCCGCGGCGCGCCGCAACCGTCCACGAGCAAGGTCAACTGGGACGTGCTCGAGCGCCGCATCGCGGCCAACGACAAGGCCTATCAGCGTCAGATCATTCGGAAGAAGATCGACGAGCTCGTGCAGTACTACGAACAGTGCCGCCAGGCCCGTGACCTGCCGTCCATCCCCGGTGCCGTGATCATCTCCTGCGACGAAACACTCCGGTTCGAGGCCGTGGAAGCCGGCGCGACGCTCGGCATGTTGAAAGTGCCAGAGCGCGAGGGGATCCTGCGCGCGATCGACGGCCAGCACCGGCTACTGGCGCTGCACGCGGACCGCGACCGCTTCGAAGGTGAAGATTTCACCGTGCCGGCCATCATCTTCGATCGCCTCCCGGAAGATCACGTCGTTCAGATGTTCGTCACGATCAATGCGAAGCACACACGGCTCAACGCGTCGCATCTCGTCTCGCTCTCGGGGCGCCAGCTCTATCGCGACGACAGCCTCGCGGCCGCCCACGACATCGTGCGCGCGCTGAACGACCGCGAGGATTCCCCGCTCCACGGCGACATCAAGCTGCTGGGCGTGGGACGCGGACGCGTGGCACAGGCGCCGCTCGCACAGGAACTGAAGAAACTGTTTGCGTCGGAGGCCTTCGGGGCGGGCCGCAAAGGGGACGAGTTCCGCGAGGAGTCGAAGAAATTTTTCGTGAACTACCTGAAACAGGTGGCGCAGGTGTTCACCGCCGCGTGGGGAGGCCGGAAGTACAGCGTGAAGTCAGCCTCTGCGCTGCGCGCGTTCATCCGCGTGGCGCCAGATGTCATCCGGCGCCTGGACGAGGAGCACGCCGACCGCACCGACTTCCGGGCGATAGGGCGCGTGATTTCTCCGTGGGGCCGCCGGATCGGGGACTTGCGCTTCGAGACACAGGGGGCGTGGAAGCAGACGACGGTGGAGCAACTCGCCAAGGAACTGCGGCTGGCGCTGCAGTATCCCGAAGGGGCTGCGGTCTAACCTGAAAAAAGAAAGCCCCGCGGGTGACCCGCGAGGCCTGTGGTTTTGCAGCCGACCCGGCTCCCCAGCAACTCACGGCTCCCTGCCGCAAATATTCAGGCCGTCTGCACCTCCATCTTGAGCAAGCGGTGTACCGGTGGTTTTTCCTGCAAAATATGCGGTATTCAGAGCCGGCACTCCCGTTAGCCGACGATTTCGTGATGCTGATTACATTCCTGGCCTTCCTGCTTCTGGGATCTCCTGTCGTCCTCCTGGGAGCTCCTGTCGTCGCGGCCGACACCGGTTCGGTCACGGGGCAGGTTGTCGATGCCGGCACCGGGGCAGGTCTTGCCAGAGTGCTGGTCGTCGTGGAAGACGGCGGGCCGTCCACGCACACCGATGAGTCCGGAAGGTTCAGTCTGACGGCGGTTCCGCTCGGTCGCCACAAGCTGTTCGTGTCGCTCGTGGGCTATGCCCTGACCAGGCGAGACATCGACGTCCCGGCGACGGGACTCGACCTGACGATTCCCCTGACCGAAGGCACCGGCACGTATACCGAGACGGTCACCGTCGCGGCCGATCGCTTCACCACCGCGGAGCCGGCCGTCGCGGCGCAGCAGGTGCTCGGCAGCGCCGACCTGCAGAATCTGCGCGGCGTGCTGGCCGACGATCCACTCCGCGCCGTGCAGGTACTGCCGGGCGTGGCAGCGACTGATGATCTCCGGAGCGAGTTCTCCGTCCGCGGCAGTGATTTCAGCCACGTCAATCTGACCGTCGACGGCTTTCCGACCCCTTTCGTCCTGCACACGGTCCGCGCCGTGGAAGATTCCTCAGGCTCCGGCTCGGTCGCGATGATCAACAGCGACATCCTGCAGGACGTCGCACTGCTCAGCGGGGGGTATCCCCAGCGGTTCGGTAACCGCACGGGTGCCGAGATCGACTTCAGGTTGCGAGAGGGCTCACGCGATCGCACGCATGCGCGCGTCGCCGTCAGCGGCACCAGCGCATCGACGGTTCTCGAAGGGCCGCTCGGGGCATCGAAGCGGGCGTCCTGGCTGCTCTCCGCCCGCCAGAGTTATCTCGACCTGATCGTCAACCAGATAGACGGGGGCAGCAACCTGCAGTTCGGCTTCACGGATGCCCAGGCCAAAGTCGTGTTCGACGTGTCATCGTCGCAGAAGCTCGAGCTCACGATGATCGGTGGGCGATCGCGAGCCGAGGAACATTCCGGCGACCTGGATTCGGAGGACACCTTCGTCGGACGAAACGCCTCGGCCATTGCAATCGGCGCATGGCGCCGCACCACGTCTCGCGCCGTCGTCGGCGTACGCGCACTGGTGTCGTCGAACTGGTTCGATAACAGGGCGACCGACGGCGTACGTATTGACGAAGGTGGTGATCACCAGCGGGCGGTCAGGTTCGACGCCGGCCTCTCCGCACGGAAGGGGATCTACGTGGAGGGTGGCGCGGACGTCGAGCGGACGGACGAGGATCGCTTCCGTCAGCGCTTCACGACGGGGCGCTACCGGACGATCAACGACTTCTCCGGCCACGCGACCCGGACGGGCGTCTACGTGCAGACGCGGCTGGACCTCGGGCGCGCGACGTTCGTGCCGGGCGTTCGAGCGGACCGCTGGAGCCTGACCGGCGACCGGACGACGTCGCCGTGGCTGCAGGCGCAACTCTCCCTGCCCTGGTCGGTGATGCTGCGTGGCGGGGCAGGGATCTACCAGCAATTTCCGGCGTTCGAGCAGGTCATCGGGCGGCTTGCCGCTCCCGAGACGCGGCCGCAGCGCGCAACGCAATACGACCTGGGCATCGAGCAGCGTCTCGGGGAGGCCCTGCGCTGGCAGGTCACCGTGTACGACCGGGAGGAAGAAGGCTTCTTTCGGCGTCCGCTCGCGGAAACGCGGCTGAGGAACAACCTGCTGGTGCGTGGCTCCCGCTCGGCGCCGTTTGCGCAGACCCTCGACGGCTTCGCACGGGGCGTTGAGCTCCTCGTCCAGCGGAAGAGCACGACCGGCTTATCGGGTTGGATCTCGTACGCCTATGCGAAGAATCGCTACCACGACACGTCGAGTCTCGAGTCCTTCGATGGGGACAACGATCAGCGGCACACGTTCAATATCTACGGGTTCCTGAGAAAGTCGGATCGCGTCAGCTTCAGCGCGAAAGCCAGGCTCGGCAGCAATACCCCTGCTCCCGGATACTTCTCGGAGACCAACGGCGTGTTCTCCCTGTCGAACGATCGCAACCGCGTGCGCCTCCCGGCCTACTCTCGAGTGGACGTCCGCGCGAACCGCACGTTCAACTGGTCCCGCAGCCGGCTGACGCTGTTTGCCGAGGTCATGAACATCCTGAACCGTGACAACGTCCGGTTCAACCCTCCGAGAATCAATTCGACGACGCGTCGCGTGACGGGATTGTTCGAGAGGATGATCCCGGTCCTGCCGTCATTGGGGGTGCTGATTGAGTTCTAGCAGG
>DATLXP010000170.1:0-32656 GCA_035575695.1 Vicinamibacterales bacterium
CTCGAGCGCCTATTACCTGCTCGGCTATACCTCGTCGCGCGCACCGACCGACGGCAAGTTCCACGAGATCAAGGTGAACGTGAAACGCCGGGGCGTCGACGTCCGCGCGCGTAAGGGCTATTGGGCCTTGAGCAAGGCGGATGTCGCGCGAGTGACCGCGCCCGCCAGGCCGGAGCCGCCCGCAGCCGTGTCGAACGCCCTCACGTCGCTGGCGGAGCCGAGTGGTGGCCGCCCGGCTCGCTTCTGGATCGGCACGACCCGCGGCGAGAACGGCGCGAGCCGCCTGACCTTCGCCTGGGAACCGATCGACATTCCAGCCAGCGACAAGAGGACCGAACCGGCCTCCCGGATTGCGCTGACCGCCACGTCTGCTGATGGAAAGCCGATGTTCCGTGGACGCATCCCCGACTCCGCCCCCGGGATGCCCGCAGGCACGGCCACTCCGCCCGCGGCCCTGCCGTCCGCGGCCACGCCCCCGGCTCCTGCACCCTCGCGAGGGGGCAGTGTGACGTTCGACGTGCCGCCAGGGCAGATCCAGCTGCGGATCACCGTGGAAGGAGAGCGCGGGCAGGTGGTGGACTCGGTAACGCGCGAGCTCACGGTCCCCGATTACACGCAGGTGCAGGTGACGCTCGGAACACCCAGGTTGTTCCGCGCGCGCACCGTGCGCGAGGTGCAGGCGCTTCGAGCCAGTCCGAACGCCGTGCCCGCAGTCGACCGCGAGTTCAGCCGCACTGAACGCCTGCTGGTGCGCGTCGATGCCTTTGCACCAGGCGGCACCGTCCCCGACGTGACGGCGACGCTGATGAACCGCGGTGGCGCGTCGATGTCGGACCTGGCGCTGCAGCCGGGAGCCGGCGGTTCGTTCGAGGCGGAGCTGCCGTTGTCGGCGCTCGCGGGGGGGGAGTACCTGATCCAGTTCACCGCCAGCACGCCGTCAGGGAAGGTGCAGGACACGATCGCCTTCAGGGTGGGGCGCTAGTCCTGCCGCCGGTCATCGAGGTCGGCATCCTGGGCGCGACGGGGATGGTCGGACAGCAGTTCGTCCGCCTGCTCGAGGGGCATCCCTGGTTCAAGCCGTCATGGCTCGCCGCGAGCGAGCGCTCTGAGGGACGCCTGTACTCGGACGCCGCGTCGTGGCGCCTCGGCAGTGCGCTGCCGGCAGACGCGGCAGGGACGCGCCTGCAGGCCTGCACGCCGGGCAAGGGGCCACGCCTCGTGTTCTCGGCTCTCGACGCCGCCGCGGCCGACACGCTCGAGCCGGCCTTCGCCGCCGCCGGCCACATCGTCGTCAGCAACGCGCGCAGCTTCCGCATGGAGGAGGACGTGCCGCTGCTCATTCCTGAGGTCAATCCGGACCATCTAGAGTTGATCAGGATCCAGCGAAAGAACCGGGGCTGGCCGGGCGCAATCGTGACGAATCCCAATTGCGCCGTCGTCGTGCTGGCGATGGCTCTCGCGCCGCTCCGCCACTTCGGCATCCGGTCGGTGGTCACCACGACCTTGCAGGCGGTGTCAGGCGCGGGGTACCCGGGCGTGCCGTCGTTCGACATCCTCGGGAACGTCATTCCGGGGATCGGCGCTGGCGAGGAAGAGAAGATCGAAACCGAGGCCACCAAGATTCTCGGCGGGCTCGTCGATGGGCGTGTCGTGATGCACCCGGTCGTGGTCAGCGCCCACACGACACGCGTGCCCGTTCTCGACGGGCATACGTTGACGGCATCGGTGGCATTTGATCGTCTGGTTGAGCCCGAGGAAGTCAGTGCCGCGTTGAGGTCGTGGCGAGGACGGCCCCAGGAGTTGCGCCTGCCGAGCGCGCCCGCACACCCTGTCGCGGTCTGCGCCGAGGGCTTTCGACCGCAGCCCCGCCTCGATGCCGACCGCGGCAACGGGATGACGGTCAGCGTGGGCCGCATCCGGCGGTGTCCGCTCCTCGGCACGAAATTCGTCGCGCTCGGGCACAACACGGTCCGCGGTGCCGCGGGAGCGGCGATCCTCAACGCCGAGCTGATGGTGGCGGACGGGTGGCTGGAGGCCGAGTGAACCGGGCGCGCGTCATGAAGTTCGGCGGGACCTCGATGGCCGACGCTGACGCGATCGCCAGGGTCGCGGCGATCGTCGCCGCTGAGGCCGCGCGCCACATCCCGCTCGTCGTGGTGGTGTCGGCGATGTCGCGCATCACCGACGAGTTGCTGGGCGCGTGCGGCGATGCGCGCGCCGGGAACGGCAGCGCGGCGCAGGCCCGCGTGGACGCCGTCGAGGCGCGGCATCGTCGCGTCACCGAGGCGCTGCTCGGCCCGGACCAGTCCCCCGGATCCAGCAGCGCCAGCCTTCAAACGGACATCTCCCTGGTCTGCGAGGAGTTGCGCGCCGTTCTGACCTCGGGTGCCGTGCTTCGGGAGCTCACAGCGCGTGGCGCCGACCGGGTCGCCGCCGCCGGGGAGCTTATGTCGAGCCGCATCGCCGCCGCCGCGCTGCGCCAGTCTGGCCTTCGCGCCCGCTGGGTGGATCCCCGCCTCACCCTCGTGACCGACGACGCCCGTCCATCGGCGGAGCCGCTGATGGACGAGACGCGCACCGCCGTGACTCGCCACCTGCAGCCGGTCCTCGAGGCGGGGGAGGTTGCCGTCATCGGTGGTTTCGTCGGCGCGACACGCGACGGCATCACGACGACCCTCGGGCGCGGGGGGTCTGACTATTCCGCCTCGATTCTGGGCGCCGCGCTGCACGCCGGGGAGATCCAGATCTGGACCGACGTGGACGGCATGCTCACGGCTGATCCGCGCGTGGTGTCGAACGCCCAGCTGGTCTCGCACCTGTCGTTCGACGAAGCGTCCGAGCTCGCGTATTTCGGCGCCAAGGTGCTGCATCCGAGTACGATCGTGCCCGCCGTCCGTGACGGCATCCCGGTCCGGATCCTCAACACGATGCGTCCCGAGGGGCGGGGGAGCCTGATCACGGCCGACGGTCCCGTCACCGACCGCGCGCTGACCGCTCTCGCCTGCAAGCGCAATATCAGCGTCGTGGACATCACGTCGACACGCATGCTCCTCGCCCACGGATTTCTGAGGCGCGTGTTCGAAGTGTTCGAGGAGCACGCCACATCGGTGGACGTGGTCACCACGTCAGAGGTCAGTGTCTCTGTCACGCTCGACGACGACCGCCGGCTGGAGGGGATCGAACGCGACCTCGAGGTCTTCGCGGATGTGCAGGTCGACCGGGGCATGTCGATCCTGAGCGCGGTGGGCGATAACCTGCGCGGGGACGCGGGCCTCGCGGGCCGCGTGATCGCCTCTCTTGGCGGGTTGCCGCTGCGGATGGTGTCCCAGGCCGCCTCCAGGAGGAACGTCACCGTCGTGCTGAACGATCGCGACCTGCCGCAGGCAATGGAGCGTCTGCACGAGGAATTTTTCGTCGGGGCGGGGACCAGGCGATGAGTGCCGGACCCCTTCGCGTGTTGTTGATCGGGCACGGGCGAATGGGTCGCCTGGTCGATCAACTCGCCGACGAGTACGGCGTGGACATCGTCGGTCGCGTGACGCGGACCGAGCTCACCGACGCCGGCTCATGGCCGGCCGCTGACGTCGCGATCGATTTCTCGGCGCCCGAGGCGATTGGCACGCACGCGCGGGCCGCCGGGGAGCGGGGCATGTGCCTCGTCATCGGCACGACAGGCTGGCAGGATCGTGAAGACGAGGTGCGGCGGGCGCTCGCGCCGCTGCCTGTCGGCGTGATCGCGGCACCCAATTTCGCCATCGGCGTCAATGTCTTCAACGCCATCGCCGAACGATCTGCGCAGCTACTCGTCGAGCGGGGCTTCGCACCCTGGATCCACGAGGCGCACCACGCCGCGAAGAAGGATGCGCCATCGGGCACCGCACTGGCGCTGCAACGCGTCGTCGAAGCGGCTGGGGGGGCACCGGTGCACGTGTCTGCCACGCGCGCCGGATCGATTCCAGGCACGCACACGGTCGGCTTTGACGCGCCGACTGAATCCATCTCGTTGACGCACGTAGCGAGAGACCGCACCCCCTTCGCGCGGGGCGCACTCGAAGCGGCGCGATGGGTGCACCGACGACGCGGCTGGTTCACGATGCGCGACATGCTCGATCTCTGAAACACAGAACACAGAACACAGAACGCAGAAGCCTGAAGTAAAAAGGTAGCACCGATGAGACAGTCATGGACGGGATGCGGGACGGCGCTCGTGACCCCCTTCGACAAGGGGGGCAGCATCGACGAGGCAGCCGTTCGGAGGCTGGCGCGCCGTCAGATCGATGCCGGGATCCACTTCCTCGTGCCCTGTGGCACGACGGGAGAAAGTCCCACGCTGACCGAGGACGAGCGCGTTCGCGTCGTCGAGCTTGTCGTCCAGGAGGCGGGCGGCCAGGTACCCGTCCTGGCGGGAGCTGGAGGCTACAACACACGCGAAGTGATCCACGTCGCCAACCGGATGCGCGAGGCGGGAGCCTCGGGCATTCTCTCGGTCACGCCCTACTACAACAAGCCCACGCCAGAAGGGCTGTACCAGCACTATCGCGCGATCGCCGAGGGCGTGGGGCTGCCGGTCATCGTCTATAACGTGCCCGGCCGCACCGGCGTGAATGTGGAACCGGCCACGCTGGTCAGCCTGTCCACGATTCACGGCATCGTGGCGGTCAAGGAAGCCTCGGGGAACATGCCGCAGATCTGCGAGGTGTGCCGGGTGGTGCCCGAGGGGTTCGTCGTGCTGTCGGGCGACGACTCGCTGACGTTGCCCGTGATGTCGGTGGGCGGGCAGGGGATCATCTCCGTCGCGGCCAACGCAATCCCGGCCGAGATGGTGAAGATGGTGGAGCTCGCGGCGGCCAACGACTTCGATGGCGCTCGGCGTGTCCACGCCTCGCTGATGCCGCTTCTCACGGTCAATTTCATCGAGGCGAACCCCATCCCGATCAAAGCGGCGATGGCGATGATGGGCCTGCTCGAGGAGCGATACCGTCTGCCGATGGTCTCTCCCCAGCCGCCTTCGAGGGACAAGATCGCCGGCGTGCTGGCCTCGATGGGCCTGTCGCGATGATGTCGTTGCAGGAACGGGTGGACGCGCTCGTCGAGCAGGGGGCCGACGCGTCGCGGGACGAGGCCCGGGCGCTCGTCACCGAGTTTCGTGCCGCGCTGTCGGCGGGGTCGATCCGCGCGGCAGAGCCCGACCCCGCGTCACCGTCAGGCTGGCGCGTCAACGCGTGGGTGAAGCGCGGCATCCTCCTGGCGTTTCGCGTCGGCGAGGTGGTTGACATGACCGTCGACCATGGACGCTGGCCGTTCTTCGACAGGGACACCCTCCCGTTGAAGCCGTTGACGCTGGACAGCGGCGTCCGCATCGTCCCTGGCGGTTCCAGCGTGCGTGACGGCGTCTACCTGGGACGCGGCGTGATCTGCATTCCCCCCATGTACATCAATATCGGCGCGTGGGTCGGTGAGGAGACGCTCATCGATTCGCACGCGCTCGTGGGGTCGTGTGCGCAGGTGGGCAGCCGCGTTCACGTGAGCGCCGCCGCGCAGATCGGTGGCGTGCTGGAGCCGGTCGGCGCCCTGCCGGTGATCGTCGAAGACGACGTGCTGATCGGCGGCAACTGCGGGGTGTACGAGGGGGCGGTCATCAAGCGGCGGGCCGTGCTGGCGTCCGGCACGATTCTCACCGCGTCCACGCCGATCTACGACGTCACGAACGGCAACATCATCCAGGCGGCGCCGGGCGAGCCGCTCATCGTGCCGGAAGGTGCGGTCGTCGTGCCTGGCACACGCCCCATGCTGGCCGGTCACGGCAAGGACTGGCAGCTGTCGGTCGCCACGCCGATCATCGTCAAATACCGGGACGAGAAGACCAGCGCGAGGACGGCACTCGAGCAATGGATACGGTAGCGGCGGTCGCGTTTGCACGCGATCTGATCGACATCGACTCGACGACGGGGATCGAGGGGGTGGCGGGCACGTGGCTCGCCGATCGCCTCCGGCAACTCGGATACACCGTTCGCGAACAGCCCGTCGAAGGGGAGCGATTCAACGTGATCGCGACGCGCGACGCGCCCGTCGTGGTGATGTCGACGCACTTCGACTGCGTGCCCCCCTATTTCCCAAGCCGCGTCACCGATGGAAAATTGTACGGACGCGGTTCGTGCGACGCCAAGGGCATCCTTGCCGCGCAGGTGGCGGCCGCCGAGCGGCTGCGAGCCGCAGGTGAGACTCGCGTAGGCCTCCTGTTCGTCGTGGGAGAGGAGCGGGGAAGCGACGGCGCGTCGGTGGCGAACCGCACGCCTCAGGGTTCGAGGTTTCTGATCAACGGCGAGCCGACCGACAGCCGGCTTGCCTCCGGTACGCGAGGAGTGCTGCGCGTCAGGCTCCGCGCGCGGGGGCGCGCCGGTCACTCGTCGGCTCCCCATCTGTTCGAGTCGGCCATCGACAAGCTGATCGACGCACTCATGCGTCTCCGCGAGATCGCACTGCCATCGGATCCCGTCCTGGGAGAGACCTTCTACACCGTGGGTGTGATCGAGGGGGGTGTCGCGCCGAACGTCGTGCCTGCGCACGCGTCGGCCGAGATACTGTTCCGCATCGTCGGGGATGCGGACGCCGTGTTGCGGGCGGTTCAGACGCTCGAGCCGCTGGTGGAAGTCGAGGACGTGCTGCGGGTGCCGCCCGTGAGGCTGCATACCGTTCCTGGCTTCCCAGTGGAGAGCTTTCCGTTCACGACCGACGTTCCGCTGCTCCCCGCGTGGGGGACGCCGCTCCTGATGGGGCCAGGTTCCTTCCTGGTGGCGCACACCGACGAGGAGCATGTCTCGCTCGAAGAATTCGACGCGAGTATCGATCTGTACGTGCGGCTCGTCAGGGCGCTGTTGGGGTAAGACACGCCGCCCGACCTGAAGGTCGGGCCTACGGGAATGTCCCGCCTGACCTGAAGGTCGGGCCTGCGGGACTGTCTCGCCCGACCTGAAGGTCGGACCTACGCGTACATCCCGCGCATGCGCGTGACGGTCGCGACGCGGTTGATGGCGACGATGTAGGCACCGGTGCGCATGTCGGTCTTGTACCTGATCGACGTTTCCAGGACGTCTTCGAATGCTTCGCACATCTTGGCTTCGAGACGCTTGTTGACTTCGGCTTCTTCCCAGAAGTAGCCGTGCCGATCCTGCACCCACTCGAAGTACGAGGTCGTGACGCCGCCGGCATTGGCGAGGATGTCCGGGATGACGAAGACCCCCTTGTCGTGGAGGTATTTGTGCGCGTCGGGCGTCGTCGGCCCGTTGGCCCCTTCGGCGATGATCTTCGCCGTGATGTCGGGCGCATTCTCCATCGTGATCTGATTCTCGAGGGCGGCCGGGACGAGGACGTCCACGTCGAGCTTGAAGAGCTCTGAATTCTCGAGCGGTTCGCCACCAGGAAAGCCGTCGATCGTCTTGTGCTGCCTGGCGAAGTCGATCATCCTGGAGACGTCGAGCCCCGCCGCGTTGAACACGCCACCTTTCCAGTCGGTGATCGCGACGATCTTGGCGCCGATACCGTGCAGCAGGTCAGCCGAGACCGAGCCGACGTTCCCGAAACCCTGAACGGCCACCCGCGCGCCCTGGATGTCGAAGCCGAGATGCTTCGCCGCTTCGCGCGTCGTGATCATCACGCCGCGTCCCGTCGCCTCGCGGCGGCCGAGCGATCCACCCATTTCGATCGGCTTGCCCGTGACGACCGCGGTGGAGGTGTGGCCGACGTGCATGCTGTAGGTGTCCATGATCCACGCCATCACCTGGGCGTCGGTGTTGACGTCGGGGGCGGGGACGTCCTTGTCGGGGCCGATCGCATCGATGATTTCGGCGACGTATCGGCGCGTCAACGACTCGAGCTCGCGGCGCGACATGCGCGTCGGGTCGCAGATGACCCCACCCTTGCCGCCACCGAACGGGATGTGCGCCACGGCGCATTTCCACGTCATCCAGGCCGCGAGCGCCGTGACTTCGTCGAGCGAGACATCAGGGTGATACCGGATGCCCCCCTTGGCCGGTCCGAGCGTGATGTTGTACTGCACGCGGTAGCCGGTGAAGACCTCGATCTCCCCGTTGTCCATCTGGATGGGACACGAGACCGTGATCTGCCGCTTCGGGTGGGTGAGGATCTTCCAGATCCCGGCATCGAGGCCGAGAAGACGCGCCGCCCCGTCAAACTCCTGGAGCATCGCGTTGAAAATGCTGCCGCCTGCTGCCATGTGACTCCTCAATAGGTGCGGAGCCATCGTGGCGATTGGCCCGCGATCGAAAACAGTCCAAGCTACTGTGCCAGAATCTCCAAGTCAAGCTGCGGAGCCCTGGTGTCAATGAATAGGGAATCGAAATGAACACGCGCACACTTCGGATGGGGAATTGCCGGCCCACACTGGGCGCTGTCGCTACGGCGGTGATCTTCTGCTGGCCCGCCCCGGCTGATGCCTGCACGGTGACGTCGATGTTGACGCCCGTGGAACTGACAGAGAAGGCGGCACTCATTCTTCACGTCAGAGCCCGCGGGTACTGCACAGGCCCTCGCGAGGAATGCCGGCAATTGCCGCGCTCGCTCGTGACCAATCCACACGCGCCGGCTGTGGCCGGACCAGCTTCGTACTCTTCTATCGGCACGTCACCAGGCGGTCCGATCATGTTTGACGTGATCGACGCCTTGAAGGGGCAGGGCGTGCCAAAGACCTTTACGATTCCAGGCAGACTCGTAGAGGGTGACGACTTCAACGACCGGCCGTCGCCGTACACGTTCGTGCGGCGGGGAGGACGGTCTGGGAACTGCTTCGCGTACGGCTACCGGGAAGGTGCCGACTACTTGCTGTTCTTGCAGCCGTCAGGCGACGTGATGACCCCGTACTGGGCCCCGCTCGCACCGATCAACGAGCAAGTTCGCCCGGCTCCGGACCCGTGGGTGGGTTGGGTCCGGCAGCAATTGCTAGGCAAGTGATCCGCTGAAGTGTTGACCTGACACGCCGCAAGTCGGCCGTCACACGGCGCAGATCTCCATCGCCTTCGCCAGCTCCTTGATCGGGTCGTTGCCCTGCGTGGGGGAGTACTCGTGCGACACGTAACCCGTGAAGCCGAGGTCCGCGATCGCCTTCATGATGAAGCGGTAGTTCAACTCCTGCGTCCCGTCGATCTCTTTCCGGCCCGGGTTGCCCCCGGTGTGGAAGTGGCCGATCCACTGATAGTGGTCGCGGATGTTGCGCACGACGTCACCGTCCATGATCTGCACGTGGTAGATGTCGTAGAGGATCTTCACTCGCGGTGAGTTCACCCGCTTCATCACGTCCACGCCCCAGGCGATGGAGTCGAACATGTAGTCCTTGTGATTGACCTTGCTGTTCAGATGCTCCATGCAGATCGTGACCTGCTTGTCCTCCGCGTGCGCCTTGATGGTGTCGAGAAAGGCGACGCAGTTGTCGGCCCCTTCCGCGTCTGCCATCCCCTTGCGGTTGCCCGAGAACGTGATGATGTTCGGCACGCCGTAGGCCGCCGCCTCGTCGATGGCGGCGTGCATCAGTGGCCTCAGCCGATCATGATGCTCCTTGCGGTTCAGCGCGTCGGGGATGGTCCCGCCGGGTCCCGGCGGATACATGGACGGCACGAGGCCGTACTTTTTCAGCGTCGGCCAGTCGGCCGGACCAATCAGGTCAAAGGCGACGATGCCGAGCCGTGCGGCTTCGCGGCAACTGTCCTCCAGTGCCGCGCCGCGCCCGAACACACCCCGCGTCACCCCTTGCCTCAGTCGCCCCTTGATCGCAGCCGACGGTGCGGGCGTCTGCCAGGCCAACGCCGGGGCGATGACCAGCGGTGCCGCGAGTGACCCGAGAAACGCTCTTCGCTCCATAGTCGAATCCTCCTGGAATCGTTGTGCGCCAACGTGTCGATTGGTACGTGCGGAGGCCGCCGGCCTCTTCGTGCATGACGAACGCCGCGGCGCCTGAGGTCGAGTCCACCAGGCGCAGGCCGGCGACGGTGCCCATTACCGACACCGCCGTCGCGAGGCCATCAGCCGTCGTTCCGCTCGGCGCCACGATCGTCACGCTGCGGCGTCCGGTCAGCGCGCGCCCGTTGCGCGGGTCGACGATGTGCGAGTGACGGACGCTGCCCACGGCGAAAAATTGTTCGATGTCCCCCGACGTCGATACGGCGGCGTTCCGCAGCGTCAGGTACGCGGCGGGGGGGCGGTCCACACCCTCCAGCGTGCTGACCGCGATCCGCCAGCCAGTGGCGCCCGGAGGCGGGTCGGTGGCGACGATGTCCCCGCCGGCCGCGATGAGTGCGCTCGCGATGCCGCGCTGACGGAGCATGGCCGCGACTTCGTCCGCCGCGAACCCTTTCGCGATGCCCCCGAGGTCGAGCTGCATGCCCGGCTGCATCAGGTGGGCCGTGCGACGTCCCTCGTCGAGTTCGAGCTTGGCGTGGCCGACCAGGGCGCGCGCGGCGGCGAGCCCGACGCCGTCGGGGAGCGCGCCCCGGCGCCTGGCCTGACGCCAGATCACACTGAGCGGCCCGGCGGTGGCGTCGAACGCGCCGTCACTCGCGCGCGCGAGGTCCTGCGCGGCGCGCAACACGCGGAACAGATCCTCGCTGACCCCGACGGGCGCGCCACCTGATCGTCGACAGAGCCGCGTCAGCTCACTCGAATCCCGATAGTCGCTGAGCGCCTGCTCGAGCGCCGCCACCCTGCCGAAGGCGGCCGCGGCTGCGTCATGCGCGATCGTTTCACCCGGCGCGTAGAGGATGATTCGGACCAGCGTTCCCATGTGGGGCTGCGCGAACTCAAACCTCGTGAGCCCCTCCGTGCGGACCGGTACGGGCCCGACCCCATTGACCGGCGCTGTCGCGGCGAGCAGTGCCACGAGCGCGACCTTCCACACAGACGTCACACGAGCGGCGTCTGCCCAGGCACCGCGACGGGCGGCGTCGGCAGAGGGCCGAGCGTCAACCCGGTGGGCATCAATTGTTCCTTCGAGTTGAGCGCCTGATCCCACGTGACGACCTTGCCGGTATAGGCGGACATCCGGCCCATGATCGCGGTCAGCGTGCTCTCGGCGACGGTTTTCAGCTCGTTATAGGGTTGGCCCGCGCGGATGCTCGCGATGAAATCCGTGTGCTCCTGGACGTACGGCCGGCTGTCGCGTCCGTCGAATGTCCACGCCTTCGCGCCCGTGATCGCGTACTTGTCGACGTGCGAACGGCCCTTGTCCCCTACGAGCGCTTCGGCGACGCGCTTATCGCAGCCCTCGATCTGCCGGCACATGCTCATCAGCGTCGCGCCGTTCGCGTACTCGTAATCGATCGCGAAGTGGTCGAAGACATGACCGAACTCAGGGCTGGTCCGGACCTGGCGGCCTCCCATGCCGTTGGCGCTGACCGGGTGCGCCTGCATCGCCCAGTTGACGACGTCGATGTTGTGGACGTGCTGCTCGACAATGTGATCGCCCGACAGCCACGTGAAATAGAGCCAGTTGCGAAGCTGCCATTCCGCATCGGTCCACTGCGGCTGGCGGTCCTTCTTCCAGAGGAATCCCTGGTTCCAGTAACAGCGCGCGGACACGATATTCCCGATCGCTCCGTCGTGGATCCGTCGCATCGTCTCGACGTAACCGGTCTGATGACGGCGCTGCGTGCCTGCCGCGATGCCGAGGCCCTTTGCCCGCGCCTGCTCGTACACCTCGAGGACCGTGCGGATGCCGGGGCCGTCGACGGCGACCGGCTTCTCGGTGAAGATGTGCTTGCCGGCGGCGACGGCGGCGCTCAGGTGTGCGGGCCTGAACCCCGGCGGGGTCGCGAGGATGACGTAGTTGACGTCGCTCGCCAGCACCTTCTGGTAGGCGTCGAAGCCGGTGAAGCAGCGGTCCTCGGGGACGTCGGCGGCGCGTCCGAACTTCTCCCGGAGCCGTGTGCGGCTGGAGGTCAGCCGGTCAGCGAACGCGTCACCCATGGCGACGAGCGTGACTCCGGCCGACGATGTGATCGCGTCTTGAACCGCGCCGGTCCCGCGGCCTCCGCACCCGATGAGACCGATCCTGATGGCGTCGCTGCCCGCCGCCTGCTGACCCGCGAATACCCGCGTTTCAGGGGCGAGCGCCGTCGACAACGCGGCCGTCGTCGCCGTCTTCAAAAAATCTCGACGTGTCGTGCTCATCGTTTTTGCCTCCTCTGGCTTTCACTCACCGGCTGGCCGGGTTGATCTTCGAACGCAATCCCTTCAGATTGTCTTGCTCCTCGACGGCGCGGACGACGCGAAACCCCACGAAGGTGGCGTCGGTGTGCCACCAGATGCTCTGCGGGCTCTGCGGATCCCTGCGGTTCCAGTCTTCGCTGGAGCCGCGGCGCGCCGCGCTTCTCAGCCGCTCAGCGGGATCATCCCATGATCCGCCGCGGGCGACGTGAGGATACCGCCGGTCCGTGGGGAGCAACGCCGGCCCCAGGCTCAGCGGCGTGACCGTGCCGTAACGACGGGGATCATAGTGATCGAGGGTCCATTCGGCGACGTTGCCGTGCATATCGTGAAGGCCCCATCGGTTTGCGGTCTTCTGGCCGACGGGATGTGGACGGCTTCCGGCATTGCGGCGGTACCAGGCGTGGGTGTCGAGTTCGGCTGGATTGTTGCCGTACCCGTACGCGCTGCCGGAGCCGGCGCGCGCCGCATATTCCCACTCCGCCTCGGTGGGCAGGCGGTACGCGCGCCCGGTGTGTGCAGACAGCCAGCGGCAATACTCCATCGCGGCATGATGCTGGATGTTGATGACCGGCTGCCGGCCCTTGCCGAATCCGAACGACTCATCCCCGTACGGAGGCGAGGGGCGCGTGATGGCGTCCGCCCCACCCGGGAGGGCCACAGCGGGGGAGGGGCGCGCGGCGCCCGCGATCGCCTGCGCGAACGCAAACGCGCCGTACTCGTCCCAGGTGACCTCGGTTCGCCCCATCCAGAATGGCGCGATGCGCACCCGGCGGGAAGGTCCCTCGTCGTCCGCGCGCCCTGGTTCGGTCGTCGGGCTGCCCATCACGAACGTTCCGCCAGGGATCGCCTTCAGGTCGAAGGTGACGGGGCTTCCGGGAATCCTTTCCGCATAGCCCGCATGGGTGGGGGCGGCTGCCGGAGCCGTCGCCTGGCGCGCTGTCGCTGTGACGCACCACGCCCCGGCCGCGACCATCACGCACGCCACCGAGCTGAGGGAGGTATCCATAGAACCAGAACTCTAACCCGGTTCGTCAATTGCTTATAATGCAAGCACCTATGAAGACCGTGAGCGCCGAAACGGAGAAGCAGCGGTGGGAGCGTGAACAGCTCGAGCCGGCCCTGAAGAAGTCTCCCGAGCGCCGCGTGCCCTTCACCACGATTTCCGGACGGGCGATCGATCGTCTCTACACGGAAGAGGACCTGCCGGGCTTCGACTATGCCCGTGACCTCAACAATCCCGGCGAGTTCCCCTACACGCGCGGCATTCATCCGACCGGCTATCGCGGCAAGCTCTGGACGATGCGGCAGTTCGCCGGGTTCGGCACGCCCGAAGAGACTAACGAACGATACAAGACGCTGCTGAAGGCCGGGGGCACCGGCCTGAGCGTGGCGTTCGACTTGCCCACGCTGATGGGGCGCGACCCTGATCACGAGCTCTCGCTCGGCGAAGTGGGGAAGTGCGGTGTGAGCATCATGTCGCTGGCCGACATGGAGCGGTTGTTCGACGGGATCGATCTCGGCGGCATCACGACGTCGATGACGATCAATTCGCCCGCCCCCATGATCTTTGCGATGTATCTCGTCGTGGCCGAGAAGCAGGGGGCCGACTGGAAGACGCTCTCCGGCACGATCCAGAACGACATCCTCAAGGAATTCATCGCGCAGAAGGAGTACATCTTTCCGCCGCGCGAATCGATGCGGCTCATTACCGACATCTTCGGCTTCTGCACGACAGAAGTGCCGAAGTGGAACACGATCTCGGTGAGCGGCTATCACATTCGTGAAGCCGGATCGACGTCGCTGCAGGAGCTGGCCTTCACGTTGCGCGACGGCATCGAATACGTGCAGTACGGTGTGGATGCCGGTCTGGACGTCGACTCCTTCGCGCCGCAGATCTCATTTTTCTTCAACTCGCACAGCGACTTCTTCGAGGAGATCGCCAAATACCGCGCCGCCCGGAAGATCTGGGCGGATGTGATGCGCAACCGGTTCGGGGCGAAGAACGAGCGCTCGTGGAAGCTGCGCTTCCATACCCAGACGGCTGGCGTCACCCTGACGGCCCAGCAGCCCTACAACAACGTCGTGCGGACGGCGCTTCAGGCACTCGCGGCCGTGCTCGGCGGCACGAACTCGCTCCACACGAACTCGCTGGATGAGGCGCTGGCTCTGCCGACCGCCGAAGCCGCCACCCTGGCGCTGCGCACGCAGCAGATCATCGCGGCCGAGAGCGGCGTCACCAACATCGTGGATCCGCTCGGCGGCTCGTACTTCGTCGAACGGCTGACGCTCGACATGGAGCGGGGCGCCAGGGAGTATTTCGAGATCATCGACCGGATGGGCGGCATGGTCGAGGCGATCGAGCAGGGATTTCCCCAGAAGGAAATTGCCGAAGCGTCCTACCTGTTTCAGCAGGCGGTGGAGAAACGCGACAAGATCATCGTCGGCGTGAACGATTTCGTGCAGGAGGACGAACCCCCGCATCCGATCCTGTACATCGATGACACGGCCTCCGACACCCAGCTGGCGCGCCTCAAGGACCTGAAGAAGACGCGCGACAACGACCACGTGCGGTCGACGCTGGACGCGTTACGCCAGGCGGCTCGTGGCCAGGAGAACACGATGTATCCGCTCCTCGACTGCGTCCGCTCGTACGCCACCGTGGGCGAGATGTGCGATGCGCTCCGCGAGGTGTGGGGTGAATACGAAGAGGTGCCACTCATTTGACGCGTAAGATTCGAGTCGTCATCGCAAAGCCCGGCCTCGACGGCCACGACCGGGGTGCCAAGGTCATCGCGCGCGCCTTGCGTGACGCGGGCATGGAAGTCATCTACACGGGCCTTCGGCAGACCCCCGAGATGATCGTGGCGGCCGCGCTGCAGGAGGACGCCGACGCGATCGGCCTGTCCATCCTGTCGGGCGCGCACATGCATATCTGTCCACGGGTGATGGACCTGCTCAGGGAAAAAGGGCTCGACGATGTGCTGGTCGTCATCGGCGGCATCATTCCGGACGTCGATATCGCGAAACTGAAGGCTGCGGGCGTCAAGGGTATCTTCCTGCCTGGCACACCCATGCAGACGATCATAGACTTCGTCGCCGCGAACGTGCGCACCCGCGTGGAACAGGTATAACCGCCATGCCCCACAAGCTCCTGCTCGCCGACGACAGCGTCACGATTCAGCGCGTGATCGAACTCACGTTCGCCGATGAGGACTTCCAGGTCATCGCCGTGGGGGACGGGAAGCAGGCGATCCAGCGCATCCAGTCGGACCGCCCGGACATCGTCCTGGCCGACATCGGCATGCCGGAGCGCGACGGGTACGACGTTGCGGCGTTCGTCAAGGGCACGCCGGAATTTGCCCACATTCCCGTGTTGCTGCTCACCGGAGCGTTCGAGCCGATCGACGAGGCGCGGGCTCGCGCGGCGGGATGCGACGGCGTGCTCGTCAAGCCATTCGAACCGCAGCTCGTGATCAGCCGCGTCAAGGATCTGATCGAACGCCGGCGTGCTCCCGTTGCAGCGCCTGCAGCGCCGGCGACCCCGCAGGGCTCCATCGAGGATTACTTCGACCGGCTTGATGCGGCCTTTTCGACGCTCGATGGCCCGCACCCCTCGGCCGCCCCGGCGTCACAGGTCCCGATGGGCCGCCAGTCATTCGAGACGAATCCGCCCTTGACGACGCGGAACTCTGACGAAGCACCGCCAGGTTACAGCGGCCTGGCGGAGGAGCTCGCAGGATGGGATCCGGACATAGGCATCCAGGCAGATCCGGAATCGCTGCCACGCACGACGAATGCCGCCGACCAGCTGTCCTGGGGCGTGGCTGACGCCGCTCCGGCGGTGACCTCCGCGCAGGTCTTTCCGTCAGAGCCAGTCGCCCTGACGCCGGTCGTGCCTCCGCCCGTGGTGCCGCACAGTGTCCCGCACGTCGTGTCGCCGATGCCCCCGACGCAGGCAGCCGCGCTGCCAGAACCGGTGTCCCTGGCCGACGCGTTTGCATCGCTTCTCGCGGCCGAACAGGGACAGGCCTTCTCACCGGCGGCCGGCGCGTTGCGCGCCCCTGACGACGCCATGATCGAGCAGATCACGCAGCGCGTCATCGAACGCCTCGGAGAGAGTGCCGTCAAAGACACGGTGCTCGACGTGGCCGAGCGCCTGGTTCGCCAGGAGATCGAGCGCATCAAGTCCCACGTCCGCTGACCTACCTGATACCATCGTCGGATATGTCAGATGGTGTGGACCAGAGCCACCCGATCAGCGTCCCCGACAAACCTGCGCTCGAAGGCCTGGAGCAGAAGTGGTCCGAGCGGTGGTCGCACGACGCGGTCTATGCCTTCGATCGCACGCGTGACCGGTCGGGTGTGTTCTCGATCGACACGCCTCCACCGACGGTCAGCGGTTCGCTGCACGTCGGGCATGTCTTCTCCTACACCCACACAGATGTCGTCGCGCGCTTCCAGCGGATGCGCGGCAAGGCCGTGTTCTACCCGATGGGATGGGACGACAACGGCTTGCCGACCGAGCGGCGCGTGCAGAACTTCTTCGGGGTGCGTTGCGACGCGTCGCTTCCGTACGACCCGGATTTCACGCCTCCGGAGAAGCCGGGCAAACAGCCGATCCCGGTATCGCGGCCGAATTTCATCGAACTGTGCACGCGGCTGACGGGAGAAGACGAAAAGGTCTTCGAACACCTGTGGCGGTATCTCGGCCTGTCGGTGGACTGGTCGATGACGTATGCGACGATCGATCGCCGGGCGCAGCGCATCTCGCAACTGTCGTTTCTCAGGCTGCTCGGGCGCGGGCTCGCGTATCAGCTCGAGGCGCCGACGTTGTGGGACGTGGACTTCCGCACGGCGGTGGCGCAGGCGGAGCTCGAAGACCGGGAGCAGCCCGGCGCGTACCACAAGATCCGATTCGCCCGGGCAGACGGATCCGGGTTCGTCGAGGTCGATACGACGCGGCCCGAGTTGATCCCCGCGTGCGTCGCGATCGTCGCGCATCCCGACGATCCCCGGTACCAGCCGCTCTTCGGGACCGAGGTGATCACCCCTCTCTTCGGCGTCCGCGTCCCAATCAAGGCGCATGCGCTGGCCGATCCCGAAAAGGGCACCGGCGCGGCGATGATCTGCACATTCGGCGACGTCACCGACGTGGTGTGGTGGCGCGAACTGGGGTTGCCCGTTCGCGCGGTACTCCTTCCGAACGGCGCGTTCAAGCCGGTGGCCTGGGGCGAAGGGGGCTGGCAGTCCGACGACGTTGTGCGTGCGCAGGTCCAGTACGACCAGCTCGCCGGCCTGTCGGCGACCAAGGCGCGTGTCCGCATCGTGGAACTGCTGACGGCCAGCGGGGACCTCCTCGGCGAGCCGCGCCCGATCACGCACGCCGTCAAGTTCTACGAGAAAGGGGACCGTCCGCTCGAGATCATCACGAGCCGGCAGTGGTTCATCAGGACGATGGAGACGCGCGACCGGTTGCTCGAGCGCGGGCGCGAGATCCAATGGCATCCCCCGTACATGCAAGCGAGGCTCGAGAACTGGATCCACGGTCTGGCCGGCGACTGGTGCGTGAGCCGTCAGCGCTTCTTTGGGGTGCCATTCCCGCTGTGGTACCAGGTACGTGAGGACGGAACCGTCGATCGCGAGGCACGGCTGCTCCCCGACGAATCACGGCTGCCCATCGATCCGTCCACCGACCTTCCGGAAGGCTACCGGGCGGAACAGCGGGATCAACCCGGCGGCTTTACCGGCGATCCCGACGTCATGGACACGTGGGCGACCTCGTCACTGACGCCCCAGATCGCGGGTCGGTGGGAAGAAGACGACGATCTGTTCTCGCGGATCTTTCCGATGGACGTGCGTCCGCAGGCGCACGACATCATTCGGACGTGGCTCTTCTCCACGATGCTGCGCGCCGAGTTCCAGCACGGAAGCATCCCGTGGAGCAACGCGGCCATTTCCGGCTGGGTCCTCGATCCCGACCGCAAGAAGATGTCGAAGTCGAAGGGCAACGTCGTGACGCCCATGGGGTTGCTCGAGGAGCACGGCTCCGATGGCGTGCGGTACTGGGCGGCCAGTGGGCGGCCAGGGACCGACACGGCGTTCGATCCGGCCCAGATGAAAGTCGGGCGGCGTTTGTCGATCAAGCTGCTGAACGCGTCGAAGTTCGTGCTGACGACGGCGTCGCCGACCGGCGCCGTGACCGAGACCGTCGATCGGGCCTTGCTGTCGAAGCTCGCGGCGCACGTCGATGTTGCGACCCGGGAGCTCGAGGAGTTCAGCTACGCGGGTGTGCTCGACACGACCGAGAAATTTCTGTGGGCGTTCTGCGACGATTACCTGGAGCTCGTCAAGGCCCGCCGCAACGGTGAATTCGGAGACACGGGCGCCGCCTCGGCGATCACCGGGTTGACGTCGTCCCTCTCCGTGCTCCTGCGGTTGCTGGCGCCATACCTGCCGTTTGTCACTGAAGAAGTGTGGTCCTGGTGGCGGCCGGGTTCAATCCACCTCGCGTCGTGGCCCACGTCGAGCGAGGTGCTCGCGCTGATCGGCGGTGCGCGTGACGAGGCTGCCGAGGCCGTGTACGACGACGTGATCGAGGCGCTTGCGGCGATCCGGCGCGAGCGGTCGCTGCAGAAGCAGGGCTTCAAGGCGCGTATCGCCCATGCGAAGATCGGCTGGGGCGCCGAACGTATTGCGAGAGTGCGCCTGGCGGAAGCCGACTTGAAACGGGCTGCCAACATCGACGAACTCGAATTCGTCGAACACGAGAGCCTGTTCGTGGAGGCGACGTTCGCACCGCCCCTTGCCCGTGAGGTTCCGGCGTGAAGCAGGTGCCGTTTGAACCGATGGATCCCGGGGTCTATCGTGAAATCGTCCGGCGGGCACTTGCGGAGGACCTCGGGTGGGGCGACGTGACCACCGAAGCGACGGTCGACACCGCGTTGCGGGCACGCGGCGTCATCCTTGCGAAATCGGATGGCGTCCTCGCGGGACTTGCCGTGGCAGCCGAGGCCTTCCGCCAGCTCGATCCTGCGGCGATCTTCACGGTCCGTGTGCCGGACGGTTCCCGTTACGTCAGCGGCGACATTGTGGCGGAGGTGCGCGGCGCCGCCGGGGCGATGCTGACCGCGGAACGAACGGCGCTGAATTTTCTCCAGCGGCTCTCCGGCATCGCCACGCTGACGCGCCGATTCGTCGATGCGGCAGCAGGCCGCATCTCCGTGCTGGACACGCGCAAGACCACGCCGACGCTCCGCGCCCTTGAAAAATACGCCGTTCTTGCGGGCGGCGGCATGAACCATCGCGCCGGCCTGGACGATGGCATCCTGATCAAGGACAACCACATCCGCCTTGCCGGCGGCGTCCAGCAGGCGATGGCCCGCATGACAGCGGCCCTGCACGAGATGCCGATCGAGATCGAAGCGCAGAGCCTCGATCAGGTAGACGCGGCGCTTGCCGCCCACGCGCACGTCATCCTGCTCGACAACCTGTCCATCATTGACACGCGCGAAGCGATCCGCCGCATCGCGGGACGCGCCAAAACAGAAATCTCGGGCGGAGTGACGCTCGCCCGTATGCCCGAACTCGCATCCACGGGCGCCGATTATGTGTCGGTTGGCGGGCTGACGCATTCGGCGCCCGCAGCAGACCTGAGCTTTGAATTGGAGCCGGATGCCTGAGGCTCCGCCCGTCGAATTCGAAACCGCCCTCAGGCATGCGGCCGCGCGCCTCGGCAGCTTTGGCCGGGCGCTCCACTATTTCAGCGAGATCGGATCGACCAACGACGAGGCCGCGCGACTGGCGCACGGTGGCGCCCCGCAGGGCACGACCGTCGTAGCGGCCGCACAGACGGCGGGGCGCGGTCGCTTCGGCCGGTCGTGGTTTTCTCCCCCGGGCGCCGGGCTCTACGTGTCGGTCGTCTGTCGTAACCGGCGCGCGGTGCCGTACTTGACGCTGACAGGGGGTGTCGCGGTGGCCGAAGGCATCACGTCGGCCACGGGGCTTGCCGTCGAGATCAAGTGGCCCAACGACATCATGGTCAGCATGGTCAGCGGAGGTCCCGGTCGGCGGCGAAAGCTGGCAGGGATTCTCGCCGAGGCGTCCTCCAACGCGGGTGGTGTGCAGTTCGTGGTGCTCGGGTTCGGTATCAATCTTCGTCCTGCCGCGTATCCCGCGGACATCGCAGACCGCGCCACGTCGCTGGAGTCCGAGCTCGGTCGCCCGGCCGACGCCGGCGACATTCTCGCGGCCACGCTTGTCGCCTTGCGGACGCGGATGGCAGAGCTCGACTCGCGGGGGCCCGCCGGGGTGCTCAGCCGCTGGCGCGACCTCGCCCCGTCAGCGCAGGGGCATACCGTAGAGTGGGACGGACCGACCGGCGTCACCTCGGGCCGCACGGCCGGCCTGGGCGATGACGGCGCGTTGCTCGTGCAGACCGCTGGCCAAGTCGAACGGATCACATCGGGTACGGTGCGTTGGCTATGAGGTCAGCATGCTACTAGCCATCGACGTCGGGAACACCAACATCGTCCTCGGCGTGTTCGAAGGCGAGCTGCTCACCGAGAGCTGGCGCCTCGTGACGATGCGCGAGCGGACGTCGGACGAGATCGGCATCCTCGTCTCGCAGCTGTTCGAGCGCAGTGACATCGGCGTTGCCGCCATCGACGGCATCATCCTCTCGTCGGTCGTGCCGCCGCTGACGCGGACGATGGAGGAGATGTGCGAGCGGTTTTTCGACCGGCGTCCCCTCACGGTGGAACCGGCGTCGAACACGGGCATGCCGATCCTGTATCAGCCTCCCTCGGATGTCGGCGCGGACCGCGTGGTCAATGCCGTCGCGGCGTACGAGATGTTCGGTCGGGCCGGCTCGACACCGATCATCGTCGTCGACTTCGGTACGGCGACCACCTTTGACGCCATCTCGGGTCAGGGCGAGTACATCGGGGGCGTGATCTGCCCCGGTATCGGCATTTCAGCAGACGCGCTCTTTCAACGCGCCGCCAGGCTCCCGCGCGTGGACGTGCGAAAACCGCCGGCCGTGATCGGGCGGACGACGGTGACGTCGATGCAGTCAGGTCTGTTTTTCGGATACGTGTCGATGGTCGACGGCATCGTGACCCGTATGCGAGGAGAGCTCGAGGGTGGGAGCGGCGCGATGTGCCTGGCGACGGGCGGCATGGCCGACATTCTGGCGGCGGAGACGACGACCATCCAACGCGTCGAACCGGACCTGACCCTTCAGGGGCTCAGGATCATCTGGGGCCGCAACAGGCAGTAACCCGTTATGGACGACTCGTTCGATTACTGCCGGGAAGTCGAGGCCTACCTCTGTAAGAAGAACGAAGGGCATCTCGTTCGCATCGTCGGTCCGGCCTTCGAGCAGGTCCGCCGCTGGGCCGATGAGGGGATCCCGTTGAAGGTGGCCTTTCGCGGCATCGACCAAACGTGCGAGCGCCACGCAGCGAAGGGGCAGCGGCGGCGTCCCTTGCGCATCGAGTTCTGCGAAGCCGATGTGCTGCACGCCTTTGATGACTGGCGCCGCGCGATCGGCGCAGGGGCCGACCGCGTGAGCGAAGCGGCCGCGCCAAGCAAGGGCTCGCTCGTGTCCCACATCGAGCGGACCGTGTCGCGGCTGCTGGCGGGTCGAAGGACTGGACAGACCCCGGCGTTCGAGCAGGCTGTCGCCTCGACGATCGCCGCACTCGACGAGCTGGGTGCGACGGCCCGACAGGCAAGGGGTGACGCGCGCGCACAGCTGATTGCGCGGCTGTCGGAGCTTGACCGTTCACTCCTGGAGATCGCGCGTGTCGCTGTCGATCGAGCGACGTCCGATGCCTTACGCCGCGAGGTGAACGCGGAACTGGCCGCCTTCCTGCCGCGCATGCCAGGTGACGCACGCGAGCGCGCGATCGCTCTTGCCTACGATCGGCTGCTGCGCGACTCGCTCAACCTGCCGATCGTGACCTATGAGTAGGCCCATCCCACGCAGGACCATCTCACGTAGTCCCATCTCACGTAGGCTCGACCTTCAGGTCGGGCGGACACGACTGATTCGACGTGCCTCATGGGCCTGAACCCTGGCGCGGAGATCGAGCTGGTGGTCGACAAGCCGGCCTCGGGTGGGCGGATGATCGCGCGCCACGATGGGGAGGTCGTCCTGGTGACCGGCGGCATTCCCGGCGAGCGTGTGCTCGCGCGCGTCACCAGGGCGGAGAAGCGCCTTGCGTTCGCCGACACCATCGCGGTCCTCACGCGCTCGAACGACAGGCGCGACACGAGGGAGGACCCCGCGTGTGGAGGCTGCCTCTACGGACACATTGCGTACCCGCGCCAGGTCCAGCTCAAGGCGCAGATCATCGAGGATGCGTTCGTGCGTATCGGCAAGATCCCGCTGGCTGAGCGGGTGATCGTCGAGTTCGCCGGTGACAGGGGCTACCGGATGAGGGCACGGTTCCATGTTCGCGGCGGACGCGCCGGGTTTTTCAGGGAGGGGACCCACGAGCTCTGCGACGCGCGTCAGACGGCGCAGCTGCTGGCGGAGTCCGTTGACGCGGTGGACGCGGTCGTCTCGGCCCTTGCGGCGCGCGGGATCGCCGTGGAGTCCGCGGAACTGTCGGAGAACATCGCCGCCGATCAGCGCGCGGTGCATGTGGCGGCCGGTCCGTCCGACGATCTCGAGCCGACATTGCGCGACGCCGCTCGCGCCGCGGGCCTCACGGGCGCGACCGCACGCACCCCTGACGGGACGCGGGTGTCGACGGGAGAACCGCTCGTCAGCGACCCGATACGCCTGCTGACCGGCGGCCGGGCGACAGAGGGTACCCTGAGGCGTCACCCCGAGTCCTTCTTCCAGGCGAACCGGTTCCTCGTGAGCGCGCTCGTGGGCGCGGTCATGGATGCGGTCCCCGAGGGACGGGTCCTCGATCTCTATGCAGGAGTCGGACTCTTTGCCGTGGCCCTCGCGGCCGCCGGGAGGGGCGACGTCACAGCGGTCGAAGGGGATCCCGCCAGCGGTCGCGACCTGGAGCGAAATGCCGCCCCCTTCGGTGACCGCCTCCGCGTCGGGCACGGCAGCGTGGAAGGCTTTCTCCTGCGCAGGCGGGCGGGCGCGCCTGACACGCTGATCGTCGATCCGCCCAGAACGGGATTGTCGCCGGAAGCCGGGGAAGCCATTGGCCGGTCCCGTGCGGGACGGGTTATCTACGTGTCCTGTGACGCGCCGACGATGGCTCGCGATGCGCGGCGAGTGCTGAACGCGGGCTACCGGATGGTGAGCCTGCGGGGATTCGATCTCTTCCCGAACACCCCGCACGTCGAGTCGCTGGGCGTCTTCGAGTTGGCGTGACCACGGCGGCGCCGCGGGGCTGCTCTCGCGGCGTTACGCTCGCGTGCGCGCCCTCGCTGATGCGACGAACGCGTCGAACAGTCCCTTGAATTCGCCGGTGCGCCAGAAATTCTCCGGGTGCCACTGGACGCCAAGGCAGAAATCTCCGTCGGCGGCCTCGATCGCTTCGATCACGCCGTCGGGAGCGGTGGCGGACGCCGTGAGCGAGCGCCCGAGCCGCCCCACCGATTGATGGTGCCGGCTGTTGACGCGACAGGTATGGCTGCTGCTGACGGCATCCCCCAGTGCCCGCTGAAGCCGGGAACCTGGCGCAATGGCGACATCGTGGGCGATGTGATCCCTCGGGCTGGTGACCGCGTGGAGAAGCTCCGAGGCTGAAAACGTCGGTATGTCCTGCACGAGTGTGCCGCCGTCGGCGACGTTCAGGACTTGCGCCCCACGGCAGATGGCCAGCAGCGGCAGATGGCCGTCCATGGCGTGGCGCGCGAGATCGATTTCGAACTCGTCGCGGCCCGGCTCGGCGTCTTGCACTGAAGCATGACGCTCTTCGCTGTAGAGGGCCGGATCCACGTCTCCGCCTCCCGTCAGCACCAACCCATCGATCTGCTCGACGATCTGCCGGGGACTGTCGCTGACCTCCAGGATGCGGGGGCGGCCCCCGGACCGTTCGACCGACGCGACGTAATCGTCCAGCCGGCTGCAGCGCGTGATGCCGATGATCGGTGTTCGTTCCATGGCCGGGATCACATCTTGGCCGGGACCGCGCAGCCCATCAGGTCCAGTGCGCGCGTGAGCTGCCTGCGGGCATAGGCGACCGCGGCGGCGCGCCACACTCGCACGTCCTCCCGCTCCTCGTTGAGGATCGAGTACTTGTGATAAAAACCGTTGAAGGCCTGCGCGAGGCTGAAGGCGTATTTGGCCACGACAGAGAGTTCCATTGTTCGCACGGCCTGGTCCACGATCTCGTCGAGCCTCGCGGCTTCGAGCATCAGATTCCACAGGTCATCCGCCTCGTCCCCCGGGCCTGTCAGGGCGTTGCCCTGCGCTTCCGTGGCGCGCGAGATCACCGATGGTTCGTCAAGGTCGTGTCGCTCTTTCAGCTTGTTGAAGATGTTGTTCGCGCGAACGGCTGCGTACTGCAGGTACGGTCCGCTCTCTCCCTCGAAGCTCAGCGCCTCGTCAATGTCGAAGACGATGACCTTGCCGCGGGAGAACTTGACCATGAAATATCGGACGGCGGCCGTCGCAATCGCTTCCGCGATGTGCCGCGCGTCCTCAGCGGGCAGTTCCGGGTTGCGCTTCGCCACTTCGACTGCCGCCTTGTCGCGCAGGCGATCGAGCAGATCGTCCGCCTTGACCCCGAGTCCCTTGCGCCCCGACACCTCAACGAACGGACGGTCTGCGACCGCGCTCGTGTCGTACCCGAGCTCGCGCGCGGTGGCGTGCGACAGCGCCACCATCTCGTATGAGTAATGGATCGAATGCGCCGCCTGCTCGCGGTAGTTGAGGGCGACCAGCGCCTGCTTCAGCAGTTTCTGAAGGTAGGACTGGCGCGTGTCGATGACGTTACAGACCCAGGATGCCCGGCCGAACGGGGGCGGGTTCGCGCTGGCGTCCCCCGCATTCGAGGTCGTGGACCACAGAGGCTGGTCTCCATCTTCAAAGATCCTGTAGCGGAAGTCCTTACCGAGCAGGCCGAACTTCCACAATTGATACGCCATGTCCTTGCCGACGTACGTCACCGTGCCGTCCGAGCGGACGATGACCTTCTCCCTCGGCTCCTCGTCACTACCGGCCTCCGTCTCGGTGGCGGGGGCGTCGTCCTCGATCGTCATCACCCAGCAGCCCTTGAGTTTGCCCTCGGTCTGCAGGAATACCGCGCCGGTCTGCTTCAGGTAAGCGAAGGCGTGGGCCCAGAACTGCAGGCGGAGGATGTCCCCTTCCCACGTGAGCAGGTCGTAGCCGATGTTCATGCGCGCCATCGTGCGGAGGTGACAGCGCACGACGCGGTCGGCGATGAAGCGGGCCATGTCCGCGGTCGCATTGCCGCCGTGCTCGATGTCGTGCAGCGCCGCGGTGCGGATCGCCAGCCGTGCCTTGTCACCCTCGTACCACTCGGTCACGCGCGCGTAGAGGTCCCAGCAGTGGTAGTCGAACCGGGTCGTGTCGGCGATCCGGCGCACGTCGTCGAGCGACTGGTGCTCGAGCTCCCGGAAGCCGACGGCGACGTCGGCAACCTGGACACCCGTGTCATCAATGTAGTTCTGTATTTCGACCTCCTGCCCGAGAAAGCGGAGGAGACGGCCGAACGCGTCACCAAGCGCCGCATTCCGCAGGTGGCCGATGTGCGCGGCCTTGTTGGGGTTGATGGCCGTGTGCTCGACGATGGCCTTGGTGGGGCCCGCGACCGGCGGCACGGATGGATCACGAAGCCAGCGCGCCGCAAGCTGCGACCGGTCGAGAAAGAAGTTGATGTAGCCAGTCGCGGCCGGCTCGATTCGGGAAAATCCTTCGACGGTGCCGAGCCCCGCTGCCACCTCCTGGGCGATCACGCGCGGGGCTTTACGCAGACGCCGGGCGAGCGTGAAGGCGAGTGGAACGGCCAGGTCGCCCAGGCCGCGGTTCGGCGCCAGTTCGACGGGAATCTCCGCGAGGACCGGGTCGGCCGCATCGATGGAGTACAAACGCCCGACTGTGTCGATGATGCGGGCGCGAACGAGTTGATGGATCGGCAGAATCATGAGGGGGCAAACATCCGTGATAGGATCGTCGTCCGGTTCCTTCTTCAGTTTAATCGTTTGTGGCGCGAGCAATCATGCGCTGGGCCCGCGCGTAATCATGCGGCGTGTTGACGTTTACGAACAGCAGACCGTCCGGGTCATACGCCGACAGATCTCCAGGGCCGACTTCCACCACTCGCACGCCCTGCGGCAGCACCGCCGCGTGCCGCTCACCGCGCTCGATGCGCGCGAGGATCGGCGCCGCACACGCGCGTCCGTAGATGGCGCAGAGCGGCTCGTAACCCGATTCGCGGCGGGGCATGACCACGTCGGCCGTGTCGAACCCTGCCAGGTGCCGCAGGAACGCCTCGGTCAGAAACGGCATGTCGCACCCGACAACGAGCGTGCGGTCACAAGGGGACGCCACGACGGCGGTGTAGATGCCGGCCAGCGCGCCTCCGTGATCCACGGCGTCGGCAACCACGGGGATGCCGGCGCGCGCGGCCGCGCCGTAACGGTCGCCAACGGCAAAGACGTGCGGTGTCACGAGCCGGAGAACCTCGATGAGCCTGGCGATGATCGACGAGCCGCCGATCATGAGCGCGCTCTTGTCCGTGCCGCCAAAACGGCGCGCCTGCCCGCCAGCGAGAATGGCGGCAGCAATGCAACGCTGGTTCGACATGGCCGATCCGGTCAACAGTATCAGAGGACGAAAAGGAGACTGCCATCTTTTCGTCGTGTCATGAAGGTGGCTGTCCCCTTGGCGAGTCGCGATGAGTGAAGCCCGCATCGGACGTGTGCTCGTAGCCAGCCTGCATCAGGCCATTGGCGATGTTCTGCCGACGCGGCTGGAGTTCTACGAAAACTGGCTGAACCCGTCGGGCCTCCGCGAGGGGACGATCGGTCTGGCGCCGCTGATGGCGGTCATCAGCTTCCTGCGCACGGAGGGGGACGACCCGTATGTTGCCGTGACGACACGGGCCGGAGAGTACGCGGCGGAATGGACCGTTCGCGCGCTCCCGCGCCTCGAGCACTGGTTGATCGGCGCCTTGCCCGTGCCGATTCGCCCCCGTGCCACGCTGCGCACCGTCCGGATGCTCGTGCGGGCGACGTACCCCGGCACGCGGGCCATCATCAGCTGGCGGCGCGGTGTCGCCACGGTGGACCTTCGGGGATCGCTGTTCTGCGAAGTCCGCGAGGCGTCTCACGTGCCTCTCTGCGGGTTTTACGCCGCGGCGACCGCGCGCGTGCTGACGTTGCTCGATCTCCGTGCAACGGTGCACGTGGTCGAGTGCCGCGCGGCGGGCGGCAGGCGGGGATGCGTGCTGAAAGTCTCGGTGGACCGCAGCCCCCCCGTGGTGCCCGCCGGCGAGGGTGAGGCCCCGGTGACGCCATGACCATGCGAACGATCCTCGTCGTCCTTTTCCTGTGCCTCCTGCCCGTTCGGTCGGCCGCGCAGTCGTCCGGACGCATCCTGGTCATGCCGTTCGAGAATCCACGGCGGGACGCCCGGCTGCACTGGATCGGGGAGGCGGCCGCGCTGCTGCTCGCCGACGACCTGAACAGCCGCGGCCTGGCCGCGATCGCCCGAGCCGAGCGTATCCGCGCGTTCGAGCAACTTCACCTGCCGCCCACCGCGACACTGAGCCGCGCAACAGTCATCAAGGTCGGGGAGTTCGTTGGCGCGTCAGAGATTGTCGTCGGGTCCGTCGCGGTCGACGGCTCGGCGTTGATCGTGGAGGCGCACAGCATCCGCATCGACGTGGGACGCCTGCAACCCAATGTGACCGAACGCGGCGTGCTGTCGGAGGTGTTCGCCGTCTTCGAGGCCGTTGCCCGGCGGCTCGCGCCTGAGGGCCGGACGAAGACCGAGCGCCCCGTCCGGCCGCCTCTCGAAGCCTTCGAACAGTATGTCAAGGGACTCATGGCTGAGAGTGCGGCCGCGCGTGTGACCTTTCTCGAAGGCGCGGTCCGACTCAATCCCGGTTATGACCGCGCACTGCTGGCGCTCTGGGGCGTCCGCGGTGATCAGGGCGATCACGCCGCCGCGCTCGCGGCCGCGCGAGGCGTGGCGGCCGGGTCCCCCCGCGCGCGACAGGCCACATTTGCCGCGGCTGTCTCGCTCCTGGAACTGCACAAGTACGAGGAAGCGTACACCGCGTTCAAGGCACTCGCGGAAGCCGCCGGCATGGCGTCTTTTACCGCCTCCGCGTACAACAACCTCGGTATCGTGCAGCTCCGGCGCGGCGCGACGTCCCAGACGGGGCTGCCGACATATTTTCTGACCAAGGCCGCTGACGCCGACCCGGGCGACAGCGATGTCCTTTTCAATCTCGGCTATGCGTACGTGCTCGAGCGCAACCACCAGGGGGGGATCTACTGGTTGCGTGAAACGCTGCGACGCAATCCCGCCGACGCCGATGCCCACTACGTGCTCGGCGCTGCGCTCGCGGCCAGCGGCAGCGCCGTCGAGGCGGCGCGCGAAAAGGAGCTTGCGCGGCAGTTGTCGTCGGAGTACGCCGAGCTCGAGAAGCGCGCCGCAGCGGAGAGGCTGCCGGTGCCGCGGGGGCTCGAACGCGTGCGCGGCGACCCGGATCTTCGTGCGGCGATTCGGCCCGAGCAGTCGATCGTCAACAGCGCTCAGCGCGAGCAGCTGACTCTCGCGACATTCCACCTCGATCGCGGACGCCGGCTGTTCGAACGTGAAGAGGACCGCCAGGCGTTGGCGGAGCTTCGCCGCGCCGTCTACCTGTCTCCCTACGAGGCGCAGGCACACCTGCTCATGGCACGGATCCACCTGAGGGCAGGCCGCACGACCGACGCCGTCGATGCCCTGAAGATTTCGATCTGGAGTGCCGAGACGGCGGCCGCCCGGATTGCCATGGCCGAGGCGTATCTGAAACAGAAGAATCCTGCGGCCGCGAGAACGGAGCTCGCCCGCGCGCTGGTGCTCGACCCTTCGTCCGCTGAGGCCAAACGTCTGCTGGCGTCCGTGCCCGCCAAATGAACCAGCGCGGCCAGTGCGCGGCTGCGCCGAACGGAAAACGTGTCCGGGAAGCGTGCTAAAATCGCTCCCGGCAGGCCCTCACGGATCGCACCGTAACCAGTTTCGACTTCATCCCAGAAGGCACAGGCGTACCCCAGTTGTCACACGACGCAGCGGAAGACGGATTTCACGAGGTCCAGTTGAGCGGGAAGCAGGTGCTCTTCCTGTTCATGGCAACGACCGTCGTGTCGGTAATGATCTTCCTGTGCGGGGTGTTTGTCGGACGTGGCGTACGCGCCGAGCGAGGGGGGGATACGCTCGACGCCGAGCCGATCGCGTCCAATTCGGCGCCTGCGACGACAGAGGACAGCCCTGCTGCTGCGGAACCCCCCGCGCCGGCCCCGGACGATGAGCTCAGTTATCACAAGCGACTCCAGGGAGCCGCGCCGGTAGCCGACGACCTGAAGCCCGAGGCGGTCGAACCGCAGCCCGCGCCCGTGGAGGCGCCCCCCCCGGTCGCGCCACAGGCGCCTCCGCCCCGGACGACTGGCACCGACGTGCCGACAGCTGGGCGCGCGGGCACGTGGGTCGTGCAGGTGCAGGCGCTGCAGAACCGCGCGGCCGCCAGCGCCATCGTCCAGCGCCTCATCGGCAAGGGGTATCCGGCCTTCCTGCTCAATCCGCCGGCCGGCTCTCCGCAGATCTACCGCGTTCAAATCGGCCGCTACAACGACCGCCGTGAGGCGGATCAGGTCGCGCGCCGCCTCGAGAAGGAAGAGCAATTCACACCGGATATCAAGCGCTAGCGCTTCTGGCGGGAGTGCTCCTGGCCCTGAGCTTCCCCAAGTTCGGGCACCCTGCCGTGGCGTGGATCGCGCTCACGCCGCTGATCGTCGCATCGGCCCGCGCACGCTCGCTGCGCCAGGCGTTCTTCACAGGTCTGCTGGCCGGCGCCGTGTACTTCGCCGGCACGCTGTACTGGCTCGTCGAAACGATGACGACGTTTGGCGGCCTGCACATCGGGCTTGCCGTTGTGGCCGCGGCACTGCTGGTGGCCTACCTCGCGCTTTTCCCCGCCGCGTTCTCGCTGATGTTTGCCCGGTGCTATCGCGCGTATGGGTTCGCGGCGTTTCTGCTGGCTCCGTCCATCTGGGTCACGACCGAACTCGGACGGCAATACCTGTGGGACGGCTTTCCGTGGGCCCTGCTTGGATACAGTCAGGTCACCGCCCTCCCCATCGCCCAGTCGGCGAGCATCGTCGGTGTCTACGGCCTGTCGTGGATCCTGGCGCTCACGGGTGCCGCCGCGGGGGCAATCGTGCTCGAGCGCGGCCGCTCGAGGTGGGTGCTCGCGGCCAGCGTGATCGTCTTCGTCGGCGGCGCGTCGCTCTGGGGTGCTGGACGTATCAGGTCGTCGATGTTGACCTCACAAGGAGATCCGGTCCGTGTGGCTGTCGTGCAGGGCAATATCCTGCAGGACGACAAGAACGCGGCCTACACCGGCAATGCCGAGATCGCGGACCTGATCGCCCAACGGTATCTCGACATGACCCGGCAGGCGCTCGCCGCAGGGGCGACGTTCATCATGTGGCCGGAATCGTCCACGCCGTTCTACTTCGAGCGGGACTTGGTCCGCGGCGGTGCGATCCGGCGGCTCGCCTCGGAGTCGAACGCGACGTTGCTGATTGGCAGCGATCAGGTGGAGTCCGTGAACGAGACGGCTGCGAAAGGGCCGACGCAGGATCGCTATTACAACGCGGCGTTCCTCGTGAAGCCGGACGGCCAGGTGGGCGCGGTCTATCGCAAGATGCATCTCGTGCCGTTCGGGGAATACGTGCCGCTCAAGTCGGTGCTGTTTTTCGTGGGACCGATCGTCGAGGCCGTTTCGGCGTTCACGCCAGGAGAGGATGCCGTCCTCCTGCCGGTTGCGGGCCATGTCGTCAGCACCGCCATCTGCTACGAAGTCATCTTTCCGGACCTCATCAGGCGCTCCGTGCAGGATGGCAGCGAGCTCTTGACGACGATCACCAATGATGCCTGGTACGGCAGGTCATCGGCCGCCTTCCAACACTGGGAGCAGGCCTCGATGCGCGCGATCGAGGGGGGCCGTTATCTTGCGAGGGCGGCCAACACCGGCATCAGCGGTTTCATCGACCCCTACGGCCGCGTGCTTGAGAAGACCGGGCTGTTCGGCCAGGCGGTCGTCGTGGCGGACCTGCGGTTCATCAAGTCGCGGACGATTTACAGTCGAATCGGCGACCTCATCGCCTGGCTCTCGCTCGCGGTCGTCGTCGCCGCCATGCTCGGCACGCGGCGCGCGGTACACTAGCAGGATGCTGTGCATCCTGCATGGCAAATGGTAAATGGAAGATGGTAAAACGCCAGTATTCAGCCGTTCTTTTCCATTTTCCATCTACCATTTTCCATTCAGGCCGGCATCCTTCAGCGGCCTGCTAGGATCCCATGTCCACCAGCATTGACGAACAGCTTCGCAGGCACGAGGATCTCGCGCGTCGCGCGCTCGACCTGCGGAGCTATCTTTGACGCCTCACGCCCGACAGCCGAACTTGCGTCAATCGAAGCGCGCGTGTCCGATCCGGATTTCTGGAAGGACCAGGACGCGGCGCAGAAGCTGCTCCAGCGTCGGCGACGGCTCGAAGAAGACCGGGACCTGAGCCAGTCTCTGCAGACGCGGGTCGACGACCTGGCCGTGCTCGTGGAGTGGGCGCAGGCGGGGGAGTCGGTCGGCGAAGACTTTGCGCGAGGCCTCGACGACCTCACGGCGGTCGTGGATGCGGGCGAGACCAAGCGCATGCTCGGCGGGGAGCACGACCGCAAGAACGCCATCGTCACCATTCACCCGGGCGCAGGCGGCATCGAGTCCCAGGACTGGGCCGAGATGCTGCTCCGCATGTACGTGCGATGGACGGAGCGTCACAACTTCAAGCGGGAAGTCCTCGACTTCCAGCCAGGCGAAGAGGCGGGGATCAAGAGCGTGACGCTCACCATCTTCGGCGACTACGCGTACGGGATGCTCCTGGCCGAAGCGGGCGTGCATCGCCTGGTGCGCATTTCCCCCTACGATCAGGCCGCACGGCGGCACACGTCGTTTGCGTCGGTCTTCGTCTGGCCCGAGTTGCCGGAGGACGTCGAGGTCGATCTCGAGGAGAAAGACCTTCGCATCGACACGTACCGGTCGAGCGGTGCGGGCGGCCAGCACGTCAACGTGACCGACTCCGCGGTCCGCATCACCCACATCCCGACCAACATCGTGGTGACCTCCCAGAACGAACGGTCGCAACACAAGAACCGCGCGAGCGCGATGAAGGTGCTGCGATCACGCCTGTTCGATCTGAAGATGAAGGAGCAACAGGCGAAGCTGGAGCAGCTCGG
>DATLXP010000171.1:0-15848 GCA_035575695.1 Vicinamibacterales bacterium
ACCTCGCCCTCAGCTTCGCCCCGACCGAGGCGGCGCCGCGTCCTTACTTCATGGTCAAAGGCCAGTGCGACTTGAGCGCACTGGTCTTTTTGTTTGTACGGAGGCGTGCGCCTCAAAGTGCGGCTCTGGACCGATTGCTGGGGAAAGCGGGACGGGGAAGGAATTGTTCGCGCGCTCGCTGCACGCGCTGAGCGAACGCGCCACGATGCCGTTCGTCGCGATCAACTGCGCCGCGATCCCTGAGACGCTGCTCGAGACGGAGCTGTTCGGCCACGAGAAGGGTGCCTTCACCGGCGCCGTGGGCAGGAAGCCCGGAAAATTCGAGATGGCGCACCGCGGCACGCTTTTCCTGGACGAGATCGGCGATTTGCCGCTCTCGTTGCAGGCGAAGATCCTGCGGGCGCTCGAGGAAAAGACGTTCGAGCGTGTCGGTGGCACGGCATCGGTGCAGGTGGACGTGCGACTCGTGGCGGCGACCAACCGGGGGTTGCGTGCGCAGGTGGCCGCGAGGCGTTTTCGGGAGGACCTGTTTTTTCGCCTGTCGGTCTTTCCGATCGTGGTGCCGCCGCTGAGGGACCGCAAGGGGGACATCGGCCGGCTGGCGCACTACTTCGTCGACCGCTTCAGCCGGGAAATGAAGAAGCGACCCCTGGCCTTGCCCGTCGAGTCGCTCGACGCCCTGCGCGAGTACCCGTGGCCGGGCAACGTGCGTGAGTTGCAGAACTGCATCGAACGCGCCGTGATCCTGGCCGACGGGGATGCCATCCTCCCTCGACACCTCAGTCTCACGTCCGTTGACACCAGCGTCGAGCCTGAGGAGGCGGATCCGTGGTCGGCGTTCGACTTCGCCGGCTCCCTGAATGACGTGACGCGCCGCGCGGCCGCTGAAGTGGAGCGCCGCAAGATCGAACTGGCGCTTGGTCAGGCGGATCAGAACCGCATGAAGGCGGCCGACGCGCTCGGGATCACGCACAAGTCCCTGACGGCGAAGATGAAGGACTACCGCCTCGAATAGCGTTACCCGCGGAGGCCCATTGCGACGAGGGCTTGTGTCAGCTCCGCGCCGGTGACGTCGGTGGCGATCTCGGTCGAACCAATCGGTCCCGGCAGCACGAAATGCAGCGTGCCGTCGACGACCTTCTTATCGCGCCCCGCCGCCTCGACAACCTGCGCGGCTTCCAGATCGCCGATCGGAGGGAGCGGCCCCATCGTCATGATCAGCGTGCTGAGTGCATCGCGATCGGATGAAGGCATGGTCCCCCTGGCGACCCCGAGGTGGGCGGCCGCGAGCATGCCGAAGGCGACCGCTTCCCCGTGCCGGAACCTGCGGTATTTTGTGACCGCTTCGAGCGCATGCCCTGCCGTGTGACCGAAGTTCAGGGCCCGGCGCGGCCCCGCCTCGCGCTCGTCGGCCTGCACGACCGCGGCCTTGATGCGGCACGACTCCGCAATGACCGCGACGAGGACCGCGTGATCGCGTGCGAACAGCGCCGGCAGGTCGGTCGAGAGCCGGTCGAACAGCGGGCGGCTCGAGATCACCCCGTATTTCACGATTTCGTACAGCCCGGCCCGGAACTCGCGCCGGGGGAGGGACTCGAGGAGTGCGGGGTCGATGATGACAGCGGTCGGCTGGTGAAACGCGCCGATCAAATTTTTCCCAAGCGCGTGGTTGACCCCGACCTTTCCGCCGATGGCGCTGTCCACCTGGGCAAGCAGCGTCGTCGGCACCTGGACGACCGGGATGCCTCGGAGGAACGTGGCGGCGGCAAATCCGGCGACATCTCCCAGCACCCCCCCGCCGATCGCGACGATGGCGCACCCTCGGTCGGCCTGTGCGCGGATGAGTGCGTCGTAGATGCGTCCCACCGTGCCGAGATGCTTGAAGCGTTCGCCGTCGGGCAGCAGGATCGGTTCTTCAGGCGTGAGTTCGCCGAAGCGGTCGCCGTGCAGGCGCCAGACGGTGGTGCTGGCGACGATAAAGCGCCGGCGCGGAACCCCGCACGCATCGAGCGTCGACGCAAGGTGGTCGCATGCGCCCGGAGCGATTTCGACCGGGTATTCGGCTGATGCGGTGCGGACCATCAGCCGCACGGGGGTAACAGCAACAGGAGTTGGCATGCGGTGGATGGTAGGATAGCAGGCAATAGCGTGGACCTTCACGCGGACTTCCTCATCATCGGCAGCGGCATCGCCGCGCTTCGCGCAGCGGTGGAGCTGAGCGGCGCTGGCGAGATCCTCATTCTCACCAAGGCGGAACCGGAAGAGGGCAACACCGGCTACGCGCAGGGCGGCATCGCTGCGGCCATGGGGGCCGACGATTCCCCGGCACTTCACGCGTCAGACACGATAGCGGCCGGCGACGGTCTGTGCGATGCGGACGCCGTCCGGGTGCTCTGCGATGACGGCCCGGGGTACGTCCGCGAATTGATGGCGTGGGGTGCGCGGTTCGACCGCGAGCCTGGTGGGGAACCGTCGCTCGCCATCGAAGGGGCTCACAGCGCGCGTCGCGTGCTGCATGCGCGGGACGCCACGGGGCGTGAGATCGGTCGCGTTCTCTGGGCGCGCGCGTCGTCGATGCCAGGGGTGACGGTGCACGCACATGCGCGTGTCGTGGACCTCATCATCGAAGACGGGCGCTGCCGGGGGGCCTGTTTTCTCGACCCGTCCGGCCGGCAGCGTGAGGCCCGCGCCTCTGTGGTGCTGCTCGCGACGGGGGGCGCCGGGCAGGTCTACCGTGAGACGACGAACCCGGCGGTGGCGACCGGCGACGGCATCGCCATGGGGTTCCGCGCAGGAGCGGCTGTCGCAGACCTCGAGTTCGTCCAGTTCCATCCAACCGCACTGAAGGTTGAGGGGCAACCCCGCTTTCTCCTGTCTGAAGCACTTCGCGGGGAGGGGGCTCGGCTGCTGAACGCCGAGGGTGAGGCGTTTGTCCGCCGCTACGAGGCGGCCGGTGATCTTGCGTCGCGCGACCGCGTGTCGCGCGCTATCGACCGGGAGGAGACGCGGACGGGCCGTCCGGTGTACCTCTCCCTGCAGCAGATGGATCCGGCGTACGTGCACGAGCGGTTCCCGCTGATCTCGGACGCGTGCCGACGCGCAGGTCTCGACCTGGCGCGGGACCCCATCCCCGTGGGCCCGGCGGCGCACTACGTGATGGGAGGTGTCGCGACCGATCTCGATGGCCGGACGTCGGTCACCGGCTTGTTCGCCGCCGGCGAAGTGGCGAGCACTGGCGTGCACGGAGCCAACCGCCTCGCGAGCAACTCGTTGCTCGAGGGACTCGTGTTCGGGGCGCGGGCGGCGCTCGCGATGAGGGAGGGTGCTGTGGGTGTCGACGCTGCACGGCGTACCGAGGGTGTTGGGGGTGCCGACGCTGCACGGGGTACCGAGGGTGCAGGGGTCGCCGAAAATGCTCGCGGCGCAGACGGTGGCGGGGGATTGCGGTTGGGTCCCGTCGAGCAGGTCCGCGAGGTGATGTGGCGGGACGTCGGATTGTTCCGGACCGCGGAGACGTTGCAGCGAGCGGTCGAGACATTCGAGGTGCCCTGGCGCAGGCTCGACGCGCACTTGCGCGGGCGGGGCAGGCTCGACGCGAGCCAGTGGCGGGACGCGAACCTGCTGACGGTCGCGCGGCTGATCGCGCGCGCGGCGCTGCGCCGCGAAGAGAGCCGCGGCGCGCACTTCCGCGAGGATTACCCCGAGCGCGACGATATAAACTGGAGACGGAGAATCGAGGAATCGGCGGATCGATCTATCGGCTAATCGGCTAATCGGCTAATCGGCTAATCGACCAATCGACCAATCGACCAATCGACCAATCGACCGATCGACCGATCGACCGATCGACCGATCGACCGATCGACAGATCGACAGATCGATGAGTCGATAAGTCGATAGATCGATAAGTTGATAAATCGATAAGCCGATAGATCGATAAGAGGGATTGAGCATGTCGCAGCAGGGTGGCAAGAAAGACGCGATGGTGACCGAGATCACCCCGCAGTCTGAGGATTTTTCGCGTTGGTATCTCGACGTGGTTCGGCGGGCCGAGCTCGCGGACTACACCGAGGTCAAGGGATGCATGGCCATCCGCCCGTACGGCTACGCGATCTGGGAACTCATCCAGCAGGGACTCGATCGCCGGTTCAAAGCCACCGGTCACGTCAACGCGTACTTTCCGCTCTTCATCCCCGCCAGTCTGCTGATGAAGGAAAAGGAGCACGTCGAGGGCTTTGCGCCGCAGGTGGCCTGGGTCACCCGCGGTGGAGACGAAGAGCTCGCCGAGCCGTTGATCGTCCGGCCGACGTCGGAAGTCATCATCGGCACCTGCTACGCGAAGTGGATCAAGTCATGGAGAGACCTGCCCGTCCTCATCAACCAGTGGGCGAACGTCGTTCGCTGGGAGAAGGTCACGCGGCCGTTCCTGCGCACGACCGAGTTCCTCTGGCAGGAAGGGCACACCGCGCACGAGACCGAGCCGGAAGCGCAGGAAGAGACCCTGAAGATCCTCGCGCTCTACAAGGAGTTCGCCGAAACCGAACTGGCGATGCCGGTCGTGGACGGACAGAAGAGCGACAGCGAGAAGTTCGCCGGTGCGTCACGCACGTATTCGATCGAGGCGCTGATGGGTGACGGTCGCGCGTTGCAGGCCGGCACGTCGCACAACCTCGGGCAGAACTTCGCCAAGGCGTTCGACATTCAGTTTCAGGGGCGTGACAAGACGGTCGAGCACGTCTGGACGACCTCGTGGGGCGTGTCGACGCGGCTGATCGGCGCGGTGATCATGACGCACGGCGACGACAGCGGCCTGATCCTGCCCCCACGCATCGCGCCCTACCAGGTCGTGATCGTGCCGATCCCCCGGGGCAACTGGCAGGAGACGGTGTTGCCGAAAGCGCGCGAGCTCCAGGCGGAGCTCGTGAAGGCCGGGATCCGCGTGCTGCTCGACGATCGCGACTCGTACACGCCCGGGTGGAAGTTCGCGGAGTGGGAGCTGCGCGGGGTGCCGCTTCGTATCGAGATCGGTCCCAAAGACATCGAGAAGTCGGCCGTGATGGTGGCGCGCCGTGACACCCGCGAAAAGGCCTCGCTGCCGATGGACGGCATCGCGCAGGCGGCGACCAGCCTGCTCGACGAGATCCAGCAGGCGCTCTATGCCCGCGCGCTGCAATTCCGGGAGGCGCACACCAGGCGCGTCGCGTCGTACGACGAGTTCAAGACCGCGATGGAAGGGCGGCCCGGATTCCTGATCGCGGGGTGGTGCGGGAGCGGCGAGTGCGAGGCGCAGATCAAGGCGGAGACTCAGGCAACCGTGCGGAACATTCCCTTCGGCTCGGAACGAACCCCCGGAACGTGCATCAAGTGCGGTCGGGAGTCTTCCGTCGAGGCGTGGTTCGCGAAGTCGTACTGACCGCGCGCGACGCGCCAGGCCATTTCGTCGCGATCCGTTTCAGCACGCTGCTCGTGCGCGCAATTTTTTCGCGTTTGACGATGGCCTGGAACGCTCCGGCGAGCTGATGACGCCAGCGCTCGTCGTCTGTCGAAGGGGTTCCGGGCGTCTCGCGATCCATCGGCGCAGTACCCGCGGCGCGTGTGTACGCGATGGCGATCGCTTCGAGGCAGGATTCATCCCCGATGACATGCAGCGCCGTGAGAAACGTGGTCGGCAGCGATCCTGACGCCTCCGCCACCGTTTCACGCAGGTCGTAGACCGCCACCGTGCTGGCCCGAAGCGCGAGCGCCTGGTGGAGCGCGCCGCGAACAGCGAGCCACTCATGCCGCCGCGCCGCGTGCCCGGGCGCTGATTCCCGGGCTCGCAGCGCATCGACGAGCTTCTGAATGGCGCTCAGCGGGCTGGAGGTCGCGCGGGTGTGCGCTGCCTCGCGGAGCGATGCGGGATCGTCCGGGAGCCGGCCCTCGATGGCGTCCTGCCACACGGCCTCACCGGCCGGCGCATCCCGTTCGGTCGAGGTTGCGCGCGCCTTGACGGCCGCGTCCGGATCGTCGGCGACGGCGGTTGCGACCTGCGCCCGAACCTCGTCCGGCATGTCCTGCAGGGCATCGAAGGCGGCCATCCGCACCCGGCGTTCGACCTGTCGATCCAGGGCGACAGCCACCAGGGCGTCCAGGGCATCGGCGGCCGCGCCGCCGACCGGTGAGTCGAGGAGCGCCCGCAGTACGCCGGCAGCCGCCAGTGCCTCATCACCCCCATGGTGCAACGCTTCGCGTGCGACCGGTCCCCCCCGTGCATCGCCGACGGCCTCGAGCACCCTGAGAATCGCAATGCGCTTGGCACGATCGCCGTCTGCGCCTGCGTAGGCCGCCGTCAAACGGTCGACCGCGCGCACGCCGATGATGGCGAGGCGGGCGATGGCGGTCTCGCGCCTGATCTCGTCTGGCGCGCTCAGTGACTCGATGAGCGGGCGGATGTCGGTGGCGGACGATCCTCTGATGGGCATGATCCGGACAGGGTACGGTCAGTCTTCAGCCGACACTCGAGCCACGATCAGCGACTGAGCTTCACGACGAGCGCGGCCCGCCGGTTCAGGCGCCGCGTCTCTTCGCGCGTGTTGTCGTGCTTCGGACGTTCCTCGCCGAAGCTCACCACGCGAAGGCGGTCGGCACCGACGCCGCGGCCAGCGAGGTAGTCGCGCACGGCGGTCGCGCGCCGTTCCCCGAGCGCGAGGTTGTACTCCGACGTGCCGATGTTGCAGGTGTGCCCTTCGAGCTCCACCTGCAGCTGCGGGTCGGCCGTCAGCGCCTTCACCGCTTCGTCGAGGGCGCGCGTGGCCTCCGGGCGAAGCGAATACCGGTCGAAGTCGAAGTGCACGTCCTCGAATACGAATTCACGCACGACCGGACGGATGACCTGGAGCGTGATCGCGTCGGTGGCGCGGCCTCCCTTGCCATCGCTCACCTCGATGGTGATCGGGACGGCCCCCTCCTGCATGGGCGCCGTCCACGGGGATTGGCGCTCGTGCGGATTCGAGAGGGTGCCGGCCGCGGCACTCCACCGAGCGGTCAACGTGTCACCATCGGGATCGGCTGCGTCCGCGGTCACTGTGGCGGTCTTGCCGACTTCGACCGTGCAGGGCTCGCACCGCGCTCGAACCGTCGGCGGGCGGTTGCTTGGCGCCGGAGCGGGTGAGGCTGGCGAGGGAGGCGGCACGAAGACGCGCACGCCCGGGTGATAGCCCAGGCGGACCTGGACGCCCAGGGCGTCGCCAGTCTCGTCGTCGTACCCGAAATCGCTGCGCCCCTTCATCCGCAGGTTCCAGTTGACGCCAGCGCCCGCGAACAGGCCGTTCCTGCCCAGCCACGTCAGGCCGACCGCTGCGCTGATCGGGCCATCCTGCTCCGAGGCCAGCGGCACGAGCAGCGTCCCGGTCTGGATCTGCGCGCCGGTGAAATCCACGGTGTCGCCCAGGTAGTGCTCACCGTGGATCTCCGCCGTGAGTCGAAGGTTCTTGCGGGTCGGCATCGCGGCCCCGACTCCCCAGCGGATGCCGTTCAGCAGGTCGTAGGTGTCAGGATCGCCGCGCTTGATGAATCCGCCGAAACCCGAGAGCTCCAGCCGATCGGTGAACTCCCGGCTGAGGATCCCGTCCACCGCAAAATCTGCCCGGCCCGTGCCGGCGCCGTCATCGTCGCTGGCGGTCGGGAGTTTGACCATCGCACGGACGGCGAACGCCATCGGCCGCTGCTGGTGCTGCGAGGCGAGATTGAGTTTGGCGCCCAGCCACAGATCGCCGACGTGGTTCCCCGTCCAGCCGCTGGGGACGAAGGGATATTCGTTGAGGACGCCGCCGGCCCTGGGGAGCGATGGCGCGTAGAGCGGTCGCACGTCGCGGTCGATCCGGTTGACGACCGTGAACGCGCCGAACAGTTCCACGCGATCCTTCACACCGAATGCAAAGGTGGCGGGCCAGTTCGAGACGTCCGTGAAGCCCTGTTCGTAGTCGAAATTGACGCGGTAGGCACTGAGCGACCACGTGCGGGCGGGGAGGACCTCTCCGCTCGGTACGAACCAGAGGCCGGTGTCGCCGGATGGCGTGGTCGTCGCGGGCCGGGTATCCGGTGGCACCTCGCGTGAGCTCTGTGCCCCGGCCGCCGCCGGCCACATCACACTCAGGATCACCGCCGCGCCCGCGAGCTTTATCATGAAGGGGACAGCCACCATTTCGCTAAGTTGTTGATTCCAGGGAATAGGTGGCTGTCCCCTATACCTCGGCGGTTTTTTTCTTGGCGAAGATCCAGGCGATCAGAATGCTGATCGCGTACAGACCGAGCATGGGGCCCGCCATCAGGGTCTGGGACACGACATCGGTGCCTGGACTGATCACGGCCGCGATCACAAAAATGATCAGCACGGCATACTTCGTGTTCTTCGCCAGAAAGCCCGCCGTGACGACGCCCATACGCGCCAGGAAGAAGACCACCGTCGGCATCTGGAAGATGAGCGCGAATCCGAGCAGCATCTTCACGTACAGGGAGAACGCCTCGGCGATGGAGGGACGGAACTCCATGTAGTCGGTCTCCCACCCCAGGAAAAATGTCCACGTCCACCGGAACGCGATGTAATGCGAGAACGCGGATCCCATCAGGAAGAACACCGTGCAGAAAAATACGAACGGCAGCGCGAACTTCTTCTCGTGCGTGTACAGTCCCGGGGCAATAAAGAGCCACAGTTGGTAGATGATCAGCGGGGACGCGATCATCAGACCCGCAAGCGCGCCGATCTTCATCGTCAGCATGAACGGCTCGAAACCAGCCGTATACATGAACTGCTTGCCGCCGAGCGCCTCGTACAGCGGGACGAAGATGAAACGCTGGAGACGGTCCACGAAGATGAAGGCAATGACGCACCCGCCGATCAGTGCATACACAGAGGCGATGAGCCGCTTGCGCAACTCGTCGAGGTGCTCGAGGAACGACATCCGCGACGAGCTGTCGTCGAACGGATCGGCGTCGGTCAGGAGGATGCCGGATTCGTCGTCGTCCTGACGCTCCGGCGACGTGCTGGGAAAGGGCACGAGCGCCATGCAGGCTAGGCCTGATCAGGCGAGGATCGACGCGGCACCGACTCGTCGACGTGCAAGGGCGCGGCGACGGTTTCGGGCGCGCGCGGCCGCTCGGTGGACCGCTGGTCCTCGATACGGATCTCCTCGTCGAGCGTGTTCTTCAACTCGTTCGAGGCGCGCTTGAATTCCGATAAGCTGCGTCCGAGGGAACGGCCGAGCTCGGGTAGCTTCCGCGGCCCGAAAATGATCAACGCGATCACCAGAATGATGACCAGCTCTGGCATCCCGATCGATCCGAACATGGAAAGTCCTTCGAAAGCCGTGGTTAACAACGCGACGAGGTCGAGCGACCTGGTGGCGCTCTGATTATATAGGAACCACCCGTCCGCGGCGTTAACCAAACGCCCCGGATATCCCCGGAAGTCGTTGCGAGCGTGACACTTGGTCTGTTACGATGCATTTATGCGCAGCCTCCGGTTTTTCCCCGCGGCCATGCTCGCCGTGCTCCTGTCGGCAGTCCTCGGCGGCGTGTTCGGCGGCAGCGTGGTCCAGTCGCAGGACGAGCTGTCGCAGCAGTACCGGGTCTTCACCGAGGCCCTCGCTGCAGTCGAGCGTGAGTACGTGGAAAAACTGCCGTCCGATCGCCTCGTCTACGGCGCCATCGACGGGATGCTGAAGACACTCGATCCCCACTCCAGCTTCTTCGATCCGAAAGAATACGCGCGCATGCGCGAGCGCCAGGAAGGGCGCTACTACGGTCTCGGGATCACCATACAGGCGATCGACGGTGACATCACCGTCATGTCAATTTTCGAAGGCTCGCCGGCGTACAAGGGGGGCTTGCGCCGCGGCGACATCATCGCGCGCGTCGAAGGGCAGGACGCCAAGGGCTGGACGAGCGACGATGCCGTCAAGAAGTTGAGAGGCCCGAAGGGTACAAAGGTCAACATCTCGCTGCGGCGACGCGGGTACGAGGGGTTGATCGACATGGAGGTCGTCCGCGACGAGGTGAACATCACCACCGTCCGCGGCGCCTTCATGATGGACAAGGAGACGGGCTACGTGAAGCTCGCGGAATTCTCCGAGACCTCTGACCGGGAGCTGGGTGCAGCCCTCGAGCAGCTCACGGCAAAGGGCATGAAGCGTCTGATGTTCGACCTCCGAGACAACCCCGGTGGGCTGCTCGATCAGGCGATCCGCGTCTCCAACCGCTTCCTGCCGAGAGGCGACCTGATCGTCTACCAGCGCGGGCGCATTCCGAATTCCGACCAGGATTATCGCGCCACCGAGGCGAGCGATTACACGCACCTGCCGATCGTCGCCCTGCTGAATCGCAACAGCGCGAGCGCGTCAGAGATCGTGGCTGGCGCGCTGCAGGACCACGACCGCGCGCTCGTCGTCGGTGAGACGACCTTTGGGAAAGCGCTCGTCCAGTCGGTGTATCGCATCAGCGAAGGCGCGGGAGTGGCGGTCACGACCGGACGCTACTACACACCGAGCGGCCGCATGATCCAACGGCCGTGGGACGGCACCTTCGATGAGTACCTGACCTACTCGCTGCGCGACCAGAACCAGAATCGCGAGCGCTCGAACGCGGACCTGAAGTACACCGACGCCGGTCGCAAGGTGTTCAGCGGCGGTGGCATCGAACCCGACAAGTTCCTCGCGGGCCCCGTCGACGGTTTCAGCCCGACGCGATTTGGCCGGCTGCTGTCCGCGCGACAATCGTTCGCCAGCTTCGCGGACCAGTTCACCGCCCAGGGAGATACGCGCATGGAGGCGGCCAACAAGGCCAAGAAGTCGATCGCGAAGGGCTTCATCGTGACCGATGCGATGCTCGCCGACTTCCGCGCCATGCTCGACTCGCAGAAGGTCCGGATCGACGACGCGGCCTTCAAGCAGGACGACGCATTCATCCGCGCGATGATCCACTTCGAACTCGACGCGGCGCTGTTCGGGATGGACGAAGCGCGGAGCAACCTGATCGCGAAGGATCCTCAGGCTCAGTTCGCGCTCAGCCACTTCGCGGAAGCGGAAAAGCTCACCGAGCTCGCGAAGGCCCGGGCAAAAACCGTCAAGCGCATCTAATAGGGCATTTAGCCCTATATTTAGGGGCATACTTTGAGCTTGCCCCAAGGTATGGGGCTTGTTAGACTGACGACCGATTTCCAAAGCCAGGGGCCATTCCGCTATGGGCGGGGTGTGGCGGCGGAATCTACGGTCCTTTGCTACGTCATCCGAATCTCCTGAAACTGAATACGCGCGAAGCGAACCCAGCCGCTTCCAGGACGAGGTTGCCTCGGCCCTGAGGCGGCTCTTTGTGTTTTTGGCCATCTGTGCGGGTATCCCGAAGGACGCGACACCATGCGGTTGAATCGAATCGAAATCGCCGGCTTCAAGAGCTTTCCCGACCGGTCGGAACTGACCTTCGACGCAGGCGTCACCGCCATCGTCGGCCCGAACGGGTGCGGAAAGAGCAATGTCGTCGACGCCCTCACCTGGGTGCTTGGCGAGCAGAGCGCCAAGAGCCTGCGCGGCGATCGCATGGAAGACGTGATCTTCGGCGGCAGCGACGCACGCAAGCCGACGGCGACCGCGGAGGTCCGCCTGAAGCTGTCGGGCGTGGCGGCACGGGTCCCTTCGGCCCGCGATGGCGGCGGCACGCGGCCCCTGATTGCGTCGGCCGCGCCGGAGTTGCTGGAGGCCGGCGGCGGCGTGGCGGTCGAAGAAGAGGCGCCGCCGCTGATCGTCAAGGACGTCGAGTTGATGCGGCGTCTGTATCGCTCTGGAGAGAGCGAGTACCTCATTGACGGGGAAAGCTGTCGGCTGCGCGACGTGCAGGACCTGTTGATGGACGCCGGGCTCGGGATCAAGGCGTACGCGGTGATCGAGCAGGGGAAGATCGGCCAGATCCTCAGCGCCAGGCCCACGGATCGCCGCCAGCTGATCGAAGAAGCGGCGGGCGTGACGAAGTACAAGAGCCGGCGCCGGCAGGCCGAGCTGAAGCTCGAGGCGGCGCAGCAGAACCTGACGCGCGTCGACGACATCGTGTTCGAAGTCGAGAAGCAGCGCGGCACGCTCAAGCGCCAGGCGGCCAAGGCCCGCCGGTACCGCCGGCTGCGCGACGAGTTGCGCCGCTGGGAGAAAGTGCAATTCGCGAAACGCTATCGCGTCCTCGGGGAGGCGATCGAATCGTCACGCACGAAGCTGACGGACGCGCGTACCCGTGAAACCCTGGCCGCGGCCCGTCTTGCGGAAGTCGAGGCGTCGCTCGAGACGCTGCGCCTTGAACTGGCGGAGGCCGACACGAAGACGACGGCGGCGCGGGAGGCGGCGCACGCAAGCGAGCTCGCCATCGGCCGCCTCCAGCAGCAGATCGCATTCGACAAGCAGCAGGTCGAGACGCTGGCGCGCACGGCGGCCGAAATGGAGGAGGAGGTCCACGCGCTCGAGGCGCGGCGCGAACCCGCGCGCGTCGAGCTCACGGCGCGGCGAGAGGCCCAGGCGCGCGCGATCGCCGAGCGCGACGACGCGTTCGGCACGATGCAGGCCGAAGAGTCCGCCTATTCGTGCCAGCAGCGAGACATCCAGGGGCTCGAAGGGGACGTGGAGGCGGCGCGCAGCGAGGTGTTTGCGGCGGTGAACGCGGCGACGGCACTGCGACACGCACTGGACCATGCCGCGACCGCGCGGACGCGCATCGCGGAACAGGTCTCCAAGCTCGAAGTCGAGAGCGGCGACCTGCGTGTCGAAGCGGAGCGCGCGGCGCGCGAGCGTGCCACGGCGGACGAGGGGGCCCTGCGGGCGCGGACGGCGATGGATGCCGTGCGGGCCGACCGTGTGTTGCGGGAATCCGAGCTGGCGGGCGCCCGATCGGAGCGGGACGAGCGCACCCGCGCCTTCCGGACGCGCGAGCACGAGCTCGCCGGGCTGCTCGCGCGGCTCACATCGCTCGAGGAACTGGCGACCGCGCGCGCGGAATACGGCGACGGGGCCCGCTTCGTCCTCGCGGAGTCGCAGGGTGATGTCGCCCACATGGGTTCGGTCGCCGATTATCTCGAGGTCGAGGCAGGCTACGAACGCGCCGTCGAATCGGTCCTCGGCGACCTCCTGCAGCACATCGTTGTGCCCTCGCACGAGCATGCCGTCGCGGGGCTGAGCCTTGCACGTGTCCACGACGCCGGTCGCGTGGGATTCGTTGTCGCGGAGGGCCAGGCGTCGCTCGACGGACCCACGCCCGCGGCAGGCCTCATGGCCGTGTCGCAGATGGCGCGGGTCTCGGGTGCGGCCGCCGACGCCATCCGCAGCCTGATCGCCAACAGCTGGCTGGCCGAGAGCTACGACGCGGCACGCGCCGCTGCCGCCACGACGTCGGGGCTGATCGCCACGCCGGACGGGGACGTCTTCCGTGGCGCGCACGTCGTCCAGGGGGGCGCGCGTGCCGAGGCCCGGGGGATTCTGACGACCAAGCGGGAGATCAAGGAACTGCGCGAGCGCGCCGAGACGGACCGCGCCTCCGTCGAAGGGCTGCGCCTGGAGGTGGAGCGCCTCGACGCGATCATTGCAGCCGCCGAGTCGGCGATCATGGCGATGCAGGGGGAACTGCACCTGCAGGAAAAAGCGGTGGTCGGCTACGACCTCCAGATGAGTGCCGCCCGGGAAGCCGCCGAACGCGTGTCGCGCAAGCAGGACCAGATCGCCACGGAGCGACGCTCGGCCGACGAGGAGCTCCGCGCGCAGGAAGCCCGCCAGGACGAAGCACGCGCGTCGATCAGCCGCATCGAGGTCGACCAGCGTGCCGCCGACGAGCAGCTGAACGGCGCCCAGCGGCGCCTGTTCGAGGCGCGCGAGGCCATGCAGGCTCAGGGGGACAAGGCCGCGGAAGCCAAGGCCGCGCACGCCGCGCTGGTCGAGCGCGCGAGCGGCCTGGCGATCGACATTCAGCGACTCGAAGAATCCTCGCGCGAGCTCGAGCACCGGCTGGAGTCGCGCCGCGAAAACCTCTCGCGCACGGAGACCCGGCGCAGGGAGCTTGGTGAAGCCATTGTCGCGTCGGAGTCAACGCTCGACGCCAGCCTCAGGACCTTCGACGACCTCCGGGAGCACGTGCGTCTCACGGACGAACAGTCGCAGGCCGTCCGCGCGTCCTTCGACGAACAGGAATTGCGGATCCGAGAGGCGCGCCACATCCTCGAAGCGATCCGTTCGGAGGTGGCGCGGATGGACGTGGAGCGCGCGACGTCAGAGGCCGACCTGACGCACCTTGCCGCATCGTGCGTCGAGGCGGTCCAGGCGACCCTCGACGAGGTCGCGTCCGAAGTGGACGAGCTCGAACGCAACGGGCTTCTCGCCGCGCCGAGGGCCATCGATGACGCGCCGGACGCGTCGGAGGTCGAGGACGGTGGCGCCGACGAGGTCACGGCGCACCAGGACCCCCAGGTCCTGACGGCGGGCGCCGCAGAAGCCGCCGCGATGACCTCCGACGACATGGTCATCGACCTTCGAGCGAAGATCGAACGCATGGGGGCCGTCAACATGATGGCCATCGATCAGTTCGACGACCTCGAATCGAGGCACACGTTCCTGACGACGCAGCGCAAGGACCTCATCGACGCCATCGCGCAGACCGGCGAAGCGATTCGGAAGATCGACAAGACGACCAAGGAGCGCTTCCGCGAGGCCTTCGCGGTCATCAACGAGAACTTCGAGGGCACGTTCACGACATTGTTCGGGGGCGGCCGCGCCGGACTCGTGCTGCTCGATGAGAGCGATCAACTCGAAAGTGGCATCGACATCATCGCGCAGCCCCCGGGCAAGCGCCTGCAGAGCATCCAGCTCCTCTCCGGCGGCGAAAAAGCGCTGACCGCCATGGCGCTGATGTTTGCGATTTTCAAGTACCGCCCGAGCCCGTTCTGCCTGCTCGACGAGATCGACGCGCCGCTCGACGACGCCAACATCGGACGGTTCGTGGAGATGCTCCAGGGCATGCAGGACAGGACCCAGTTCATCCTCATCACGCATAACCGGAAGACGATGGAGATCGCCAATCGTCTCTACGGCGTGACGATGGAGGAGCCCGGCGTGTCGAAGCTGATCTCGGTGCAACTGAACTGAGGAGGAGCTAGGAGCTCCCGTTGAACGAAACCAAGGCCGCGCGCTACCAACGCCTGAAGCGGCGCGCCGGCTTCGCCTCGTGGACGTGTACGGCGGCGCTGCTCGCCGCGCTGCTGTGGGCGAAGGCCTCCCCGGGCATTGTGTCGCTGTTCCTGCTCCTCGAGCTGGTGGCGTTCCCCTTCGTGTTCTACCGCAGCTTCATCCTCGAGCGGCGCTACGAGCTCTCCTCGGAATCGCTGTCCCCATGGCTGCGAGACCACGCCAAGGCGCTCGGCCTCACGCTCGCGCTGGCCGTCTCAGCCGCCCACGTGATCTACGTCCTGATCCGCTGGAGCGCCGTGTGGTGGTGGCTGCCAGCCGCGGGACTCGCCGCGGGGGCGCTGCTCCTTCTGGCAAGGGTCGCTCCCATCGTCCTGTTGCCGCTGTTCTACAGGTTCACGCCTCTCGAGCGACCGTCCCTGGTCGAGCGGTTGCTGGCGCTCTCGCGTAAGGCTGGAGTGCCGGTCCTCGGCGTGTACGAATGGGACCTCGGCGCGAAGACGCGGCGGGCCAACGCGGCGCTCGTCGGTGCAGGTTCGACGCGCCGGATCCTGCTGTCGGACACGCTCCTGGCCGAGTATACCGACGACGAGATCGAAGTCATCCTGGCGCACGAAATGGCGCATCACGTCCACCACGACATCGCCAAGGGTATCGCGTTCGAGACAGCAC
>DATLXP010000172.1:0-23438 GCA_035575695.1 Vicinamibacterales bacterium
GAATACATCATCAGCGAAGCGATGCACGCGCTCGGCATTCCGACCACGCGCAGCCTGGCGGTCGTGACGACGGGGGAGCCTGTGTATCGTGAGACGGAGCTCGACGGGGCGGTGCTGACGCGCGTTGCGTCGAGCCACATCCGCGTCGGCACGATGCAGTGGGCATCGGCATACAAGGACGTGGACGCCTTGCGGGCCCTGGCGGACTACACGCGGGCGCGGCATTACTCCGCCTTCGCCAAGGCGGACGGGCACCTCGCGCTCCTGGACTCCATCATCGACAGGCAGGCGCGGCTGATCGCGCGCTGGCAGCTGGTCGGCTTCGTCCACGGCGTCATGAACACCGACAACATGGCGCTCTCGGGCGAAACGATCGACTATGGCCCCTGCGCATTCATGGACGCCTACGATCCCGATACCGTGTTCAGTTCAATCGACCACGGCGGCCGGTACGCCTTCGGCAATCAGCCCCCGATTGCGCAGTGGAATCTCGCCCGTCTGGCCGAAGCGATGCTGCCCCTGTTCGACGCCGACAAAGAGCTGGCAGTGGCGCGAGCGACCGCTTCAATAGACCGCTTCCCGGAACTGTTCGACCACTACTGGCTGGACGGCATGCGATCCAAGCTGGGACTGTTCACGCAGGAACGGGAAGACAAGGCACTCGTCGACGACCTGCTCGCCTGGATGCAGCAGACGACTGCCGACTTCACCAATACCTTCCGGGCGCTGACCGGCGCGGCTGCCGCTGAGGGCGCGATACAGGCGGATGCCGAATTCGAAGCCTGGCAGGGGAGGCTGGAGGCGCGGCGCCTGCGGCAGCCGCAGTCGCGCGCCGAGGCGGATGAGCTGATGCGCCGGCACAACCCTGCGTTCATCCCGCGCAATCACCTTGTGGAAGCAGCGCTCCAGGCGGCGATCACGTCCCATGACTACTCAGTGATGGAGCGGCTGCTCGACGTGCTCGCACGGCCGTACGATCACGACCGGGACCTGCCGATGTTCAGCATGCCAGGCGCGTCCGGACGACCCTACCGCACGTTCTGCGGCACGTAGCAGGCGGCATTCAGGCCGGCATTCTTCAGGCGGCCTGCTAGCGAGCCGAAGGCGTCCGCCACCGCGTCGGCAGGCCATGGCCGATCGCAAAGACTCGCACCAGCCCCGCGCCGGCGATGAACCCGCCAATGTGCGCCATGAAGGCCACGCCCCCACCCGACTGCGCTCCCCCGCCCATGACGCCGAACGCGCTGATCAACTGGAAGACGAACCATAAACCCACGGCGACGTAGCCGGGGACGGTGGTCAACATCCGGAGCATGATCACGCGGACGCGGCGGTGCGGGTGCATCACGAGATAGCCGCCCATGACGCCCGAGATGGCGCCTGACGCGCCGAGGCTGGGTATGAACGGGTTGTCGCCGAACGTGAAGGTGGAGACGACGTGCGCGATCGACGCGAGCACACCGGTCACGAGGTAGAACGCCGTGTACCGGACGTGGCCGAGGTCGTCTTCGATGTTGTCGCCGAAGATCCAGAGAAACAGCATGTTGCCGAGCAGGTGCATCAGGCTGCCGTGCATGAAGATCGACGCGAGCAGGGTGAAGTAGACGGACCCCGGTGTCGGCTGAAGCGGAATGGTGGCGGCCTTGTCGCCGACCTCGATACGCACCGGGCCCGCGATGTCCTCGCCGGTGCGTATCTCCTGCGGGACGGTCGAGAACGCATACGTGAACCGCTCGTTCGTGCCCATCCCCTGCAGGAACACGAACACGAGCACATTCATCGCGATGAGCAGGTACGTGACGTACGGCGTCCGGATCCGCCCAGTATTGTCGTCGCCGATCGGAAACACCATCAGCCTGCCTCCACGGGACGCGGACGCCAGAGGATGACGACCTTCCCGACGCGGTGCACCGGCGTGGCGCCCGTACGTGCGCAGATCTCGTCCGCCACCGCGAGACGTTCCTTACGGTCCGCCGTATTGACCTTCACTTTGATCAGTTCGTGCGCCGTGAGCGCCCGATCCACTTCGGCGACCAGGGTGTCCGTCACGCCCGAACTGCCGGCGTGTACGACCGGCTCGAGCGCGTGCGCACGGCCCTTCAGGCTGGTGCGTTCCCGGGCAGTGAGGGTCGTCGGCATGATCTATTGTCTCAAAATCAGCAGACGACGGCCGTGCCGCTCACCGAGACCATGAGCATCCCGTTGTTCTGCCCGAGGACCTCGTAATCGAGGTCGATGCCAATCACGGCGTTCGCACCGAGTTCGGTGGCGCGCTTTTCCATCTCCTCCATCGCGACCTTCCGCGCTTCCGCCAGGCCGCGCTCGTAGGTCGCCGACCGCCCGCCGACGATATCGCGCACGCTGGCGAAGAGGTCACGGAACACGTTCGCGCCGATGATCGCCTCGCCGGTGACGATGCCGAGGTAGCGGCTCACGGGTTTGCCTTCGAGCACGGTGGTGGTTGTCATCAACATGGCGCATCTCCTCGTGTATCAGTGATCAGGTCGGCCATTCTACACGTGGAGACGACACGACGTCATTACGGCTGCCTGCGTCCCAGCGCGGCGAGCATCTCGTCGACGGACGCGAACTTGAGGCGCGGACGACCGCAGGCGGCGCCGTTGCTGCACTCGAGCTCGTCGAGCCGCTTCCAGTCGGCATAGGTCAGCGCCAGCGGCTGGCGCGCGAAGACGAGCGCTTCCGCGGCGCGGGCGTCGGGCTCCGCGGGCTTCAAGTGCACGCCGGCGTCGACGTCCGCCAGCATCGATGCGACGGTGTCGGTCGAATCCGGTTTGTTGGTGCCGATGACACCGCTCGGTCCGCGCTTGATCCAGCCGGCAGCGTAGAGGCCGGTGACAGGCTGGCCCTTGTCGCGCTCGAGAACACGCCCGTGGTCGTTCGGGATCACGCCGCGCCGCTCGTCGAACGGGACGCCGGGGAGCGGTACGCCGCGATAGCCGACCGAGCGGAACACCAGCCCCACGTCCAGGTCCTCGAACTCGCCTGTCGGTTCCGCGCTGATCGCGCCGGTGGCCGACGCCACGAGCCGGTTGTGCGCCAGGCGCAATCCCCGGACGCGTCCGTGCGCATCGCCAAGCACCTCGGACGGGGACACGAGAAAGCGGACGTGCAGGCGATGGTGTTTGCCCTCGGGCGTCCGCGCTCCATAGCCCTGGAGGATCTCGATCTTCCGCGTGAGCTCCCTGTCGTGAGCGGCGTCCAGGTGCGCCTGGCTCAAGGCGTCGAGCTGCACTTCGTCGGGACGGACGATCACGTCGGCGTCCGACATCTCGCCGATCTCCTTGACCTCCGGGTTCGAGAAGGCCGCCTGCGCCGGACCTCGACGTCCCAGCAGGTACACCTCCTCGATGCGGCTGCTGCGGAACGCCTCGAGGGCATGCGCGGCCATGTCGGTCTTCTCGAGCTCCTCGGGCGTCCGCACGAGGATGCGCGCGACGTCGATGGCGACGTTGCCGACGCCCACGACCGCGGCGCGTGTGACCGAGAGATCGAAGTGGTGATCACGATAGTCAGGGTGGCCGTTGTACCAGGCGACGAACTCGGTTGCACCGTGGCTGCCCGTCAGCTCCTCGCCGGGGATGTCCATGTGACGGTCGGTCTGCGTGCCGGTGGCGAAGAGCACCTGGTGGTAGTGACGCGAGAGATCAGCCAGCGCCAGGTCCCGCCCGAACTCGACGTTGCTGAAGAAGCGGAAGCGTGGATGCTTCGCGATCGCGTCGTAGGCGCGCGTGACGGTCTTGATCTTCGCGTGATCGGGCGCAACGCCGTGGCGCACGAGGCCGTGCGGCGCCGGCAGGCGCTCGAACATGTCCACCTCGATGACGCGCGTGGCCTGCTTGAGCAGCGCCTCGGATGCGTAGAACGCGGCAGGTCCCGACCCGATGACGGCGACGCGCAACGGCTGCTCGAGCGATCCCACGGCTGCCATACGAAGACACTCCTGTTGTCGGTACTGCCCGAGTTTACGTGATGGTCCCACCGCGCGCGAGCATGGCGACGAGTGTCGCGATCTTCTTCGCGCGCCCGGCCGGCGTCTTCATGTTGTTGGTCCGGAACGTCAGGGCGAACAGGTTCATACGATCGAGCGTGCGGAAGGTTGCGCGTGCGCGCGGGTTGGCCTCGATGGCGGCGCGCAAGTCCTCGGGGATGGTCTCGACGCTCGCGCTGCGGATCGGGGCATAGGCGGCGTCCCATCGGCCATCGGCCCTGGCGGCATCCACCTGGCGCTGGCCGTGCGGCGTCATGCGGCCGGCCGCGGTCAGCCGCGCCACATGATCGCGATTGACCTGGCTCCAGATACTTCGCGCCCGCCGCGGCGTATAACGCTGAAGAAACGATTGTTCGTCGAACGACTTGCGGAGGCCGTCGATCCATCCCCAGCACAAGGCCACGTCGAGCGCCTGCGCGGTCGTCACCGTCGGCAGGCCCGACCCCTTCTTGTGCACCTTCAGCCAGAGCTCGTGCTCGCGGGCATGGTTGGCTGTCATCCACGCGGCGAACGCCGCCTGCGTGCGAAAGCTCTTGATTCTGCGGGGATCAGGAATAACCGGCGCCATGGCTATCGCGGCGCGCGGCTGCCGGTCAACTGCCGCTGCATCAGCGACACCGGAATGACGCCGGCGGCATTGAACTCATCGAAGAACCGGCGCAGGGTGAAGGCGTCTCCCAGCTGTTGGGCGCGCTCCCTGATCAACTCGTCGATCAGATACTTCCCCGTGACGTAGCTGGTCCCGTAGCCCGGCTGCCGCAGGTAGAGCTGCTGCTCGAAGCCAAGCAGATCCAGGTCGGGACGCATCCAGCCGCGCGGCGTCCATTGCACCTGGAACGCCTTCGCCTCCTTGATGTCGAACTCGTTGGCCTGCGCGTAGAGCGACGCGAGACCCCGCGCGCACCGCTGCGCCAGCATGATCCAGACGATCTCGCGCGCCCTCGGGTTGTCGTCGTAATAGCCGGCGTGGAGGATCAACTCCTCCATGGCGGTGTCCATGCCTTCGGACCGGCTGTCCCACACATTGAACAGCGTCGCCCCGCGGCGGATGGGGCTCGCGTGCGGCGCCCGCTTCATCCACGCGTGGTCGAACCAGTGATAGAAATGCGCGTAGAGCGTCATCGGCTCGTAGTGGCTTGCAATGCCGAAGAAGTTGCGCGTCTCGAGCGGTACGAAACCTCCGATGTGCTCGCGCAGTGCAGGATCGAGATAGTCGTCGACGCGCAGCACATCCTTGTCCTTGAGAAACGCCATGTACTTCGTGACGGCGGCGTTGGCGCGCTGCTGATACTCACTGGCGCTGGCCGCGGGCGTGAGCGGAGGCAGGTGTCGGTTGCGGTGCTCCTCGAGCTTCAACGACGCATACGCGCGCGCCAGCTCGCGCTTGAGGATCGTGACTTCATCGTCCCACGTGAGCGGCACGAGGTGAACGTTGCGCAGGCTCCAGTTGTAATCCTTCTTGCCGATGCCGGACGGCCCATGCTTCGACGACGCCTGCCGCTCGAGCCACACGACGAAGTCCGCGGTCGCGGTCCGCGCAGCCTGGATCGCGTCCATTAATTCCGAGGCAGGGCTGAAGCCCTGCGCTACGGGCGTCGAGGCAGGGCTGAAGCCCTGCGGGGCGGCCGCGCCGCTCCCGGTCATGCGCTGTGACAGCGCGTCAAGATCCGTCACCTGCTGCGCCATCGTCCCGGTGCCGGTGATCCAGAGATCGCGCGCGTTGCCCGTCAGATTGGTCCGCGCCTGCATGAGGAGAGGCGGGATCGTGCGGAGCTCCGCCGCGAGCTTCCCTTGATCCGTCGTTGAGAGCGGGAAACTGTACGTCCACAGCTCGACGAGGGCATGATGCGTGGGGCCCTCGTGGGCGGGTGTATCGCTCTGCTCGTCCCAGAGGGATTTGTAGAAGGCAGGGTCGCGTGCCCACGGACGAAGCACGCGCAGGTCGAACTCGAGGCCGTTCATCACCGCGCGCGCGAGCGCATGGTCGACCTCCTGGTCCACCGGCCACCCACCCGGGTCGATGGCCTCGAGACGCGACTGGAACCTCTTGAGCCGCACGTGCTTCTTCGCAAGGCTCGCGGCCGTGTAGTCGGGTGCCCCCTCCCTCAGAGGCGGACGCTCGAATGCCTGGAACTCCTCGAACAGCGCAACCAGATCCTGGTAGGTTCCGCGCTGGGGCGCCGGACGCGCGTCAAGTGCCTGCGCGCAGAGGGTCAGGGCGAGGAGGCTGAGGAGAACCCGCCGGGGAGCGTGTCGTGGCATCCGGGGATTCTACGGGATTACCCGCCGCAAGGGGTCGCCGTGGTAGGGTGACCGCGGTTGACTGATCCGCGATGAACACACATGTGCCTGCGCCGGCTGACGCGCCGCTCCGAACGAGCCCCCGCCTCGCATCGGTCGACATGCTGCGCGGGCTCGTCATGATCATCATGGCGCTCGATCACGCGCGCGAGTACGTGCACGCGGCGTCGATGGTGCACCGGCCGGAGGACCTGGCGCGGACGACGGCGGCCATGTTCTACACACGGTGGATCACGCATTTCTGCGCGCCGGTGTTCATGTTCTGTGCGGGCCTCGGCGCGTTTCTCTGGCTCGAGCGACGGGGCGGCTCGATGTGGGCCCTCTCCCGCTTCCTGGTGACGCGCGGCCTGTGGCTCATCCTGCTCGAGTTCACACTGGTGCGATTCGGGTTTTTCTTCAACCTCGATTACAGCGTCCTGATCCTGGTAGTGTTCTGGGCCCTCGGACTGAGCATGATCGTGCTCGCTGGCCTGGTCCACCTGCCGTTCCGCGCACTGGCAGGGGTGACCGCGGGCCTGATCGTTCTTCACAATCTCACCGACGGGGTGCCGGCCTCGTCGTTCGGGTCCGCCGCCTGGGTCTGGAACCTGCTGCACCAGCCGGGAGTCATCCAGACCGCGGGTCCGACGCTCATCGTCGCGTATCCTCTGGTGCCGTGGGTCGCGGTGATGGCCGCGGGGTTCTGTTTCGCCAGAGTGTACCGGCTCCCTGCCGAGCGTCGATCGCGGCTCCTCGTCAGGCTGGGCCTTGCGGTGACGGCCCTGTTCATCGTGGTGCGCCTCGTGAACGTGTACGGAGATCCGGTGCCGTGGACGGGCCAGCCGTCGCCGTTCACGACGCTCCTGTCGTTCCTGAACACGACGAAGTACCCGCCGTCGCTCCAGTCCCTGCTGATGACACTCGGACCGGCGATCGCGTTTCTCGGGTGGACGGATGGCGCCCGTCCCGGCGCCCGCAACCCGCTCCTCGTGTTCGGCCGGGTGCCGCTGTTCTACTTCGTGCTTCACCTGCCGCTGATCCACGCGGTGGCGATTGGCCTGACATGGCTTCGATACGGCGCGCCATCCTTTCTCTTCCTGCCGCCGCCGACGCTCGGCACGCCGCGCGATCTGTTTCCACCGGACTACGGCTGGAGCCTGGGAGTCACCTACGCGGTGTGGATCGCCGTGGTGATGGCGCTCTATCCGCTATGCCTCTGGCTCTCGCGTTTGAAGCAACGGCGGCGTGACTGGTGGCTGAGCTACCTGTGAGACACCTGGCCGGGTTGGAAGACGGCCAGGCAACACGATGCGGTGGGGTCAGCGCCTGGCGTCGTGAACGCGCAGCCCGGGATCGATCGCGGCGTACTCCAGGATGCGCTCGTCGCACGTGAGAAAGGTGGCGTGCATGTGTCGCGCGGTCGCGACGAGGAGCCTGTCGAGAGGATCCGCCAGCGCCTCCCGCGTGATGGAACCGGCGTCGACGGCGGCGGAGGCAGACAACTCGGCGATCCGGACGCCTGATGCCTGCAGCGCCTCACGGATCCATTCGTCGGGGCGTTGAGTGAATCGCAGGCGTCCCAGCGTCTGCAGCGCCGTCACTTCGAAGACACTCACCGGGGACACACGCACCGCATCGCCTGCTTCGGCGCGCGCCAGGAGCGCTCGCGTACGGCGCCCGATCCGGCGCGTTTCCCCCTCGAGCGCCCATACCCACACGTGCGTATCGAGGAGCAGCACGGCGCTATCGGTCGATGTCGTAGTCGGCGTCGATCGGATCGAACGGCCGTTCAAACGTCATGACAGTGCCCGCCATGGATCCGAAGAGCCGCTGCTCCCTTCGCTGGACGACGGGCACGAGCTTCGCCACCGGAACGCCGTGCTTCGTGATGATGTAATCGGTGCCGGTCTCCCGCACTGTATCCATCAATTCGAGACACCGCGCCTTGAACTCAGCTGCGCCGATCGTGCTGTCCCTGGTGCGCCTTGTCATGACCACAATATTATGACCAGTTATGCATCGAGTGTCCAGTTCGCCTTCGCGCCGCGCGCTACGGCGGACAGGCCCACTCTTCGCGCGGCGCGCCCAACGTCCGATCGGACGGTAGAATCAGCGGACTATGTGGTTGCTGACGCTCGCCATCACGCTCACCCTCGCGCCCCCCCCTCAGGCCCAGGTGCCGTCGCCGACGGAAGGGGACTTCGTCATCCGGAACTTCACGTTCACCTCGGGTGAGTCACTGCCCGAACTGCGGATGCACTATCGCACCTACGGGACGCCGCGGAGGGACGCGCAGGGGATTGTGCGGAACGCCGTGCTGATCATGCACGGCACCGGCGGGACCGGCGGCCAGTTCAGCGGCCGCGGCTTTGCCGGGGAGCTGTTCGGGCCGGGGCAGCCGCTCGCCGCGACCAGGTACTTCATCATCCTCCCCGACGACATCGGTCACGGACGGTCCAGCAAGCCCAGCGACGGTCTGCGCGCGGCGTTTCCTCGATACGGCTATGTCGACATGGTGACGGCCGAGCACCGGCTGGTGCGCGAAGGCCTCGGAGTCAGCCACCTCCGCCTGGTCATGGGCACGTCGATGGGCGGCATGCACACGTGGATGTGGGGGGAGATGTATCCGGACTTCATGGACGCGCTGATGCCGCTCGCGAGTCTGCCGACCCAGATCGCCGGACGCAACCGTGCCTGGAGGCGGGTCGTCATCGACGCCATCCGCAGCGACCCGGATTGGAAGAACGGCGACTACACCACGCAGCCGCGGAGCCTGCGGACGGCGGCGCAGATGCTGTGGCTGGTCGGCAGTAACCCGATACGACGGCAGACCGAGGCGCCGACGCTGCAGGACGCCGACCGCGTCCTCGACGCGTACGTGGCGAACTACCTCAAGACCGGCGATGCCAACGACATCCTCTATGCGCTCGAGGCGTCGCGCGACTACGATCCGGGCCCCGCGCTCGAGAAGATCACGGCGCCGCTCGTTGCGATCAATTCCGCCGACGACATCATCAACCCGCCGGAGCTGCGGATACTCGAAACGCAGATCACGCGCGTGCCGAATGGACGCGCGATCGTGCTGCCGTTGAGCGAGCGCACGGCGGGCCACGGCACGCACACGCTCGCGGCGCTATGGAAAGAGCACCTCGTGGCGCTCCTGGCTGACACAGAGGGAACGATTCGGGTCACCGACGCCGCGCACGTGCAGTTCTGGACGAACCTGCGGGCGCTCTGCGGGGGCGCATTCGAAGGCACCGTGATCGAAGCCCCTCCGAGCGACACGACTTTCGCGGGCAAGCGCCTGGTGATGCGCGTGGGGCCGTGCAGCGCGGACGAGATCCGCATTCCCTTTCACGTCGGCGACGACAGGTCGCGGACGTGGGTGATCACGCGCACGGCGGGTGGCCTCCGCCTCAAGCACGATCACCGGCACGAAAACGGCACCGAAGACAAAGTCAGCCGTTACGGCGGGGATGCGCGGAGAGCCGGGCGCGCGACCCGCCAGGAATTCCCTGCCGATGCGCACACGATCGGCGTGATCCCCGAAGCCAGGACCAACGTCTGGACGATCGAGATAGAGCCGGGGAAGACATTCGTGTACGCGCTGCGTCGGGAGGGTACCGACCGCCGCTTCCGCATTGAATTCGACACGACGCGGCGCGTGGAGAAGCCGTAGCCGACGCCGGTCCGGGTCGTCAGATCTCCATCAGGTCACGGCCCGCAACGATCTTCCCCTTGAACTGGCGCCGAACGGCGGCGATCCAGTCATCCTCGCTCGGCGTGCCCGGCCCTTCGGTCGGCACGTAGTGCGACAGCACGAGCATGCCGACGCCGGCGGCGGCCGCGACTCTGCCGACATCCGGAGCATCGGTGTGGCTCGTCAGAATATGGCGGACGACTGCCGCCGGCTGCGGCGCTCCCGGGCGCTCCCAGTACTCGCGCGACACCACTTCGTGCACGAGCACGTCAGCGCCTCGCGCCAGTGCGACGACCTTGTCGGAATAGCGCGTGTCGCCGGAGATGACGATCGAGCGATCGGCCGTGTCGAAGCGGTAGGCGAACGAATGCGTGAGGGGCGGGTGGTCGTTGAGCGCCGCGGTCACGCGAACCCGGTCGTCCCTGAAGATCTCCCCGCCCGTCGTGATGTCGTGCGGCCGGACGAGCGGCGCGAGTGGCGGCCGTCCCTCGTCGGCGATGCGCAGCTCGATGTCATACCTGTGGGCCTCGAGCAATGTCGCGGTCATGTCCGCAAGCGGCGGCGGGCCGTACGCGTCCACCGGTCTCGACAGACCGGCCGTCCAGCCAAGGAGCAAGAGCGGACCATAGCCGGCGTTGTGGTCGGAATGCTGGTGCGTGATGAACACCCCCTGCAGATCGCCAACCGGCAGTTTCGCCAGCGCGAGCTGTCGCGCCACACCATCGCCGCAGTCAACCAGATAGATCCTGCCGTCCACGACGATGGCCTGGGCGGGCGCGGCGCTGCGGGCTTTCGGTGTAGGCCCTCCGGCGGTACCGAGCAGCACCAGGCGCGTGCGCGAGGGCGCGTCCGTCGCGGCGCCGGCAAGCGCGGCGTACGCGACGAACGAGGAGCCCGCGGCCAGGAAGGCGCGGCGCGAGACGGCGTGTGGAGCACTCATGATCGGGGCACGCGTGCAGGCAAACCGAAAATCTTCTCGAGCTCGTACGCGGTCGTCACCTCGAGCTGGTCGTAGCGACACTCCGCGGGGGGCTTGTCGGGACGCCATCGGAGGAACGTCGCCGCGTGACGGAACCTGTCTCCCTGCATGTGATCGTATTTCACCTCGCAGACCCGCTCGATGCGCAGCGCCTCCCACGAGAGGTCCTTTCCCCCGCTCCACCGGCTCTGCCCGCCCGGCATGCGCGTGGTCGTGTGCGCGGCCGCATCGGTCCATGCGCGCCACGGGTGATCGTCCAGGGCGCGCTGACGTAACGGGGCTAATGCCTCCGCCAGCTCCTTCCGTTTCGCCATTGTGAATGAGGAGGTGACACCGGCGTGATGGAGGGTCCCCGTGTCGTCGAAGAGTCCGAGCAGAAGAGAGCCGACGAGCGTGCCCGTTCCACTCTTGTGCCAGCGGAAGCCGGCGACGACACAGTCGGCGGTGCGCGAGTGCTTGACCTTGATCATGGCGCGCTTGCCGGCCTCGTAGATGCCGCGCTCCGGTTTCGCCATGACCCCGTCGAGCCCGGCTCCTTCAAAGCGTGCGAGCCAGTCGACCGCCACATCCCGGTCGTGCGTCATCGGCGTGAGATGGATCGGCGGCGTCACGCGTCCGAGCGCGCCTTCGAGCAGCCGCCGGCGTTCGGTGAGCGGTTCGCGGCGGAGGTCGCGACCGTCGAGCGCCAGGGCATCGAACGCCACAAACGACGCCGGCGTGGCGGCCGCCAGTGTGGCGACGCGCGACGCGGCAGGGTGGAGGCGCAGCTGGAGCATGTCGAAATCAAGGCCGCGCGCAGTCGCAATCACGATCTCGCCGTCGAGCACGCAATCCTGGGGCAGGCCGGCCAGCAGTGCCTCGTGGAGTTCCGGAAAGTATCGATCGAGCGGTTTCAGGTCGCGGCTCTGCATGAAGACCGTCGGTCCGCGCCTGAAGACGATCGCCCGAAAGCCGTCCCACTTGGGTTCGTAGAGGAACGGCCCCTGCGGCGGGAGCACGTCAACCAGCTTGGCGAGCATCGGCTCGACGGGTGGCGCGATCGCGAAGTCTGCGGGCGGGAGATCGCTGGGCATCAGGGAATTCTACCGCTGCGAACGCGCGCAAAAACCGTGGCCTGGTTCATGACCTCACGGCGGCGACGAGGAATGGCGACGACTTCGAGAAGGCCGGCGTCCCGGTGTTCGACCCGTTCCGCGGATAGCGGGCGCTACTCGCCGTTCGGTGTGTCAGGACGCTCGGTGAACGCGACCGGCGGGGTCGGGGCGACCGCCGCCTCCCGGATCCCTTTCAACAGGCCCTCGAACACGGGCCCGTGGAAAGGGGTGACGGCATACCAATAGAGAAGTCCTGCGAGGCCCTTGGGCCTGAACCTCGCCGTCTGAACGAGGTGCGTCGCCGGTGCGCCGTCGCGCGCTTCAGCGGGCGACAGCTCGAAGTCGAGGATCGCGTCGCCAGGCACGCGCATCTCGGCCCGGAGCGTCAGGCGCCGGCCCCGGTCCAGCTCCGTGACGCGCCAGAACCCCACCACTTCCCCCCACGACAAGTGCTCCGGATTCCGTCGCCCGCGCTTCCAGCCGGGGCCGCCCGCGAGTCGATCGAGCACACCGCGCAACCGCCACAGGCGGTTGTAGTGGAACCATCCCTGGCGACCGCCAAGCCGCGTCAACACGTCGAACACGCGCTCGGGCGTTGCCGCGATCACCGTCTCACGTGCATCCTTGAACACATCTCCGCCGGCCCAGTCCGGATCCCCCGGCACGGGTCCGGCAGCAGACCACGTGCTTTCCACATCCGACCGCGCTTCCGCGTCGAGGGCGATCCGGATCGACTCCCTGACGCCAAGCAACTGCTGCGGCATGAGCCGCGCCGCGGCGTCGTCCTGCACGACGACCCGGTTGCGCAGCCCCTCGGCGAGTGGACGCGCCATGCGGGCGCTGACGGGCGTGACGAGATGAATCCAGAGGGAGCTGAGAAACGGCGTGAGCACCGGCACCGGGATGATGATGCGCCGTCCGAGTCCGCGCTCCTCCGCCATGATCCGCAGCAGCGTCTCGTACGTGACGATGTCGGCCCCGCCGATTTCGAGCGTGCGCCCGGTCGTGTCGGGCACCGCCAGACACCGAACGAGGTAGTGAAGCACGTTGCGAATCGAAATGGGCTGGCTCTCGGTGCGCACCCAGCGCGGCGTCACGAGCACGGGCAGGCGCTCGGCGAGATAGCGCAGGATCTCAAAGGACGCGGAGCCCGACCCGATGATCATCGCGGCCCGCATCGTCGTGACGGGTACGGGGCCCGCGGAGAGGACCCGCTCGACTTCGCGACGGGACGCGAGGTGCGCGCTCAGTTGCTGGCTCGACTCGCCGAGACCACCGAGAAAAATGATGCGCCGCACGCCTGCGGTTGCCGCGACCTGGGCGAATCGTTCGGCCATCGCGCGATCACGCTCTGCGTAGTCGCGCCCTGCGGACTGCATCGAGTGGACGAGGTAGAACGCGGCATCACACCCTTCGAGACGCTGACGCAACGTTCCGGCATCATCGAGGTCGCACGCCACGACCTCGATCGCCGGCTCCGAATACCAGTGCCGATCGTGGAGCTTCCGCGGTGACCTGGCCAGGCAACGCACCCGGTATCCCGCCGCTGCGAGACGAGGCACGAGGCGCGTCCCGATGTATCCGGTCGCACCGGTCACCGCGATGCGACAACCGGGCTCGATGGTCAAAGGCGTGTGCAACATGGAAATGGAAGTGACCTCGAGTATGGCGCGACTACGCGCCGAGCTTCGTCGTCGGCCGCCATTTTGCAACGACAGCCAGAAATTCCGTCAGCCTCCGCGCATCTTGCCGGTCGCACATTCAAACCCAGCACCCGCTCCCACTATGGCAAAAAACAAACGTCCCCGTTCGGTCGATCCCACGCCCGCAGCGAAACGACACAGTCGGCCCACCGCCGGTGGTCCTGCGAAACCAGACACGGCCGCATCGTCGTCGGACGACCTGGCAGCGAAGGCCGCGGGCACACAAGAGCTGGCTTCGGCCTTTCCCTTCAACGCCAACAAGCCGAACGAATTCGATCCGGCGGTCATGACGGCCCCGAAGGTGGGTCAGTCCGCCGACGCGGATGACCCGATCGTCGGCTCGAGCACCGTGTCGGAGGTCAACGGGTCCGAGAAGACAGGGAGTGGCGCACCTTCCACAGGCCATAACAAGACGATCGGTGATCTCGATCGCGTGCGCGTCGACTCCACGGGCCAGCCCCTGACCACGAACCAGGGCGTCCCGATCGGCGACAACCAGAGCTCGCTCAAGGCGGGCCTGCGTGGGCCGACGCTGCTCGAGGATTTCATCCTTCGCGAAAAGATCACCCACTTCGATCATGAGCGGATCCCCGAGCGCATCGTGCATGCGCGCGGTTCCGCGGCGCACGGCTATTTCGAGTGCTACGCGCCGCTCGACACGTTCACGCGCGCCTCGCTGTTTGCCGAAGCCGGCAAGCAGACGCCCGTGTTCGTCCGTTTCTCGACCGTGCTCGGAGAGCGTGGTTCGACCGATACGGCTCGCGACGTGCGCGGCTTCGCGGTGAAGTTCTACACCGATGAAGGTAACTGGGACCTCGTCGGCAACAACATCCCGATTTTCTTCATCCAGGACGCGATGAAGTTTCCCGATCTCGTCCACGCGGCCAAGCCCGAACCGCATTTCGGCATGCCCCAGGCAGGGTCGGCGCACGACACGTTCTGGGACTTCGCGTCGCTGATGCCGGAAATCTCCGCGATGTTGATGTGGGCGATGTCCGACCGCGCGATTCCCCGCAGCTACAGGACGATGCAGGGTTTCGGCGTCCATACGTTCAGATTCGTCAACGCGACAGGGGAGTCCAGTTTCGTCAAGTTCCATTGGAATCCGGTCGGGGGCACCCAGTCGCTCGTGTGGGACGAGGCGGTGAAGATCTCCGGAGCCGACTCGGACTTTCATCGACGGGACCTCTGGGAGGCGATTGAGGCGGGCGCCTACCCGGAGTGGGAGCTCGGCGTCCAGATCTTCTCGGAGGAACAGGCCGAGGGCTTCACGTTCGACGTCCTGGACGCGACCAAGATCGTGCCAGAAGAGCTCGTCGCGGTCATGCCGATCGGCAAGATGGTCCTCAATCGCAACCCGGACAACTTCTTCGCGGAGACGGAGCAGGTCGCCTTCTGCACGGCGCATGTCGTGCCCGGCGTCGACTTCAGCAACGACCCGCTGCTCGCCGGCCGGATCCATTCGTACGTCGATACCCAGATTTCACGGCTCGGCGGGGCGAACTTCCACGAGATTCCGATCAACGCGCCGATCGCACAGGTCCACAACAACCAGCGGGACGGCATGCACCGTCAGGCGCTCAACCGAGGGCGTGTGTCGTACGAACCCAACTCCCTGGGCGGCGGGTGTCCGTTCCAGGCGGGGGCGGCGGGCTTTGTATCCGTGCCCGAGCCGATGGAGCCCTCAGCGCACAAGGTCCGCGGCAAGCCTGAACGCTTCGCCGATCACTACACGCAGGCGACGCTGTTCTATAACAGCCAGACGACAGTCGAGAAGGCGCACATCATCAACGCCTTCAAGTTCGAATTGTCGCGCGTGCAGACCCCGGCCATCCGGGAACGGATGATCTCAGGGTTGATGAATGTGGACGCCGACATGGCGCGAACCGTGGCCGAAGGCCTGGGCATCCGGACCATGCCGGCGCCGATGCCGAAGGCGCTCAAGACGACCGTGAAGCCGGAGGTGGTGAAGTCGCCGACCCTCTCGCTGTTTGCCCGTCCCGGCGACGGCAGCATCCGGGCGCGCCGCATCGCGATCCTTGTCGCTGACGGCGTGGAAGGGGGAGGACTGAAGGCGATCGCCGAGCGGCTGACGGCCGCCGGAGCGGTTCCGCGGTTCATCGGGCCGCGGCTCGGCTCGGTCAAGACGACCGGGGGGGATGCGATCGAGATCGACATTCCCATCTCGGCCGCGGCGTCGGTCCTCTTCGACGCGATTGTGCTACCCGACGGGAACGACGCCATCGATCGCCTCGCAGGGGACGGCCGGGCGCAGGAGTTTCTGAAGGACCAGTACCGGCACTGCAAGCCGATTCTCGTGCTCGGGGCTGCATCGAAACTCCTGACGAAGGTGGGCATTCCGCAGAAGCTGCCGTCCGGTCAGCCTGATTCAGGGCTTGTGCTCGGGGCGTCGAAAGAGAGTGAGTCGGCCGCGACGGCGTTCATCGCAGCGCTCGCACAGCATCGTCATTTCGATCGCGAGACAGACCCGCCGATTGTTTGATCGGCTTATCGGCTTATCGGCTTATCGACTTATCGGCTTATCGGTTTATCGGTTTATCGGATAACGAAAAAAGAGGGACTACATGGGCAAGATAAAGACGCTGCACGACGCTTTCATCGACGAACTACGTGACGCCTACAATGCCGAGACGCAGGTGACCAAGGCGCTGCCCAAGATGGCCAAGGCGGCCAGCACGCCTGAGCTCAAGGCGGCGTTCAAAGCCCATCTCAAGGAGACACTCGGACAGATCGGGCGGCTGGAAGACGTGTTTGCAAGCCTGGACGAAAAAGTCCGAGGCAAGCACTGTGACGGCGTTGCCGGCATCCTCGAAGAAGGCAAGGCCGTCATGGAAGAAGACTTTGATGACACGACTATGGATGCCTGCCTCATAGCCGCCGCACAGCGCGTCGAGCATTACGAGATGGCGGCCTACGGCACGCTCGTCGCCTGGGCGACGTCGATGGGCCACAGGGAAGCCGCCAACCTGTTGCAGCAGAACCTCGACGAAGAAAAGGCCGCCGACGAGAAGCTGTCATCGCTCGCGGAAGGCGGGATCAACGAGGAAGCCGCAGACGCGGCGCACGCCGACGGGCACGATGTGCGCTCGCCGAAGAAGAAATCCAAGGCCGCACCCGCGAAAAAGAAAAAACCGTCGAGGCGTCGATAGCCCCCGACGCGAGAGGTCTCAGGGTTTCTCCGATGCCCCCGCTGAAAAACAAAATCCTGACACGGGCACCGTCGCGGACGAGAACATCCGCGCGGTCGCCCGAATCAAGGAAGACACGGCCCGGCGCCGGACCGTCGCGCAGCGCGTCAGCGACAGCGTGTCGTCGTTTGCCGGCCGGGAGTCGACGGTGGCCTGGCATATTGCCTGGTTCGCGATCTGGATCATCGCGAACGTGCGAGTGCTGCCCGTCACCCCATTCGATCCCTTCCCCTTCGATCTGCTCACGGCCGTCGTCAGCCTGGAGGCCATCTTCCTGACGCTGTTCGTGCTGGCGAGCCAGAAGCGGATGACGAAGGAAGAGGACCACCGCGCGCATCTCGATCTGCAGGTGAACCTGCTGGCCGAGCAGGAGATGACCTTGGTGCTGAAGATGCTCCGGGAGATCTGCGAGCACCACGGGTTGCGCGACACGATCGAGTCCGAAAAGTTCCGCGAACTCATCAAGAGTACCGACGTGGGTCAACTGGCCGAGGATCTCGAGCGCACGCTTGGCGATGACGAATCGCAGCCGCAGGATCCGTCAGACCCTCCCCGAGGAGATTGAAGCCGAGCACCGCGAGGCACAACGTCAGGCCGGGGAACAGCAGGACGTGCGGCGCCACGAACAGAACGTCCTTACCTTCGTTGATCATGGCGCCCCATTCAGGCGTCGGCGGCTGGGTGCCCATTCCGAGAAACGCAAGCGCCGACACCGCCAGCACGACGCTTCCCACGTCGAGCGTCGCAACCACGAGTACGCTGCGCATGACGTGAGGAAGAATGTGTCGCAGGATGATCCTGGGGGTCCCACCGCCCAGCGCGCGGGCTGCTTCGACATACGCCAGGTCGCGGTCGATCAGGACCAATCCACGAACCAGGCGGGCGTAGCGAACCCACCACACTCCGCTCAGCGCGAGCACCAGGCCCACGAGATCCGACCGGAACAGTCCGGCAATGGCGAGCGCCAGAATGAGGGTCGGCACCTAGACCACGATGTCGGCGAACCGCATAAGGATGGCATCGGCCCATCCACCGTAGTAGCCCGACACCAATCCGAGCGCCACGCCGGCCGTGACCACGAGCAGAAGCGTGAGCAGCGCCGCGCCCAGCGAGACGCGGGCCCCGAACAGGACGCGGCTGAAGAGATCCCGACCGAGCGCGTCGGTGCCCATCGGGTGCGCCAGGCTGGGTCCCTCGAGGGCCGCCGGTCCTGGCGACAGAGGGTCGTACGGCGTGGCGAGTGGCGCTGCGATCGTGAGCGCGACGAGCAGGAGAACGATCAGCAGTCCGGCGTGAAGCGCCAGATGTTCCCGCACGAGGCCGCGTGTCACGCGTGGGCCCCCTGTGCCAGGCGCACGCGAGGGTCGATCCATACGTAGACGAGGTCGGCCAGCAGACTGCTCGCCGCAAAGACAGCGCCCATGCACAGCACCCAGCCCTGGATCATGGGGTAATCGCGGTTGTGGATGGCCTCCACACCCAGCCTTCCGAGCCCCGGCCAGGAGAAAATCCACTCAACGATGACGGCGCCGCCAAGCAAGTGTCCGAGTGAGAGACTGGCCAGGGTGATGAAAGGCACCAGCGATGGGCGCAGCGCATGCCGGTACAGCACCCGCCGGTCCGGCAGTCCGCGTGCTCGCGCCGCGCGCACGTGGTCCTCTCCGAGGCTGGTCATGACATTGGACCGGATCACCCGGGTGAACATCCCGGCGAGACCGGCCGCCAGCGTCATCGCTGGCAACACGAGATGGCGTGCCGAGCGAGCACCGAACACCGGCAGCAGGCGAAGCTCCACGCCGAACAGCCACATCAGCAGATAGCCCAGCACGAAGGTCGGCAGCGACGTCCCGAGCACGGCGGCCACGCGCGATCCCTGATCGATCAGCGAGCCGGCGCGCGCCGCCCCCGCCACGCCGAGCGGCACACCGACGGCGACGGCGGCAAGGAAGGCGGTTGTTGCGAGCAGGATCGTCTTCGGGAGCGCCGCCACCAGTTCCGTGAACACGCCGCGGCCGGTGCCCCAGGATGAGCCGAGGTCTCCTTTCATCACACCCTGGAGCCACGCGAAATACCGCACGACCAGGGGACGGTCGAGCCCCATGTGGCGGCGCTGCTCGGCGACCTGCGCATCGGTCGGAGACCGCGCGAGGGCTCGCTCGAGAAAGAGCTCCGCAGGATCTCCTGGCGCCAACGCTCCCAGCGTGAAGGACAGCGTGGACACTCCGACAAGGACCACGACGAGCGATGCCAGCCGGCGGACCAGATAGGGCATCAGATCTGTCGGCTATCGCGCACGATAGACGCCTTCCCACCGCTGGTTGGTGTCGGACGGATGCGGCACGAAGCCACGCACGTCCTTGCCGGCGGCCCAGATGCGTCGCAGGCCGGCGATGGGGATCAGGATGTGCTCGACGTCGACGAGCTCGTGTATCGCTTCGGCTGCGTGCCGGCGGGCTGCCGCGGTGTCGACGGCGGCACGGCAGGCCTCGATGGCACGGTCGGTCGCTCCGCCCGGCGCCGTCCACTGTGTCGATGCCGCCTGCGACTTCGAGTAGTACTGCAGGTCCGGCAGAAAACACGGATACGGCTCGTTTTGATTACCGGTCAGATGCACGATGTCGTAGTTCCCGCCGCGTCGCATGGCGCCGGACACGCCGGCGTCGGCCATGAGCTCGATGCGCGTCTCGATCCCGACGTTCCTCAGCTGCCGCTGGATGAGCTCCGGGGCGGTGCGATGCTCTGATGTCGGGAAACTCACGGTGTAGGCAAGGCTCAGGCGCCGGCCGTTCTTTTCACGGATCCCGTCGTGCGCCACCCGCCATCCGGCCGCGTCGAGCAGACCTTCGGCGCGCGCCGCGTCGTACGCCGGGGGTAAGATCAGCGCGGCATGCGCCCCGAGCACTGCCGGCGGGATCCACGTGGTGCTCAACTCGGCGGCAGTGCCCCACGCCGAGCGCACCACCGCCGCTCGATCGATCGCCAGTCCCACGGCTTGACGCACGACGGGGTCGCTGCCAAATGTGAAGGGCGGTCGTCCGTGAATGTTGAAGCTCAACGCGTCGAACGTCCCCACCTCGGAGCGCAGAATCTGGAGCGCTGACTGAGGACGCTCGAGCGCGGGGATGAGGGGGGGCGGAACGTCCGATACCAGGTCGAGCTGCCTGCCTCGCGCCGCGAGCACCCGCGCCTGCGGATCTCCCACGAACTGGAACGTCAGCCGCCGTGCCCGCGCCACGCGCAGAGGATTCCAATATCCCTCGAACCGGTCGACCACGAGGCGGGTGTTCTTCTCATAGCTGACGAAGCGGAACGGGCCCGTACCGACTGGCTGAAGCGGATGGCTCTTCTGCCGGTTGATGCCCCAGATGGGATGCGCAATCTGCTCGACGAGCCGCTGATTGGTTTTGACAGGCGTAACAGCCACGACATACCGGTCGGCCGCGACGACGCTCGCGGGTCCGAGCTCCTCGTAATTGTGGGGATAGGAGGCGATGATCAGGTCGAACGTGTACTTCACGTCGTCGCTTGTGAGCTCCGCGCCGTCATGAAAGCGAACGCCCCGCCGCAGCGTGAAGCGGTAGGTATTGGCGGGCCGATCATATGTCCACCGTTCCGCCAGCATCGGCTCGACCTGGAAGCGCTCGTCCATGCGCACCAGCGTGTCGAACACGCCGGCGTTCAACGGATACTTTCCGAGATCGGGGCGCGAGGCGAGCTCCGTGAGGTACCGATCCGCACCGACACCGATCGCCAGCTGCACGCGCTCGATCGTGCGGTCCCCGCCGCATGCACTGCACGCGATCAACAGGGCCGCGGCCAGCCGAGGCGTGAGAGCGTTCGACCGTGTGCCCGCGCGCTCATTCATCGTGGACATCCTAGGCCATGACGGCGCGTTCCTCAACGGGGTGGGCTCCCGTCCAATCCGAGCGCCTTCCGGGCGCGTAGGTACCAGAGAAGGCCGCGCCGCGTCCGGCTGGCGGCACCATTTTGGAGGGGTGATGAGACTTTTTGCAGTGGCAGCCATGTGCGCTGTCGTGGTTTTCGGGAATGCGAGCTCGGCGGCGGCGCAGAACTGGACGGGCTTGTACGTCGGCGGATCCATCGGCGCCGGGTTTCAGAAAAAGGATGCGTCGAAAACAGTCAGATTCGACGCCAACCTCGACGGCACGTTCGGCGATACCGTGCGCAACGCCGCCGGCGCGGACGCGTTCACGACCGGCTTCTGCGGCGGCCTCGCGGTGGGCGCCATGGCCTCGGGCGGGTGCACGGACGATGAAGATGGTATCGACTTCGGTGGGCGCATCGGCTACGACCGGCAGTTCGGTCGCCTCGTCGTAGGCGCGCTGGTGGACGTGTCGAAGACCGACGTCATCGACCACGTGACCGCCTTCAGCATCACGCCCGCCTTCTACTCGTTCACGAGGGAAGTGAACCATGTGGCCGGGCTCCGCGGACGGATCGGTTTCGGCAACGATCGCGTGCTCGTGTACGGCACGGGCGGCCCGGCCCTGGGCGACATCGATCAGCGGTTCACGACCAGCAACGTCGTCAACACGTTCGTTCCCACCGATGACGACGTGGATGACGACGACGATGACGAAGGGTCGAGCGAGCGCGTCTGGGGCTACCAGGCGGGCGGCGGCCTCGAGGTCAGGTTCGGCGGGCGCTGGAGCCTGACCGGCGAGTACCTGTTCACGAGTCTCGATAATCGAGAAGAGTCCGGCATCCGTACCAAGGGGCCGGCTCCGGCGACCAACGCCTTCATTCTCGTCAACGCCGGGGGCACGGACTTCGAGCGCAGCGAGAAGTTCGAGTTCCAGGCAGTCCGCTTCGGCCTCAGCTACAGGTTCTAGTCACGACGGCGGCGGTCCCACGGATCGCCGCCGTCCCTGCCTCTCCCCAGCGCCACATCCTGCCCTTTCACTCGACTCCGCCCGTGCAGGCGTCATACGATGACATGTTGACGCCGAAATACGCATGAGCTGTGTCGGATCAACGGAGGATCTGATGTCAGCAGCGCCCACCATCCCCCTCGACGACGAACGCGCATCCACAGGTATCGCCGGCCTTGACCAGTTGCTGCATGGAGGTCTCCCCGCCAGGCGCCTGCACCTGCTCGAAGGCGAGCCGGGGACCGGCAAGACGACGCTGGCGCTCCAGTTCCTGATGGAGGGGCGGAGGCTCGGCGAAGACACGCTGTATGTCGGTCTGTCGGAGACGTCGCGTGAACTGCACTCCGTGGCGGCGTCGCATGGCTGGACGCTCGATGGCGTCGAAGTCTTCGAGTTGACGCCGCCGGGCGGACGCACCGACGATCAGTACACGCTCTATCACCCGGCTGAGATCGAGCTGGCCGAGATGGTGAAGCGCGTGCTCGAGGCGACCGAGCGTCTGAAGCCGGCGCGAATCGTGCTCGATTCTCTCTCGGAGATGCGGCTGCTCGCCCGCGACCCGCTGCGCTACCGCCGGCAGATTCTCGCCTTGAAGGAGTATTTCTCCACGCGGGATTGCACGGTGCTGATGCTCGACGACAAGACATCCGCCAGCGGGGATCTCCAGCTCCAGAGCATCGCACACGCAGTGATCCTGCTCGAGCAGATGGCGTACGAGTTCGGGCGCTCCCGACGACGGCTCCGCATCGTCAAGGTGCGCGGCGTGGCGGGCAGGGAGGGGTATCACGACTTCCGGATCCGCAAGGGTGGCATCGCGGTCTACCCGCAGCTGATACCGGGAACCGAGCGCGTCATGTCGACCGAGCTCGTGCAGAGCGGCGTGGCGGAGATGGACGCGATTGTCGGCGGCGGCCTGACGCCAGGAACGTGCACCCTGTTCATCGGTCCGGCAGGCGTCGGCAAGTCGAGTTTCGCAACGCAGTACATTTCAGCCAGCGCGCACCGCACGCCGTGCGCGATCTACCTGTTCGACGAGCGCCGCAGCATCCTCCTCCACCGCAGTGACGCCCTGGGGATGAACATGTCGGAGCACGTGCGAAGCGGCCGCGTGACGATCGACCAGATCGAGCCGGGGGAGCTCTCCCCAGCCGAATTCGCCCACAGGGTGTGCGCGCGCGTCAATCGTGACGGCAGCCGCGTCGTGATGATCGACAGCCTGAACGGCTACCTGCATGCGATCCCCTCGTCGCATTCGCCGCTGGTGCGCATGCACGAGCTCGTGGCGTACCTCAACGAAGCGGGCGTCACCACGATGCTGATCGCGACGCAGCACGGTTTCATGGGCATGGCGATGCAGGCGCGGTGGATGTCACCTATCTGGCCGATGCGGTCGTGCTCTTCCGGTACTTCGAAGCGGGGGGGCACGTGCGGAAAGCGATCTCGGTCGTCAAGAAACGCACCGGCGGCCATGAGACGGCCATCCGGGAGCTCGTGGTCGGCCCCGACCGTGTGCGGGTCGGCGAACCACTCAAGGATTTCCATGGCGTCATGACGGGCGTTCCTGAGTACCGG
>DATLXP010000173.1:0-3003 GCA_035575695.1 Vicinamibacterales bacterium
TCGAGGCCGTTCTTGCGAAGCGCCGTGAGCACCGGCGTGAGCTCATGTTCGAGCATCGCCACGTCCCCCGCGACCATCGCGTCGGCGTCCGTTCCTGCAAACGCTGCCCAGGTGTTCAGGCCCATGCGCGAGTTGATCCTCGCGCCGTGCATCCGCATGTCGATGTCGGGACGTCCGATCGTGATCTTGTAGACCGGGCCGTTCTGTTCCCCCTGGTGGCCGATGATGGACGCCATCGTGGATCCGGAGACACCGCGCGCGGGCGCCGGGGCGGCCGGCGTGCCCGCCACGGGCGGTCTGCCGATCAACGCGAGCGCCGGACGCACGCGCTGCGCGAGATCGCCGCCGGCGCCGCGTCCGTGCACGTGCATGTAAAAGATCCGCGGGGTCTCGTGGAAAAAATGATTGTGGAGCGCCGTGACCTCGAGGCCGTTGTCGAGCAGCGCCGACATGACGGGATTCACTTCGGCCTCGGTGAGCACGAGGTCCCCCATCATGACGTGCGATCCTCCATCGGCCGGGGTGAGCGCCAGCCAGCCGCCGAACCCCAGCGGGGTGGGCGCCGGACGCCCCGCGATCGTGACGCGCAGATCGCTGCGCGGGATGTTGACCTTCAACACGCCGTCTTTGAAATCGCCGCCCTTCTCGACGGTCTTCATGAAGACGGCGTAATCAGCAGGGACATCCTGGGCCGCGGCTGGGCCAGCGGCGAGGACCAAAGCGACCAGAACAAGCCGGCGGATCATGAATGATTCTCCTTGAACGGTGGCTCACGGTGAGCCATGGCTAGTAGAACACGACGAACCCGCCGTCACGACGCGGCACGGCGGCCGCGCAGCTCCAGACGGGCACGCCGGGACGCTTTCCGCTGATTGCCGTGCGCTCCCCGCGCGCGCCGAACACCGCCCACGCGACCGATCCTCCCCGCGACCAGCCGGTCCCCTCCGTCCACACGAGCAGGGTCTCACCCCTGGCGTTCACGGCGAGCCGCGGATGCTTTTTCTGCGCCGTCGCCTCCTCCGGGGCCATGATCTTGACCGCGCGCGACTGTCCCGGATCCAGCGTCGACATGAACACCTTGCCCTCGGTTTCCCACGCACCGAGCAGGCGTGTGCCCGTCATCGCGAATGACATGCTGGTCATCGGACACGCGTTGATCTTCCAGGGATCGATGCGCCCGCCTCGGAAGGATCGCCCACGGTCCGTCGAGGTCAGAAAATGAATGTCCCGATTGGTCAGGGACGTCGCAGACCGGTACATCAGGTGGACGGCTCCACCGACGACGAACAACTCCAGCGCGCAGCACGCGCAGACGCCCGTCGGCCGGTTCCACACGCTGTGTTCGCGAGAGAAGCTCTGCCCGTCGTTCGACGACCGCGCGATCCAGACGGAGCGCGTGGCTTCGTCACGACCAGCACCATCCAGGTCGTTGCCGTGCCAGGCCACATACACGTGTCCCGACTCATCGGCGGCGATCGATCCGCCGCCATCGAGATGCAGCGTGCGCTGGATCAGGCCGCGCTGCGGCTCGAAGGACTTGCTGGATGCGTTGAGGCGCGAATAAAACATCTGCGCGCCTGCACGGCCGGTCGACGGGTCCAGCGGACCACGTACCCCTGCTGTCCCCGAGCCGTTCCACGCGACGTGCGGCCGTCCGTTCCTGCCGAGCGCCAGCTGTCCGCCGCGGATCGTGCCGGCGGCGATGGCGCTGCCGGGCTCGCTGTTCACGCGCAGAGGCGACGAAAACGTGGTCCCGTCGTCGTCCGATCGCACGTAGTACAGGTCCCCGCCTGCAGGCGCGCCGGAGAAGTAGAGCAAGTGAATGCGGCCGGCCGCGTCCCGCACGGCCTCGGGCTGGATGCCTCCGTCCGGGACGCGACGCAAGACGACACGCTCCTCGACTTCCTCATTTTCCTCCATGGCGGACGCGCTGGCCAGGTGGCTGAACGCAAAAAGGCACACCAGAAGGAAAGCGAGGGAATGCATGCCCCGGTAGTTTAGCGTCCCACCCGAGTGATGACTGACGCAATTTTGTGTCGCAATCCTCTATTGATTTCCCCATCCGACGATGGCATCGTCGTCGTCAGAGGTCGTGAAAGGAATGAGGACGTGTATCCATTGCGGCGACTCGACCCACCGGAGGGTCAAATGACGACTGCCGACTACCTGCGGACTCCCGAAACAGTGCTTCCGTGCGAGCTTGCGTATGGCACGCTTCGCGTGGCCGATTCGCCAATCGTCAATCACCAGAGAGTAGTTCGGGAGCTGGCGTTCGCCCTGGGGAGCCACGTGCGGAACACGAGGGCCGGTGAACTGCTGTTTGCGCCGATGGACGTCGTGCTCGATGCCGACGCGAATCTCGTCGTGCAGCCCGACCTTCTGTTTGTCGGTCACGAGCGGCGGCACATCGTGTCCGACAGGGTGTACGGCGCGCCCGATCTCGTGATCGAGGTGCTGTCTCCACACCCGCGGATAGGGACGCTCGACGAGCGGGTCGGCTGGTTTGCGAAGCACGGTGTTCGCGAATGCTGGCTCGTGAGCATTCCCCAGCGGCAGATCGCCGTCCTTTCGTTCGACAATCGCCTCGTTGTCGCGCGCAGCCTGCACGGCGGCCTCGATCCCGTGGGAAGCCGTGTTCTGCCCGACGTCCGGATCACGGCCGACATGATCTTCGGCTGGTGACACGCCGCCGCCAGAGGCGTTTACATGCCCAGAGGAATGATGTCGGCAGAGGCACTCCCGTCCTGGAGTGTCAGTAATGCGATGGACGGCTGGAGATTGAAACGGCGGGGGCCAGCGGCACCGGGGTTGATCACCAGCGTCTGGCCGATCGTTTCGACGAGCGGTCTATGGGTGTGGCCAAAGACGATGATGTCGGCCGGGTACCGATAGACGAGCGTGTGCGGCGTCGGACTCCCGAGCTCGTGGCCATGGCTCACGTGCACGCTCAGGCCTGCCAGCTCCAGCGCAAGCCGCTGCGGCAGTCCCAGGATCGGGTCGTCG